>DASYCA010000157.1:0-7640 GCA_036500445.1 Burkholderiaceae bacterium | reverse complement strand
GCAGCCGCACCGACGGAGATCAAGGTCGGGCCGTTTCCGATGCTCGCGACCCGCGACTGCCCGGTCGCCGGGACGAAGCTGCCGCTGATCGTGATCTCCCACGGCCACCAGGGCAGTTATCTGGGCCATCGCGACACCGCGCAGGTGCTGGCGGACGCCGGCTTCGTCGTCGCCGCGATCTCGCACCCCGGCGACAGCGCGCAGGACAGCAGCCGCTCCGGCGAGCTGTCGGTGTTCGTCGAACGGCCCGCCGACATCAAGCGGCTCGTCGACCACATGCTCGGCGCGTGGGGCGGCGCCGCCGTCATCGATCCGGATCGCATCGGGTTGTTCGGCTTTTCGCGAGGCGGGTACACGGGGCTGGTCATCGCGGGCGCCGAGCCTCGTTTCAATGCGGCCACCCGGCTGTGCGCGGGGGCGCCGAACCCGGTCTGCGACGCGCTTCGCGCAGGCCGGCTCGGGCCGCTGGTGCACGACCCCCGCATCAAGGCGGCGGTGATTGCGGACCCGTTGAGCATCTTCTTCACGCCGGCGTCTTTCGGCGCGGTGCGCGTGCCGATCCAGCTGTGGCGGTCCGAGCATGGCGGGGACGGCGTGACCCCCGACAGCGTGGCCGAGGTCGCCGCGGAATTGCTGGTGAAGCCCGATTTCCGGACCGTCCCGAACGCCCAGCACTTCGCGTTCCTGCCGCCGTGCCCGAGCGAGATGGCCCGCCGCGCGCGGGAGCTCTGCACGGACCCGCCGCCGTTCGACCGCCAAGCCTTTCACGCCGAGTTCAACGCCCAGGTGCTGGCGTTTTTTCAGCGCAGCCTGCGTTGACCTTCCGTCAGGACGCTCGCCAGACCCTCTTCATGTCTGCCAGGGGTTGATCACCGCCGCGCCGGTCGCCTCGAACGGGCCGGTGTCGCGGGTGGCCACCGCCAACCCGTTGGCGGCAGCGATGGCAGCGATGCATGCATGCATCTTTGGAAACCGCTTGTCGGCGGCTCCGCGCTCAGTACGTCAGCTCCAGAAACGTCACTTCCCGGTTCGCGATCGGCCACGCGCGGCCGGTGATGCGCTCGCCGTTGAAGCTGCCGCTGACCGGGCGGCCGATCTCGCTGGCCGCGCTCAGGTGGATCTTCGAGGCCGACAGGCCGGGCGTGCCCGGCGCGATCCCCGGCGCGGGGTCGTGGCCGTCGAGCGTGACCTCGTCGCGCGGCAGACCGAAGTAGCCGCGCGGGCGCACCAGCGTCACGACCGCCGCGGCGCCGCGGTCGGCCTCCTGCAGCGGCTCGGCGCGCAGGTTCACGATGCCGGACGAGCGCGCGAACGGCGAGCGGTAGAGGTGCGTGACGGCGTAGCCCGGCACGCCGCCGATCACGAACTCGTAGCAGGTCTGCGAGTCGCCGTGGAACGGGCCCCAGGCGCCGTCCGCACCGACCGTCCGGCGGTGCGCCGCCGCGCCGCGGCGCGCGCCGGTTTCGGCGTCGACCGCGAAGACCTCGACCGTCGCGCCGGCCAGCGGCAGGTTGCTCGGCGCCGTGCCCTCGCGGTTGTTGACGCCGTAGCCGCTCAGCTTGCCGTCGAGCACGATGCGCGCCTCCGGTGCGATCGGCGCGGCGCTCGCGCGGCCGGTGATGAAGCGCAGCATCGGCGCGAAGGCCTTCGCGCTGAAGGCCGTCTCGCGGTGGTCCAGCCCGGCGATCTCGACGTTCTCGGCGCCCTTCAGCGCGGGCCCGTCGAAGCCGACGTGGGTGGGCATGCCCTTCGCGCCGAGCCACAGGCCGTCGGGCTGGGCGTATTTGTCGTTGCGGTCGGAGCGGATCGTCATCCATTTCACGTTCGGCGAGACCTCGTCGCCGTTCGGGCCCTGCGGCGCGTTGAGCCCCATCAGGAAGGGGCCGGCGCCGTTGAACTCGTGGCCGGTGCGGCTGGTCGGGTCGGCCCAGACGCCGTGGTTCGGCGTGCCGCACAGGATCGCGTGCGAGACGGTCGCGGCGCCGCCGCCGCTGGCGATGTACAGGCGCACCGCGTTGCCGCCGCGCGAGTTCGCGATCAGCACGACGCGGCTGGCGCCGGTCGCGCGCAACAGCCGGTCGACCTCGGCGCTCAGGAACTGCATGCTCTCGGCCGTGCCGCTGCGCCCGGGCTGCGGCGCGGCATCGACGTCGCGCGCGAGCGGGTAGGGGAAGTCGAGCGCGAGCAGCCGCTCGCGCGGCCAGCCGTTCGATTCGAAGCGCCACAGCGTCGTCATCCACAGCGCGGCGCTGTCGCCATTGCCGTGGACGAAGACGATCGGCGGCAAGGGGTCGGCGGCAGGAGGGGTCGCGCAGGCGGCAAGCATCGAGGTCGTGGCGAGGGCGGTGGCGCCGAGCACGAGGGCACGGCGCGAGAGTGGCAGGACAGGCACTGACGGTCTCCGATTCTCGTTGTCGGAGGATTGTGGCTCAGGGGCCCGCGCTCAGCTCGTTCGCCGTCGGCAGGTCGGGCAGGCCCGGGCCGCTCAGGGGGGTCGCGGCGCGCACCGCGCGCACCACGGCCGTCGCCATCACGTCGGCGCCGAGCGCGCCGAGCAGGGTCAGGTTCGCGGATCGGCCGCTCGCACCGGTCGCGAGGCCGAAGATCGTGTCGCCGTCGGTCATCGTGTGGACCGGGTTGATGCTGCGCGCGAAGCCGTCGTGCGCCATCTGCGCGAGCTTGTTGGCCTGCGCCTTGGTCAACACCGCATCGGTCGCGACCACGCCGATCGTCGTCGCGCCGCCGGCCTGCAGTGGCGCGAGTACCTCGCCGTCGCGCAGCGCGCGCATCGTGCCGTGCAGGCGCTTGCCGTCGGCGCTGCGCGCGCCGGCGATCGGCTCGCCGGTCGCCGGGTCGATCACGTCGCCGATCGCGTTGACCGCCACGAGTGCGGCGACCGTGATGCCGCCGACCGTGATCGACGCGCTGCCCAAACCGCCGCGCATCGCGCGATCGATGCCGAACAATTTGCCGACCGCCGCGCCGGTGCCGGCGCCGACATTGCCCTCGGCGACCGGGTCGCCGCTCGCCGCTTCGCAGGCCGCGAAGCCCGCCGCCGCATCGGGGCGGACCGTGAAATCGCCGACCCACAGGTCGAACAGGATCGCCGCCGGGACGATCGGCACGCGCGCCGGGCCGACCTGCACGCCGATGCCGTGCTCCTCGAGCCAGCGCATCACGCCGCTCGCGGCATCCAGCCCGAACGCGCTGCCGCCGGCGAGCACGATCGCGTGGACCTTCTCGATCGCGTTCAGCGGCGAGAGCAGTTCGGTCTCGCGCGTGCCCGGCGCGGCGCCGCGCACGTCGACCCCCGCGACCATGCCGCCCGCGGGCGCGAGGATCACGGTGCAGCCGGTCGGCCGGCGCGTCTCGGTGAAATGGCCGACGCGCAGGCCGGCGACGTCGGTCAGCGATCCGGCGCGCGTCACGGTGCGGCCGGGCACCTAGGCGAACACGCCGGCGGTGGCCTGCATCCGCGCCGAGACCTCGCCGAGCTGATGCAGCGTGTCGCCGTAGCTCATCTCCATCACCGTCAGCCGCTTGAAGTAGTGGCTCGCGATGTACTCGTCGGTCACGCCGATGCCGCCGTGCAATTGAATGCACTGCTGGCCGACGAAGCGCATCGACTGCCCGAGTTGGAACTTCGCCTGCGCGAGCGCGCGGCGCCGCGCGGGGGCCGGCTCGTTCAGCTTCAGGCTCGCGAAGTAGCTCATCGAGCGCGCGAGCTCGAGCTGCATCTTGACGTCGGCGATGCGGTGCTTCAGCGCCTGGAAGCTGGCGATCGTGACGCCGAACTGCTTGCGCGTGTTCATGTATTCGACCGTCACCGCGACCAGCTTGTCCATCGCGCCGACGGCCTCGGCGCACAGCGCGGCGATGCCGATGTCGATCGCGCGCTCGAGTGCCGCGAAGGCTTTTTCACCCGCCGGCAGCAGCTCGATCGCGTCGGCGTTGGTCAATGTCAGGTCAGCGGCGCAGGCGCCGTCCTGCGTCGGGTAGCCGCTCAGCGCGACGCCTTTTTTGCCTTTGGAGACGAGGAAGATGGCGATGCCGGCCGGGTCGTCCGCGCCGCCGCTGACGCGCGCCGGCACGATGAACGCGCCGGCCTGGGCGCCCGCGGGCACCATCGTCTTGGCGCCGTTCAGCTGCCAGGTGCCGCCGGCGTTCTTCGCCGTCGTCTCGACCTGCGCGAGCCGGTAGCGTGCGGTGCGCTCCTGGTGCGCGAGCACGACGCGCTCCTTGCCCTCGGCGATGCCTTGCAGCCAGAGCTCGCCGGAAGGCGCCTTGCCGGCGGCCAGCAGGCTCGTGGCCACCAGCGCGACGGCGGCATAGGGCTCCAGCACGATGCCGCGGCCGAGCTCTTCCATCACGACCATCGCATCGACCGGGCCGAAGCCCATGCCGCCCTGCGCCTCGGGCACCTGCAGGCCGGTCAGGCCGAGCTCGGCGAGGTCCTTCCAGGCCGCGGCCGAGAAGCCGCCGGTCTTGACGATCTCGCGCCGGCGCTCGAAGGTGTAGGCCTTGTCGACCCACTTGCGCACGGAGTCGCGCAGCATCTCTTGGTCATCGGAGAAATCGAAGTCCATGGGAATTCCTGGTTAGCCGAGCACGGTCTGCGCGACGATGTTGCGTTGCACTTCGTTGCTGCCGCCGTAGATCGTCGTCTTGCGCATGTTGAAGTAGGTGCCGGCCAGCGGCGCGACGAAGGCGCCGGAGGCCGCCTGGTCGCCTTGCCAGCCGGCTTCCATCGCCTCGCGGATCAGCGGCACCGCGGCCGGGCCGGCGGCCAGCATCATCAGCTCGGAGTAGCGCTGCTGGATCTCGCTGCCGCGGATCTTCAGCAGGCCGGCGACGTCCAGCGATTGCTTGCCCGACTTCTCCGCGCTCAGCACGCGCAGCACCATCATTTCGAGCGCGACCACGTCGACCTCGAGCTTGGCGATCTCGTCGCGGAAACGCAGGTCTTGGTAGACGCCCTCGGCCTGCGCGATGCGCTTCAACCGTTCCAGCTCCCGCTTGGCGCGATTCACGTCGGCGATGTTGGTGCGCTCGTGCGCGAGCAGGTGCTTCGCGTACGTCCAGCCCTTGTTCTCCTCGCCGATCAGTTGATCCGCCGGGACCTCGACGTTGTCGAACCAGACCTCGTTGACCTCGTGCTCGCCGTCCATCGTGATGATCGGCCGCACCGAGACGCCGGGGCTCTTCATGTCGATCAGCAGGAAGCTGATGCCGGTCTGCGGCTTGCCCTCGTTGCTGGTGCGCACCAGGCAGAAGATCCAGTCGCCGTACTGGCCGAGCGTGGTCCAGGTCTTCTGGCCGTTGACGACGTAGTAGTCGCCTTTTCGTTCCGCCTTGGTCTTGACCGAGGCGAGGTCGGAGCCCGAGCCGGGCTCGCTGTAGCCCTGGCTCCACCAGACCTCGCCGCTCATGATCCCGGGCAGGAAGCGCTTTTGCTGGGCCGGGGTGCCGAAGGCCATGATCACCGGCGCGACCATCACCGGGCCGAAGGGAATCACGCGCGGCGCACCGGCGAGGGCGTTCTCTTCCTCGAACAGGTGCTTCTGGATCGCGTTCCAGCCCGGGCCGCCGAATTCCTTCGGCCAGGCCCAGCCGTGCCAGCCCTGCTTGCCCAGGATGCGGGCCCAGCGCTGCAGGTCGTCCTTGCTCAGGTGCAGCGCGTGGTGGACCTTGTGGCTGATGTCCTTCGGCAGGTTCTCCGCGACCCAGGCGCGGATCTGCGCGCGGAAGGCTTGTTCTTCGGGGGTGAAATTCAGGTCCATCGGGCGTCTCCAGTCTGCGCAGTCGGACGTTTTAGCACGACCGTGCGATTTTGATTTGTCCCCGCGGCGACAGTCAATACCGCTTGGTCAGCGTCATCGTGTCGTTGTCGCGCGCCATCTGGAAGCGCGACAGGAAGCTGTTGCCGAGCAGGATGACTTCCATCGGCTGCTGGCTCACCAGCCCGTCGACGTCGTAGAGCTGCACGTCGCCGACCCGCACCGAGGCGAGCTTGACCTTGTACGCGACCATCTGCCCGTTGGCGGTGCCGGCGATGCCGCGCTGGCCCTTGGTGTAGTCGACCCCGAGCTCCCTGGCCTGATCGGCGCCCATCGAGACGAGGGTCGCACCCGTGTCGACGACGAAGCGCACCGAGTGGCCGTTGATCGTGCCGGTGGTGAAGAAGTGCCCGCCGCTGCCGGCCGACAGCACGATCTTCGAGCCGCCGCCCTCGCTCGGCACGCCGCCCAGGTTGACCTGCGCGCCGCCCATCGCGAGCGTCACGCGCTTGCCCTTGACCTCGACGACGGCGTCGCTGCCGCTGACCGACACGAGCTTGACGCCCAGCACGGTCTCGCCGCTGGCGACGGTGCGCGGCGCGCCGTCGATCACCAGCAGCGCCTTGCTGCCCAGGCTGCCGCTCATCGAGACCGATTGGGCGAAAGCCGGAGCGGCCGCGAGCAACACCGCCGCGGCGATCAGGGCGCGCATCGATTCAATCGCGAAAGTTCGTGAACGTGAGCGGCGCGTCGGCGATTTCCTTGCGGATCATCGCCATCGCGGCCTGCAGGTCGTCGCGCTTGGCGCCGGTGACGCGCACCACGTCGCCCTGGATGGCAGCCTGCACCTTCATCTTGCTCTGCTTGACGAAGGTCTGGATCTTCTTCGCGGTGTCGGAGTCGATGCCGTTCTTCACGACGATCAGTTGTTTCACCTTGTCGCCGCCGATCTTCTCGATCTTCGCGCTGCGGTCCAGGAAGCGGATGTCCACGCTGCGCTTGGTCAGCTTCGCGATCAGGACGTCCAGCACCTGGCCGATCTGAAAATCGCTGTCGGCCCAGACCGTCAGCTCCTTCTCCTTCAGCTCGACCTTGGCCGACGAGCCCTTGAAATCGAAGCGCGTGCCGATTTCCTTCGAGCTCTGGTCGACGGCGTTGCGCACCTCCACGAGGTTCGGTTCGAGCACGGTGTCGAAGCTGGGCATGTCGTCATCCGGAATGCAGTGAGATGGAGGAAAATTGTGGCATGCAAATCGAGTCGGGCGTCAGCCTCAAACCCTACAACAGCTTCAGCCTTCCGGCAGTTGCGCACACGCTCGTGCGCATCGCGGGCGATGCCGACGTGCGCCGCGTGGTTGACCACCCCCAATTGGGCATGGCGCCGAAGTTCGTGCTGGGCGGGGGCAGCAACATCATCCTGACGCGCGACATGCCGCAGACCGTGCTGAAGGTCGAGGTCAAGGGCATCCGGCTGGTCGCCGAGCACCCCGACGCCTGGGTCGTCGAGGCCGGCGCCGGCGAGACCTGGCACGAGTTCGTCGCGTTCGCGCTCGCGAACGGCTGGCACGGCCTGGAGAACCTCGCGCTGATCCCGGGCACGGTCGGCGCCGCGCCGGTGCAGAACATCGGCGCCTACGGCGTCGAATTGAAAGACCGCTTCGAATCGCTCGACGCGGTCGACCTCGTGACCGGCCGCAGCGTCACCCTGCGCTCCGAGATCTGCGCGTTCGGCTACCGCGACAGCGTGTTCAAGCATTCGCTCGCGAACCGCAGCGTGATCACGCGGGTGCGCTTTCGGCTGCCGCGGCCGTGGCAGCCGGTGCTGGGCTACCTCGACCTGGAGCGCAAGATGGCCGAGACCGG
>DASYCA010000156.1:0-4044 GCA_036500445.1 Burkholderiaceae bacterium | reverse complement strand
CCTCGCGCGCCTTGACCGGACCGCGGCCCCGCGGGTCGGCCCCGACGCGCCCGCGGCGCCGCTGCCCGAGCTCGATTCCCGCGCAGCGCAACGTGCGGGCCTCGGCCGGCCGCGCGAGTGGCCGCCCTCACTCGCCGCCGTCGCCGCGCTGGCCGAAGCCGAACTGGCCTTGCGCTCGCTGCGCGTCGCCCCGGCGCGCGCCGCGCTCGAGCGCGCGCAGGCGGCCGCCGAGCGGGCCGGCGTGCCGGTGCTGCTGGCCGAGGTCGCCGAGGCGCGGGCGGCGCTCGAGCGTCCCGCGGCCCGCCGCCTCGCCGCCGGCGCCGAGCAGGCGCTGCGCCTGGCCGAGGTCGAGGCGTTGCTCGGCTCCGACGCGCTCGTCGTCGACGCGTGCCGCCGCGGGCTGCGCGCCGGCACGGCGTGGCAACCGCTCGCCAGCCGCCCCATCCTGTTCGCGCTGTTGCGCACGCTCGCCCAGGCCTGGCCCGGCGATGCCGGTCGCGAGGCCTTGATCGCGGACGCCTTCCGCACCCGGCGCCCGGACGAGACGCACCGGGCGCGCTTGCGCGTCGAGATCGGCCGCCTGCGGGCGCTCGCGAAACCGTTCGCGCAGATCGAGGCCACGCCGGCGGGCTTCGTGCTGCGCCCGCGCGACGGCCGCGAGGTCGCCGTGCTCGCGCCGCCGATCGATGGCGAGCAGGCCTCGCTGCTGGCGCTGCTCGGCGACGGCGCGGCCTGGTCGACCTCGGCGCTGGCGCTGGCGCTCGGCGCGAGCCAGCGCAGCGTCCAGCGCGCGCTCGCCGAACTCGACGCGGCCGGCCGCGTGCGCACGATCGGCCGCGCCCGCGCGCGCCGCTGGCTCGCCCCGCCGCTGGCCGGATTCACGACGATCTTGTTACTCCCCGCGACGCTGCCGATTGCCTAAAGTCGCTTCATGGCGGCGCTTCCGATCCGCCACAAGGAGCCGACGATGACCCTCGAAAAGAAAACCCGCGCCACCGTGCGTCCCGCCGAGATCGTGCGCGAGTACGGCCCGTTCGACGGCGCCGAGCGCGTGCACGGCGTGACGCACGACGGCCGCCACGTCTGGGCCGCCACCGGCGCGCGGCTGGTCGCGTTCGACCCCGCGAGCGGCGAGACCACGCGCACGCTCGACCACCCGTCGCACGCCGGCACCGCGTTCGACGGCACCCACCTGTACCAGATCGCCGAGCAGCGCATCGACAAGATCGATCCGGCCACCGGCGCGGTGCTGGCGTCGATCCCGGCGCCCGGCCACGGCGGCGACTCGGGGCTGACCTGGGCCGAGGGCAGCCTGTGGGTCGGCCAGTACCGCGATCGCAAGATCCACCGGATCGACCCGGCCACCGGAACGATCACGCGCACGATCGAATCGAACCGCTTCGTCACCGGCGTGACCTGGGTCGACGGCGAACTCTGGCACGGCACGTGGGAAGGCGACCAGGCCGATCTGCGCCGGGTCGACCCGCAGAGCGGCGCGGTGATCGAGCGTCTGGAACTGCCGGACGGCGTCGGCATCAGCGGGCTCGAATCCGACGGCGCGGACCTTTTCTATTGCGGCGGCGGGGGCACCGGGAAGGTCCGCGCCGTGCGGCGCCCGGCACGCTGAACCCTCTTCAAGGAGCACCCGATGAACACCGCCCTCGCCAGCGCCAACACCGCCAACCACCCCGTCGTCCCGAACGCGCAATGGACCAGCGAGCGCAAGGCGCTGCTGGTGCGCGAAAAAGAGCTGCTGCGCCTGCAGGACGAGCTCGCGCGCGAACGCCGCGCCTTGCCCTGGGAGCGCGTCGAGAAGGACTACGTCTTCGACACGCCCGCGGGCCCGCGCCGCCTCGCCGAGCTGTTCGAAGGCCGCCGCCAGCTGCTGGTGCAGCACTTCATGCTCGGGCCGGGCTGGGAGCAGGGCTGCCCGAGCTGCTCGTACATGGCCGACCACACCGACGGGATGAACGTGCACCTCGCGCACCGGGACATCACGATGCTCGCCGTCTCGCGCGCGCCGCTGGCCGAGATCGAACGATTCAAGACCCGCATGGGCTGGCGCTTCGAGTGGATCTCGTCGAACGGCAGCGAGTTCAACCACGACTTCGGCGTCAGCTTCACGCCGCAGGAGCACGCCCGCGGCGCGGCGAACTACAACTACCAGCCGCTGTCGTTTCCGGCCCAGGAGATGCCCGGCATCAGCGTGTTCTACCGCGACGACGCGGGCGCGGTCTTCCACACCTACTCGACCTACGGGCGCGGCGTCGAGGTCATGATGGGCGCCTACCGCCTGATGGACCTCACGCCCGAAGGCCGCGGCGAACGCGACGTGCCGAACCGGATGGAGTGGGTGCGCCACCACGACCGCTACGAGCCGGCGCCGGCGGCCGGCGCGTGCTGTCACCCGCCGGCGTGAGGCCCGCGCGCCCGGCTACGCCGACTTCAGCACCGACCAGCCCGATTCGATGTGCTTGCGCATCGCCAGCATCGCGGCCGAGGCGTCGCCGGTGGTGAGCGCGTGCAGGATCTCGTCGTGTTCCTTGACGGCGTCCTTGCCCCGGCCCTGGACCGCGTTGATCAGGTCGAACGGGTAGCGCGCCCACAGGATCTGCACGAAATGCAGCGTCTGCGGCATCTCCGCGATGTCGTAGAGGCGCCGGTGAAACCGGTAGTTGATGCCGCGCGCGGCGGCGCGGTTGCCGCTCTCGAAGCTCGCCTCGAACTCGTCGGCGAGCGCGCGCACTTCGGTGATGTCCTGGGCGGTGACCTTGTCGACCGCGCCGCGCACGAGCTGCGATTCGAGCATCAGGCGCAGCTGAAGGATCTCGCCGGAGGCCGCCGCGTCGAACGGCACGACGCGCGCGCCGCGGTACGAATCGCCGTCGATGTAGCCCTCGGCCACCAGCAGCCGCAGCGCCTCGCGCACCGGCGTGATGCTCAGGTGCAGCTCCTCGGCGATCTCGGCCTGCTTCAGGCGCGAGCCGCGCGGGTACACGCCGGAGATGATCCGTTCGCGCAGGTAGTCCGCGACCTGTTCCTCTTTGGTTCGGTATTCCATCTGCGCAAGCGTGCCCTGGGCGGGGGCCGGGCGCGGAAGTCGCCGGCCTTCTCCGTTTCGTATCGCGAGATTCTATGCGCCCCGGCCTTCACTCGAAGACGACGTCCTGCGAGGTCGTCAGGCGGCAGAAGCGCTTCAGGCTCTGGATCGCCAGCTCGTGTTCCTCGGCCGATGCGCCGCAGCAGGCGTCTTCCAGCACGATCATCTCGTGATCACGGTCGTGGCCCTCGCGGACGGTGGCCTGCACGACCGCGTTGGTCGAGATGCCGGAGCAGTAGATCCGGCGGATCGCTTGGGCCCGCAGGATCGCTTCGAGCGAGGTCGCGTAGAACGGGCTGACGCGGTGCTTCACGATGTCGAAGTCGCCCGGCTGGCGGCCGAGGTCGGGGTGGATGTCGGTGCCCCAGGTTCCCAGCTTGAAGAGGCCGTTCTTGCGCGCGCCGGAGAAGATCGGCGAATTCGGCGGGCACTCGCGGTAGTCGGGCGAGAAACCGACGCGCACGAAACCGATGTGCAGCCCGGCGGCGCGCGCCTTGTCCAGCGCGACGCGGGTGTTCTCGATGATGCGGCGGCCGCGCACCTGCTCGCCGTAGGCGGCCTTGCCGTTCGCGCCGTCGGCGTGCACGAGGTCGTTCTCCATGTCCAGCACGAGGTAGATGGCGTCTTTCATGCAGCGCTCCTTCGGGTCATTCGAAATCGATGGCGGTGATTCTCACAGGATGATCTCGCGCGCCTCCAGGTCCGCACGCTGCGCGCCGCTCAGCCCGAGCAGCTCGCCGAAGACGTAGTCCTCGTCCTGGCCGAGCGTGGGCGTGAGGCGGCGGATGCCGACGTCGTCGGTGCGGCCGAAGCGCGCCGGTGCGCCGACCGCGAGGCGCGCCGGGATGTCGGGCGCGCTGACCTCGGTCACCGCGCCGCGCTCGCGCAGGTGGGGGTCGGTCGCGATGTCCTGCATCGTCCACGAGACATGCGCGCAGACGCCG
>DASYCA010000155.1:0-7827 GCA_036500445.1 Burkholderiaceae bacterium | reverse complement strand
ACCGCGTAGTACAGCTCCATGTGGCGGTAGCCGTTCCAGGCCAGCGTGCCGACCCGTTCGCCCGGCTGCACGCCGAGCCTGGCCAGCGCCTTGGCCATGCGGCGGGACCGCGCGGCGAGTTCGCGGTAGCTGCTGCGGTGGATGTCGCCTTCGACCCGGCGCGAGACCACCTGCTGGTCGCCATGATGGCGCTCGGCGTGGACCAGCAGCGACGAGATCAGCAGCGGTTGCTGCATCATCTGACCGTTCATGTCGTCTCCCTCGCTTCTTGGATGAAGCGTTCGCGGGCATTGTGAAGCAGCACCACGGCGCGCCGACTCCGGTGATGCCCGCGGGTGCGCTGCAACACCACCGCGTGGATCTGGAATTCGCCTGATCCGCTGGCCGTCAGGCCCCGTCGCCGTCGACGTAGTACCAGCGCCCGTCCTCGCGCACGAAGCGGCTGAGCTCGCGCAGCCGGTGGGCGCGCCCGCCGAGCCTGCTGCGGGCGACGAACTCGACCGTGGCGTGGTCGATGTCGCTCATGGCGTGGCGCTTGACCTCCAGCCCGAGCCACTTCAGGCCGGGCTCGTTCGGCTCGAGCGCCGGCGGGCGCGTGCTCGGGTGCCAGGTCGCGAGCAGGTAGTCGGCCAAGCCGGCGACGAAGGCGCTGTAGCGCGAGCGCATCAGCACCTCGGCCGTCGGCGCCTGCAGGTGCTGCGGGCCGGCGTGGTAGCGGCCGCAGCAGGCCGCCAGGCGCACGCCGCTGCCGCAGGGGCAGGGCGCGGTCGGCGCCGGCGTCACAGCGCGAGCTCCCAGATCTCGCCGACCAGCTCGTGGCCGAAGCTGTGGTGCGGCTCGCTGCGGACCCGCGTGTAGCCCTGCTTCGCGTAGATGCCGCGCGCAGCGAGCAGGTTGGCGTTGGTCCACAGCATGATCTTTCGGTAGCCGGCGCGGCGCGCGAAACGCTGGCATTCGTCGGCCAGGCGCGCCCCCAGCCCCAGGCCGCGCGCGGCCGGCTCGACCAGCAGCAGGCGCAGTTGCGCGACGCCGTCGATCGCCTGCTGCGTGGCCTCGTCGCGCGCCTGCACCAGCATCACGCTGCCGAGCGCCGCGCCGTCGCGCTCGGCGATCCAGCAGGCCTCGCGCTGCGCGTCGAAGCGGTCCACGAAGTCGGCGGCGATGCGTGCGACCAGCGCCTCGAAGCGGATGTCCCAGCCGTACTCGTCGGCGTAGAGCGAACCGTGGCGGCCGATGATCCAGCCGATGTCGCCGGGCCGGTGCGGGCGCAGCAGCGCCGGGCGCGCGCGCGCCTCGGCCGGCTCGCCCAGCATCTGCTCGATTGCCGCCATCGAGCCGAGCAACTGCTGCTGCTGGGCGTCGGCGAGCGGCGCGAGCAGCGCGTTCACGTCGGCCCGCGAGCGCGTGTCGAGCGGCGCGAAGGCGCGCCGGCCCGCGGCGGTGAGGCTCAGGCGCTGGTGACGGGCGTCGTCGGCGTCGCGCGTGCGCTTGATCAGGCCGCGTTCGCCGAGGCCGCGCAGCAGCCGGCTCAGGTAGCCGGCATCGAGCCCGAGCTCGCGCACCAGCTCGGTCGCGGTGAGGTGGTCGTGGTGCGCGAGCTCCCAGAGCAGGCGCGATTCGGTCAGCGTGAATTTCGAGGCCAGCAAGCCCTCGTGCAGCACGCCGATGCGGCGCGTGTAGAAGCGGTTGAAGCGGCGCACGGCCTCGATGCGGGCGCCGTCGGGAGAAGGGGGAGGAGGGATCGAATCGGTCATCGTGAAGCGATTCTTTCGCAATCAGTTGCCAAAAGCAAGTGATTGATTGCCTGGTCACCAAAGGCGGTTGTCCGTATGATTCCGACCCCCCACCCCGAAAGGCCGCCATGCTGTCCAATGTCGAATTGCTGTCCCGCCTGGCGCTGGCCGCCGTCCTGGGCAGCGTGATCGGCATCGAGCGCGAGCGCCTGCAGTGGACCGCGGGGCTGCGCACCCACATGCTGGTGTGCGTCGGCTCGGCGCTGATCATGCTGGTGTCGCTGTTCGGCTTCGGCGACGTCCTGGGCCAGGATCATGTCGTGCTGGACCCGTCGCGCGTGGCCGCGCAGGTCGTCAGCGGGATCGGCTTCCTCGGCGCGGGCGCCATCCTGTTCCGCCAGGACAAGATCCGCGGGCTGACGACCGCGGCCAGCCTGTGGACGGTCGCGGCGGTCGGTCTGGCGGTCGGCGGCGGGCTGTACACCGCCGCGGTGGGCGGCACCGCGATCATCTTCGGGATCCTGGCCGGGTTGAAGCCGCTCGAACGGCGTTACTGGTCCACGCGCGGCGGCAGCGAGATCGCGCTGACGGTCGATCGCGAAGCCGCCTCGCTCGCGATGCTCGAATCGGTGCTGACGACCGCGGGCATCGCGGTCCGCACGGTGTCGATCCAGCCGGGCGATGCGGCCGAGGAGGACGACATCGTCATCGGCGTGCACCGGCCCACGCCCGAGGCGGTGCTGGCCGTGATGGAGCGGCTGAAGCAGGCCAAGGGCGTGCGCTCGGCGGCGATCCGCCATTGAGCCGCCCCGCGTTGCCCTCAGCGCACGATCAGGACCAGCCCCGAGACGATCGAAAACACCATCACGAAGAGGCGCAACGCGCGCGAATTCACGCGCCGGTGCACCAGTCGGCTCAACAGCGCGCCGATCGCCAGCGCCGGCAGCAGCTGCGCCACGCCGAGGACCTGCGCGGCGCCGATGCGGTCGGCGTGCCACAGGAAGGCGAGCGAGAACAGCTCGCCGACCAGGAAGCACAGCGCGATCGTCGAGCGCATCACCGGCACCGGATGGTGCTGGTACACCAGCGCCAGCGGCGGCCCGCCGATGCCGGTGGCGGTTTCCGTCACGCCGGTGATCAGCCCGGCCGCCACGAACACCCCGGCCTTCGGCTTGAACACCGGCATCGCCAGCGTCGCCACGGTCGCCGCGATCGTCGAGACGCCGATCAGCAGGTTCAGGTGGCTCGCCGAGAGCACCGCCAGCACCCACAGGCCGCCGAAGGTGCCGACCGCGCGCCCGGCGCTGATCCAGGCGCCGCTGCGCAGCTCGAGCGCCGCGCGTTCGCGGAACGCGATGTAGAAGTTCAACGGCAGCATCAGCACGAGCACCGTCACCGGCAGCATCGCCGGCGCGAGGATGCCCAGCACCGGCGCCACCAGCAGCGCGAAGCCCACGCCGGTGCTGCCCTGGATGAAGCTTGCGATCACGACCATCGTCGAGACCCACGCCAGCGTCGACCACGTCATTCGGCAGCGCCTCGTTCGCGGCGCGCCAGCCGGCGCTGCCGGTCCAGGTGCGACGGTGGATGGATGCGCTGGATCGGCGCGGACGCGATCGCGCGTGCGGCGTGTTCGCGCAGGTCGTGCACCAGCGCGCGGCCGTCCCAGTCGAGCGGCCAGCCGCGCCACAGGCGCATCGCGCCGTCGACGTAGACGGCGTCGATCTGGTCGCGGTTGCCCAGGCGCAGCAGGTCCCAGCCGAGGTCGATGGACGGGCACAGCTCCGGCACGTCGAGGTCGACGATCAGGAAGTCGGCGCGCAGCCCGACCGCGATCTCGCCGGTCACGCCGCCCAGGCCGACCGCGCGCGCGCCTTCGTGCGTCGCGTGGTCGAGCCAGGTCCAGCCGCCGCCGCTGGAGAAATCTCCGATGCCCAGGCCGAAGCCGATGCGCTGCGCGTACTCGGCGGCGTCCAGCAGGCGAAAGCCGTCGCTGCGCGTCGCATCGGTGCCGAGCCCGAAGCGGATCCCGAGCTCGGCCATCTGCAGCGCCGGCGCGACGGCGTTGCCCTTCCATTGGCTCGCGACCGGGTTGTAGCTGACGGCGGTGTCGGTGTCCTGCAGGAGGCGCAGCTCGTGCGGCGTGACCAGCGTGCCGTGGGCGATCAGCACCTGCGGGCCGAGCGCGCCGAGGTGGTCGAGCAGTTCCAGCGGGCGCCGGCCGCGCTGCACCAGCGAGCGCTCGACCGACGCCAGATGCTCGTTGACGTGGCTCTGGAACACGATGCCGGCCTCGGCGCACAGCGCCGACACGGCCACCAGGACCTCGTCGGACGCGGCCTCCGGCACCGAGATCGCGAGCGACGGGTGGAGCAGCGGATCGCCTTGCCAGCGCGCGATGAAGTCGCCGGCGCGCGCCAACAGCTCGCGGCGCAGGCCGGCCTCGCTGTCGTTGCCGCCGTCGTTGCAGATCAGGCCGAGCACGCAGCGCAGACCGGCCTCGCGGGTGGCGGTCGTCACCGCGGCGATGTCCCCCTTCGCGCGGGTGCCGGCGTCGCACACGGTGGTGAAGCCGCCGCGCAGCGATTCCAGCGCCGCCACCTTGCTCGCCTTGTAGACGAATTCGTCGTCCAGGCTCGCTTCCAGCGGCACCCAGATGCGCTTGAAGATCTCCGACGGCTCGCCGGCCGCGAGCGACTTGCCGAAGGCCTGCGTCAGGTGATGGTGGGCGTCGATGAAGCCGGGCATCACGAGCCGGTTCGGCAGCGGGATCGGCGTGAGGCGAGGGTGGCGCGCAAGGACCTGCTCGACCGGCCCGACGTCGGCGAAGCGGCCCGCTTCGACGTGCAGCGCGTGGCCGCTCACGCAGCCGCCGCGCAGCATCAACTGGTCGGGCACCAAGAGCAGCTCGGCGGCGCCGAGCCGGTCGCGGTCGATTTCGGAAGCAGGCGTTTGCATCTCAGTGGCCTTTCACTATCCCGCTGCTCAGGTCGTGGCGGCCGGCGTGCGTTCGGGTGCCCGGTGCAGTGAACGCTCTACCTTGAACGGAACCGGGCACCCGGACGTACGCCGGCCTCGCGCCACCGTGATGCGCGACGAACGATCGCAACCCCCCGCGAGCAGACGACAAGACCGGCAGCAGTTTCATTTCAGTGACCTTCCTCGGCGCGTCCGCCGGTGTGGTTGAACAGCAGGTTCAGCACGACCGCGGTCAGCGAGCCCATCGCCAGGCCGTTGCCCAGCACGAGTTGAAGGTTGGCCGGGAAGCGGCTGTACAGGCCGGGCACCAGGATCGGCAGCAGGCCCATCGTCAGCGCACCGGCGAGGATGAACATGCCGCCGCGATCGCGCAGGTTGGTCTGGCGCAGCATGTCGATGCCCATCGTGCCGATGATCGCGAAGACGATCATCGCGGTGCCGCCGACCACGGCCGACGGGATCGCGTTGGCGAGGCGGCCGAACGGCGCGATCAGCGCGATCGCGATCAGGATCGCGCCGGCCGCCGCCGTGACGTAGCGCGAACGCACGCCGGTCGCGCGCACGATGCCGATGTTCTCGCCGCTGGTGATGATCATCGAGGTGCCCATCAGGCCGCCGACCAGCGACATCAGCGCGTCGCCGCGGATCGTCTTGGGCACGTCGGCGCGCGGCACGATGGTCTTGCCGACCGCCTCGGCCACCGCGATCGTCTGGCCGGTCGCCTCGACCATCGAGATCACGCTGAAGACGAGCAGCGGAATGGCCGCGACGAGGTCGAACTTCGGCATCCCGAAGGGCAGCAGCGTCGGCAGGCTGAGCAGCGCGCCCCCGGCGACGCTGCTGAAATCGGTCATGCCGCACAGCGCGGCCAGCAGCGTCCCGGCGACCAGGCCGAGCAGCACCGAGACCTGGCCCCACAGCCCCTTCAGGAAGCGCGCGAAGACGATCGTCATGCCGATCGTCGCGAAGGCCAGGCCGATCGCGGCCGGATCGGCGAAGCCCGGGCTGCCGGGCTTGCCGACGATGATGCCGCCGTAGACCTTCAGCAGGTTCACCGACACGAGCAGCAGCAGCGTGCCGATGACGATGCGCGGGAAGTACTTCAGGCAGCGCGAGAACACCGGCAGCACCAGGAAATAGAACAGCGCCGTCAGGATGACCGCGCCCGAGGCGGTCGGCAGGTCGCGCTGTTGCGCGATCGTGAGGAACATGACGATCGGCGCGCCGCCGGGGATCATCATGAACGGCAGCCGGGCGCCGAACTTCCACGGCCCGAACGCCTGCAACAGGCTGCCGAGGCCGCAGACCAGGAAGGTCGAGCTGATCAGCTGCAGCGTCGTCGCGGTGTCCAGGTTCAGCGCCTTCGCGACCAGGAAGACCGAGGTGATCGGCACCGCCGCCATCACCAGCACGTGCTGCAGCCCGAACACCAGCAGTTGCGAGACGGGCAGCAGCGCGTCCACCGCGGCGCTCGGCTCGGCAGGCGCCGCGACGGGATCGACGGCAAGAGGCGGCAGGTGAGTCGACGTGGACGGGGACATGGGGCTTCCTCGGTGTGGCTGGCGTGCTTCGAACCCGACGCAAGTTGCGTACCAAATCGTTTTGGGGTGGAGCGCAAAAAAAGCCCCGTGAAAGGGCGTTAGACTGGCCTCCCCCAAAACGATTTGGGGTTGATCTATTGGAGCATCCGAGCCGCCGCCATGTCAACCCGTGCCTTTCCCCCCTCGTCGCAGCCGCGCATCAAGATCGTCGATGTCGCGCGCGAGCCGGGCGTTTCGGCGACCACCGTTTCGCACGCGCTGAATGGCCGCGGCTATGTCGATCCGCGCACGCGCGAGGCCGTGAAGGCGGTGGCGGCGCGGCTCGGCTACCGGCCGAACCGCATCGCCCAGCAGCTGCGCAGCGGGCGCACCAACGCGATCGCGCTGGTCTCCTCGATGCCGTTCGCGGTCGCGGGCGGGCCATCGCGCCTGGGCTTCATGATGGAGGTCGCCGCCGTGGCCGCGAGCGTGGCCCTGAGCCGCAAGCTCGCGCTGATTCTCGTGCCCCCGGCGGAGGCCGGCGCGCTCGCGCTCGACGACATCGGCATCGATGGCGCCCTCGTGATCGAGCCCGCGGCGGCCGACCGCCAGCTCGCGCGCCTGCTGCAGCGCGGCCTGCCGGTGGTGACGATCGGCAAGCAGCCGGGCGCGACCGAGCGGCTGTCCTGCGTCGACCTGCATTCGGAGGCGACCACGACCCAGCTGCTGACGCATCTCGCGGCCCAGGGCGCCTGCCGGATCGCGCTGCTGACGGGGACGCAGCAGCGCAGCCCGTACACCGAAGCCGTGTCCGCCTATGCCGCGTTCGCCGCCGCGCGCCGCATGAAGCCGATCGTGTTCCAGGGCGACGAGAAGCTCGGCGAGGAAGCCGGCCGGCTGACCACGCTGGAGATGATGGCGCGGCATCCGACGATCGACGCCATTTGCGCGCCGGTCGATGCGTTCGCCGTCGGCGCGGTGCGTGCGCTGCACGAGCTGGGGCGCTCGATCCCCGGGGACGTCAAGGTCGCGACCCGCTATGACGGCTTGCGGGCGCGGCACTGCAACCCGCCGCTGACCGCGTTGAACCTGCATCTGGAGGCGGTCGCCACGCAGGCCATCGAGCTGCTGCTGGAACAACTGGATGGCGCATGCCAGCCGAGCCGGGCGGACGGGCCGCCGGCCGAGTTGCTGGCGCGCGAATCGACGCGCCGCGATTGATCTGCGGCTTGCGCCGAAGACTGTATGGACGTACAGTTGTCTGATGGACCGCCTGCCCGCCACCGCCGCTGCCGATGTCGCCCAGGCCGCGGCCCACGCCGTGGCCCGGGCGCCGCTGCGGCCCGAGGCCTTGCACCCGGCGCTCTGGCTCGGCCACCAGCTCGGCCGGCACGCCGATTCGGCGCTGCCGAGCGGGTTCGCCGCGCTCGACGCCCAGCTTCCCGGCCGCGGCTGGCCGCGGCGTGCGCTCACCGAGCTGCTGCTGCCGCACCCCGGCGTCGGCGAGATCCGGCTGCTTGCCGCCAGCCTGGTCGCGGTCCAGCAGGCCGGCCGGCTCGTGATGCTGTTCGACCCGCCAGCGGCGCTGTCGGCGT
>DASYCA010000154.1:0-3957 GCA_036500445.1 Burkholderiaceae bacterium | reverse complement strand
GTGCGGGTGAGCGCCGTTGCAAACTTCAATTTTGCAAACTGCATTCCGAGCCTGGGGACGCACGCTGACTTTTCTCGGTGAAAGCCCGCGGCGTTCCTTGCAACGCTCCTCGGAAAGAGCCGCGATTGTAGACGCCATCGTCCCGAGCTGTGCAAGACTGGCCGCATGAACGTGACTTCTCCACGATCCTGGGCCGATCTGCCCGAGGGCGAGGCCGGCGACCTGGCCGGCGTGCTGACCGACATCGACGACACGCTGACGACCGAGGGCGCGATCACCCCGGACGCGCTGGGCGCACTCGCGCAGCTGAAGGCCGCCGGCCTGCCGGTGTTCGCGATCACCGGCCGGCCGATGGGCTGGAGCAGGCCGTTCATGCGCCCGCTGGATCAGGGCGGCTGGCCGCTCGAGGCGATCGTCGCGGAGAACGGCGCGGTCGCACTGTTCCGGGACCACGCGACGCAGGCGCTGACGATCGAGTACGCGCAGGACGACGCGACCCGGGCCGCCAACGCCGCGCGCCTGCGAGCGGTCGCCGCGCGCGTGCTGCGCGAGGTGCCCGGCAGCACGCTGGCCGCAGACAGCGCCGGCCGCGTCACCGACATCGCCGTCGACCACAGCGAGTTCGCCTTCTTGAATGAAAAGCAGATCGCCGCGGTGGTCGCGGTCATGGCAAGCGAAAACATGAACGCGAGCGTCAGCTCGATCCACGTCAACGGCTGGTTCGGCGCCCACACCAAGCTGAGCGGCGCGGCGTGGATCGTGCAGCGGCTGCTCGGCACGCCGCTGGACGCCGCGCGCTGGGCCTATGTCGGCGATTCGACCAACGACCAGGCGATGTTCGGCCACTTCCCGCTCAGCGTCGGCGTCGCCAACCTGATGCGCTTCAAAGCCACGCTGACGGTCTGGCCGCGCTACCTGACGGAGGGCGCGCGCGGCGCCGGCTTCGCCGAGGTCGCGCGCACGCTGCTCACGCGGCGTCGAGCCGCTGCTCGACCGAATCGACCTGCAGCTCGAAGCTGAAGAAGCGGTTGCGGCCCTTGGCCTTCGCGACGTAGAGCGCCTCGTCGGCGCGGCGCAGCATGCCGTCCAGGGTCGTCGCCTCGTCGGGCACGCAGGTCGTGATGCCGCCGGACAAGGTCAAATGAGGCGCGACCGGCGACCCCGGATGCGGCCACGCGGCGATCTCGAAGACGCGCTGCATCGCGCGCGCCAAGGTCATCGCACCGGATTTCGGCGTGTCCGGCAGGATCAGCGCGAACTCCTCGCCGCCGTAGCGCGCGGCGTGGTCGCCGGGGCGCCGGCACATCTGCTGGATCAGCGAGCCGACGTGGCGCAGGCAGGTGTCGCCGGCCGCGTGGCCGAGCCGGTCGTTGTAGTTCTTGAAGTGATCGAGGTCGCACAGCAGCAGCGTCAACGGCAACTGGGTCCGGCGCGCCATCGCGATCGCGCCCATCAGCCGCTCGTCGAAGCCGCGCCGGTTCAGCAGCCGGGTCAGCGTGTCGTGCTCGCTCAGGTGCTGCAGGTGCTGGTTGCTGCTGCGCAGCTGCTCCGACAGCTCCAGCAGGCGCTGCTGCATCGCCATCAGCCGCCGCATCGCACGCAGCTTCGCGGCCAGCACGATCGGCGAGACCGGCTTCACGAGGTAGTCGTCGCCGCCCGATTCGAGGCCGAGCGCGAGATCGGTGTCGTGATCCCGGCCGGACAGAAAAATGATCGGCGTCCACTGCCCGGCTTCGCGCTCGCGCAGCTTGGCGGCGAGCCAGTAGCCGTCGTGCTCGGGCATCACGACATCGAGCAGCACCAGGTCCGGCCGGTGCCGGGTGAACAGCTCGAGCGCCCAGACCGCGTTGTGCGCCTCGAGCACGCGGTGACCGGTCGCATCCAGCATGCCCGCCAGGTGCGCGCGCACCGCGGAGTCGTCGTCGACGACGAGGATCGTCAGTGCGGAACCAGGGTCGAGATGCATGGGATGCCGGGCGTGAACAAGTGAGGCGTGCCGGGATATCGGCAGGCCGCGTTCAGCCTTGAGCTGGCACGAAATTGTCAACTCAGTTCACAAATCAGCGGACTCATCGTCGTCATCACCGCGGGCCCGAAGATCGTCGCGAACGCAACGTCCTTGGCATCGCGGCCGACCGCGACGCGCACCAGTTCATCGAGCGGCGACATCTTGGTCGCGTCGAACAGCACCCAGCGGCCGCCGAGCCAGGCCTCGAACACCGCGTGAAAGTCCGGCGGCGGGTCGTCGAAGCGCGCGTAGCCGACGACGAGCCGCGCCGGGATGTTCAGCGCGCGGCAGAACGTGATGCCCAGGTGCGCGAAATCGCGGCACACGCCGGCACGCTGCACGAACACGTCGCGTGCCGTCGTCGTCGCCTGCGACGAGCCGAGCTGGTAGTCGATGTTCGCGTGGATCCACTCGACGATCGCCCGCACGCGCGCGTGCCCCGTCTGCGGCGGCGTGCCCGGCGCGAACAGCCGCTGCGCCGCGTGGCTCAAATGGTCGGACTCGCAGTAGCGCGAAGGCATCAGGTTGTGCATCACCTCGTCGGGCAGCTCGGCGATCGCCACCTGCGCGGCCTCGGCGTCGACCGGCTGCGGCGTGCGGCGCACGGTCGCGCGGTAGCGCAGCTCGAGCGGGCCCTTGTCCGCATGCACGCGCAGGAAGCGGTGGCGCACGCTCGGGTCGGCGTAGACGTGCTGCGGCAGCGCCGGCGTCAGCACCAGCGATTCGTCGAGCACCTGCTGGTCCATGCCGTTCAGCGCGTGGACCTGAAACAGGAAATCGGTCGGGCCGGCGACGTCGTAGGCCAGCGTGCAGTCGATCTCGAAGGTCTTGGCGCGAGTGGGGATGTCGGTCATTCGGCATTGGATGCGCGCCCGACGCACTTCGCCATCGGCGCAGCGGCCTCGGCAGCGTAGGACGAGCACCTGTGCAAGACTCCGGGCATCCTGAGACCTCCGTGCACCCGATGAGCGCCACGCGCAGCGATCCCGCCACTTCCGCTTCGTCTGCCCCTGCTCGGCCGTCGCGCACGGCCACGCTGCTGCTCGCAGCCGCGCTCGCACTGGCGGCGGCCGTCTCGCTCGGGCTTTCGCGCTTTTCGTACGCGCTGCTGCTGCCGCCGATGCGCGGCGACCTCGGCTGGAGCTACCTGACCGCCGGCGCGATGAACACGGTCAACGCCGCCGGCTACCTGATTGGTGCCTTGCTGATGCCGATCGTGATGCGCCGGTTCGGCGCGCGCCGCGCGCTGCTCGCCGGCGGCTTCGGCTCGGCCCTGCTGCTGGCCGGCCACGGGCTCACCACCAACGACACCAGCCTGTACGCGTTGCGCGTGTTGACCGGCATCGCGAGCGCGGCGATGTTCGTCGCCGGCGGCCTGATGGCAGCGCGGCTGGCGAGCCAGGCCGAGGCCCACGCGGCCGGGCTGGTGCTGGGCATCTACTACGGCGGCATCGGTGTGGGCATCGTCGTGTCGGCGCTGCTGGTGCCGGTGCTGAGCGCGCGGGCGGTGCCGCATGCATGGCAGGCCGCCTGGATCGCGCTCGGCGCCGCGGCACTGGTCGCGACCACGGTCACCGCGCTCGCCACCCGCGGGCTGGACCCGCGCAGCGGCCCGAGCACGCCGCGCGCGCCGTTCGCATGGCGGCGTTTCGTCTGCGGGCTCATCGGCTACTTCCTGTTCGGCCTCGGCTACATCGGCTACATGACCTTCGTCGTCACGCTGCTGCGCGAACAACACCTCGCCGACGGGCTGATCACGCTGTTCTACGCGCTGCTCGGCCTCGCCGGGATCGCCTCGTCGTGGGGGTGGGCCGGGCTGCTGCAGCGCGAGCGCGGCGGCGGCGCGATGCGGTTGCTGTGCGCGCTGGTCGCCGTCGCGACCGTGCTGCCGGTGCTGAGCGCGCATCCGGTCGCGGTGTTCGCCTCGGGGCTGCTGTTCGGCGGGGTGT
>DASYCA010000153.1:0-11446 GCA_036500445.1 Burkholderiaceae bacterium | reverse complement strand
CTGATGCAGCAGGCGAGCGGCTGCCGCATCGGCATCTCGGCGCGCTACGGCGCCGAGCTTCAGGGCGCGGACCTGCCGCTCGAGCACGGCGAGCGCGTCGCGTTCGGCCGCCATCACCTCGATGTGCGGGCGACGCCGGGGCACACCGCGGGCTGCCTGACCTACGTGCACGGCGACCGGCGCATCGCCTTCACCGGCGACTGCCTGCTGATTCGCGGCGCCGGCCGCTGCGACTTCCAGCAAGGCCACGCCGGCACGCTGTACCGCTCGATCACCGAGCAGATCTTCACGCTGCCGGACGACTGCCTCGTCTTTCCCGGGCACGACTACAACGGCCGCACGATGTCCTGCGTCGGCGAGGAACGCGTGCACAACCCGCGCATCGGCGGGCAGGCCGACGAGCGCGATTTCGTCGGCTTCATGGAGAACCTGGACCTGCCGCACCCGAAGCAGCTCGCGCTGGCGTTGCCGGCCAACCTGCGCTCGGGTCGGCCCGCCGATGGCAAGGTGCTCCCGCTGGCCGACTGGGGGCCGGCGCGGCAGACCTTCGCGGGGCTGATCGAGATCGACCCCGAGTGGGTCTGCGAGCACCTGGACGAGGTGCTGCTGCTCGATGTGCGCCAGCACGAGGAAATGGACGAGCGCGTCGGCCGCATCCGGGCCGCACGCAACCTGCCGTTGAGCGAATTGAAGAGCCAGCTGGCCGGGCTTCCGCGCGACCGCCCGGTGATCACGGTGTGCCACGCCGGGATGCGCTCCGGGCAGGCCACGGTGTTGTTGCGGCAGGGCGGCTTCACGCGCGTGGCGAATATGCGCGGCGGAATGCTGCTGTGGCGGCAGCTGGGCCTGCCGGTCGTGCGCGGCGACTCGGGCCCCGCCTCATAGGATGAGGCTTCGCCCGTCGCGCCGGGCGGCCGTGCCTCATTCCCCGGGCACCACGAGGATCTCGGCGCTGGATCGCGCGCTCGCCGTCGACTCGGGCCCGGGCATCAACGCCCGCGTCGCCAGCAACGCGAAGAGCGCGACGCCGGCCGCCGTCCACGCGGCGGCGCCGAAGCCGGCATCGAAGGCCCGGCGCAGCGCCTCGCCGGCCGGCTCGCGCAGCGGCGCCGGCAAGGCCAGCAGCGCGGCGCCGTGGTCGCCGGCGGCAAAGCGCTTGGCCACCGCGAGCACGAGCGTGCCGTTCAAGCCCCAAGCCTGCGCGGCGAGCGCGAAGCGGCTCGCGGTCGTGCTGATCAGCATCGCGCCCAAGCCGGCGACGCCGAACAACAGTGCGCTGAAACGCACGGTGCCGCTGACGCCCGAGGCCATGCCCGAACGCTGCGCCGGCAGGGCGCCCTGCAGCGTCTTCGCGGTCTCGCCGTTCAACAGCCCCGCGCCGGTGCCGGCGACCACCATCGCGAGTGCGAACGGCAGGTACGCCGCCTGGCCGTTCGCGAGCAGCGCCATCGCCGCGTTCGCGAGCGCGCTGATCCCGAGGCCCAGGCACAGCAGCGATCGCGATGGCCAGCCGAGCCGCGCGCCGAAGCGCGGCACCAGGAACATCGGCAGCGCGAACGGCAGCATCGCCAGGCCCGCGGCGGCCGGTGCGAAACCATAGGCGTTCTGCAGATACAGCGGCAGGTAGAAGATCATCACCTGCGCGCCGGCGGCATAGCCGAGCATCGCGAACGCGGCACCGGCGAAGTTCGCCGAGCGCAGCGCGGCGAAGTCGACCATCGGCCGCGCCTGCCGCTGCTCGACGAGCACGAACACCGCGAGCAAGGCCACGCCACCGCCGCTGCGCCACAGCACGGCCGGCGCGAGCCAGCCGAGTGCGTTGCCGTCGATCACGGCCCAGGTCAGCAGGAACAGGCCGCTGCTGAAGCTCAGCACGCCGGCGATGTCGAAGCGCTTGGCCTCGGGGTCGCGCGATTCGGGGATCACTTTCAAGGTCGCGCCGACGAGCACCGCGCAGATCGGCAGGTTGATCAAAAAGGCCCAGCTCCAGCCGAACGCGCTGGAGATCACGCCGCCGATGATGGGCCCGCAGGTGATCGCGATGCCCAGGCTCGCGCCCCAGAACGCATAGGCCTTGGCGCGCGCCGCGCCCTGGAAACTGTGGTTGATGATCGCCAGCGCCGCGGTCAGCAGCAGGCTCGCGCCGGCGCCCTGAACGGCGCGCGACAGGTTCAGCATCAGCGGCGTCGTCGCCAGGCCGCAGCCCAGCGACGCGAGCGCGAAGAGGCTTTGGCCGATCAGCGCGGCGCGGCGCCGGCCGACCCGGTCGGCGAACGAACCGGCCGCCAGCAGCAGCGCGGCGAAAGTCAGCACGTAGGCGGTGATGACCCACTGCATGTCGGCGAAATCGGCGCCGAGCGAGCGCGAGATCGTCGGCAGCGCGACCGCGACGACGTTGGAGTCCAACATCACCAGCGAGGACACGAGCGAGGCGATCAGCAGGATGCTGCGCTGGCGGGCGGGCGACGCATCGGGGTCGATGGCGTGCTGACCGGTGCGGTCTTGGGTGGGCATCGCGTCAATCCTCCAGCGTGGCCAGGCGTTCGTCGTTCGCGATGGCGAGCAAGGTCTCGCGCAGCGCCCGCGCCTCGCCCTCGCCGAAGACGCGCTGAAAGCGGCGCTGGGCGGCGCTCCACAGCGACCTGGCCTCGCGGTATTTCTCGGCGCCGGCGGCGGTCAGCACGACGTACCGCTGGCGCCGGTCGTGCGTGCCCGGCTGCAGGCCGATCAAGCCGTCGCGCTCCAGCGGGCGCAGCGTGTGGCCGAGGGCCGAGCGGTCCATCACGAGCGCGTCGGCCAGCGCCTGCAGCGTCGGCGGGGCGCTCGCGCGGCGATTCAGCTCGGAGAGGATCGCGTGCTGCGTCGAACGCAGCCCCGCGGGGGCGAGCGCCGTGTCGTAGAGCTGGGTGACGCGGCGCGAGGCCTTGCGCAGCGCGGTCACCGAGCACGGGGACAACGGCGGGGCCGGAGCGGTGGGGTTCATGCGGCGGATTTTAGGGCATATGCCCATATATCTGGAGATCGCGCCAAGAGACCCTCGAGGCCGCGCCTCCACCAAGCCGGGTGGGACGCGGTACTTACAGATCGTCACACTACCGTCTGAGCTCACGCACTACTTTCACTGCCTCTCGCAAGTCCTTATTTTTGAAGGAATTTCTTTTTCGATTTTTGTTCGAAACTGCTTCTAAGTTGTTGATTCCATTGATTTTTTCGCTCTAGGGCGTTGACCGGCTTCGGATTTCCTATAAAGTGGCGAAAAGTGCACTTTTCTAGGATTCGGTGGCAAATATCGTATTTCAAGGGCCCGCGGCCCTGACGTTGGACGGCAAGGGGCGTATCGCCGTGCCGGCGCGTCACCGCGAGCTCCTGACGGCGATGGGCGTCCACCAGCTGACGATCACGAAGCAGCCGGGAGGCTCGCTGCTGATCTTTCCCCGCCCCGCCTGGGAGGCATTCCGCGACAAGGTCGCCGCGCTGCCGATGGAGGCTGCCGGCTGGAAGCGCGTCTTCCTCGGCAATGCGATGGACGTCGACATCGACGCCTCCTCGCGCGTGCTGATCGCGCCCGAGCTGCGCCTGTCGGCCGGCCTCACGCGCGACGTGATGCTGCTCGGCATGGGCAGCCATTTCGAGCTGTGGGATGCGAAGGCCTATGCCGAGCACGAAGCGGCGGTGATGCAGTCCGACATGCCCGAGTCGCTGAAGAATTTCAGCTTCTGACGCCATGCTCCACACCACCGTTCTGCTCCACGAGGCCGTGGACGCACTCGTCACGTTGCCCGACGGCGTCTATCTGGACGGCACCTACGGCCGCGGCGGGCATTCGCGGCGGCTGCTGGAGCGCCTGTCGCCGGGCGGCCGGCTGATCGCGATCGATCGCGATCCGCAGGCGGTCGCGAACGCGACCAGCTCGGACGAGCGCATCACCGACCCGCGCTTTTCGATCCACCACACCAGCTTCGCGCACATGGCCGAGACGCTCGCGGCGCAGGGCGTGAGCAAGGTCCACGGGCTGCTGCTGGACCTGGGCGTCTCGTCGCCGCAGATCGACGACCCGGCGCGCGGCTTCAGCTTCCGTTTCGACGGGCCGCTGGACATGCGCATGGACACCACCCGCGGCGAAAGCGCGGCGGACTTTCTGGCCCGCGCCGACGAGCGCCAACTGACGGAGGTCATTCGTGACTATGGGGAAGAACGGTTTGCTCTACAGGTTGCAAAGGCGCTTGTTGCTCGGCGCGAGGGCGGGCACCCGGTTCGAACCACAGGGGAGCTTTCCGACGTCGTGGCTCGCGCGGTCAAGACCCGTGAAGCGGGCCAGAACCCTGCAACGCGCACGTTTCAAGCTCTTCGGATTTTCGTCAACGCCGAGCTTGAGGAGCTCGAGCAAGGGCTGAACGCGGCGCTCGAGCTGCTGCTGCCGGGCGGGCGGCTGGTCGTGATCAGCTTTCATTCGCTCGAAGACCGCATCGTGAAGACGTTTATTGCGCGCGAGAGCAAGCACGTGTTCGACCGCCGTGCGCCGTTTGCCGAACCGAAGCCGATGCGGTTGAACTCGCTCGGGCGTGTCAAGCCGAGTGACGATGAAATCCGTGCCAATCCGCGTTCACGCTCTGCGGTGATGCGGGTGGCCGAACGCACCGAGGTCGCGGCATGACGCGCCTCAACGTCATCTTGCTGATCGCGCTGATCTTCAGCGCGATCTACCTCGTGCGCGTCTCGCACGAGTCGCGCCGGCTGTTCGCCGACCTCGACAAGGCGCGCACCGAAGAGCGCACGCTCGACAGCGACTTCGAGCGCCTGAAATCCGACAAGCAATCGCAGGCGACGCCGCTGCGCGTCGAACGGACCGCGCGCGACAAGCTCGCGATGCGCAGCGCGACGCCGGCCGTGACCCAGTACGTGAGCGCCGCGCCGGCCGCGGCGAGTGGGGGATCGCAATGAGTTGGCTCGACAAAATCAAAGCCTTGCGCGGCGAGGCGACGCCGGTCGCGAAGGGCCGCGGCCGCGCCTCGGGCGCGAGCGCCCGCGCGGTGACCTACGCGACCAGCCCGCTGCTTGCGTCGAAGACGCCGCCGTGGCGCTCCAAGTTCCTGGTCGCGCTGGTCGGCCTGAGCTTTTGCGGGCTGCTCGGCCGTGCGCTTTATGTGCAGGTCATCGGCAGCGACTTTTTCCAGAAGCAGGGCGAGATCCGCTACGCCCGCACGCTGGACATGCCGGCCAGCCGCGGCCGCATCCTGGACCGCAACGGCCAGATCCTCGCCTCCAGCGTGCCGGCCGCCTCGCTGTGGGCGATCCCGAAGGATTTCGACGCCGACACCGCCCAGCGCAAGCAGCTCGCGAAGCTGGTCGGCATGACGCCGAAAGAGCTCGCCGACCGCCTGGACGACAACCCCAATTTCGTCTGGCTGCGCCGCCAGGCCGATGACCAGGTCGCCAAGGACATCGCCGCGCTGAACCTCAAGGGCGTGCACGAGGTGCGCGAGTACAAGCGCCAGTACACCGAGGGCGAGGCGACGACCCACGTCGTGGGCTTCACGAACGTCGAAGGCAAGGGCCAGGAAGGCATCGAGCTCGAGTACGACAAGGAGCTGTCCGGCCGCGACGGCACGCGCCGCGTGATCAAGGACCGGCTCGGCCGCGTCGTCGAGGACATCGGCGAGAACGTCGCCCCGGTCGACGGCCACGACGTCGAGCTCAGCATCGACTCGAAGATCCAGTTCTTCGCCTACCAGCGCATCCGCGATGCGGTCACCGCCAACAAGGCCAAGGCCGGCAGCGTCGTCGTGCTCGACGCGCGCAGCGGCGAGGTGCTGGCGCTGGCGAACTACCCGAGCTACACGCCGGGCGACCGCCGCAACCTGACCGGCGAGCAGCTGCGCAACCGCGCGCTGACCGACACCTTCGAGCCCGGCTCCACCGTGAAGCCCTTCATCGCCGCGTGGGCGCTCGAGACCGGCCGCGTCAAACCCGATACCGTGTTGCACACCGCCCCGGGCAAGATCTCGATGGGCGGGTTCGTGATCAGCGATTCGCACATGCACGGCGATTTGACGGTGTCCGAAGTGATCCAGAAGTCGAGCAACATCGGCGCGCTGCGCATGGGCCTGATGTTTCAGCCGCGCGAGATGTGGGAGCTCTACACCGAGGCCGGCTTCGGCCAGAAGCCGCAAATCGCGTTCCCGGGCGCGGTCAGCGGGCGGCTGCGCCCGTATAAAACCTGGAAGCCGATCGAGCAGGCGACGATGAGCTACGGCTACGGCCTGTCGGCCTCGCTGTTCCAGATCGCGCACGCCTACACAGTGTTCGCGCACGACGGCGAGTTCATCCCGGTCACGCTCGCGAAGAGCACGGCGCAGGGCGACGACGCGAAGGTCTCCGGCCTGCGCGTGGTCTCGCCGGAAACGGCGAAAACGGTGCGCCACATGCTCAGCCTCGTGACCGGTCCCGGCGGCACCGCGCCGAAGGCGCAGACGATCGGCTATTCGGTCGGCGGCAAGTCGGGCACCGCCTACAAGCAAGAGGGCAAAGGCTACTCGCGCAAGTACCGCTCGTGGTTCGTCGGCATCGCGCCGATCAACAACCCGCGCATCATCGTCGCGGTGATGGTGGACACGCCGACCGCCGGCCAGTGGTATGGCGGCGACGTCGCGGGGCCGGTCTTCAGCGACCTGGTGCAAAAGACGCTCAGCACGCTCGGCGTGCAGCCCGACCTGGACGTGAAGACGCAGATCATCACGCGCCAGGTGCCGGCCGAGGACGAAAGCTTCTGATGGCCGTGCAGCAACTGCCCTCGGTCGACGCCGCGCTCGGCTGGCTCGCGCAGCGCGGCGCGCGCGCGCTGACGACCGACAGCCGGCGCGTCGGTGCGGGCGACGCGTTCATCGCGTGGCCGGGCTACGGCGTCGATGGCCGGCAGTTCGTGCCGCAGGCCTTCGCCGCCGGCGCGAGCGCGTGCCTGATCGAGGCCGAGGGCGTCGAGGCGTTCTCGTTCGAGCACGACGGCGTCGCCGCGCTCGGCCACCTGAAGGCCCGCACCGGGGTGCTCGCGAGCGGCTTCCTCGGCGCGCCGAGCGAGCGGCTGAACGTGATCGCGGTGACCGGCACGAACGGCAAGACCTCGGTGAGCTGGTGGGTCGCGCAGGCGCTGGCCGCGCTCGGCCAGCGCTGCGGCGTGATCGGCACGCTCGGCGTCGGCGAGCCGCCGTCGGCCTCGAGGCCCGCGTCGATCAACTTCACCGGCATGACGACGCCGGACCCGATCACCGTGCAGGCCGGCTTCAAGCGCTTCGCCGACGCCGGCTTCGACGCCTGCGCGATCGAGGCCACCTCCATCGGCATCGAGGAGCAGCGCCTGGCCGGCTCGGCGATCAGGACCGCGCTGTTCACGAATTTCACGCTGGATCACCTGGATTACCACGGCTCGATGGACGCGTACTGGCAGGCCAAGGCGCGGCTGTTCGCGTGGCCGGGGCTGCGCGCCGCGGTCGTCAACATCGACGACGCGCAAGGCGCCGCGCTGGTGGCGACGCTCGCCGGATCGCTGGACGTCTGGACGTATTCCACGACGCAGCCCGCGCGCCTGCGCGCGAACGACATCCGCTACGACGGCGGCGGCTTGTGCTTCACGCTGGTCGAAGCGGAGGCCCGCGCCGAGGTGCGCACGCGCCTGATCGGCGCCTACAACGTCGCGAACCTGCTCGCGACGATCGGCGGGCTGCGCGCCTCGGGCATCGCGCTCGCCGAGGCCGCGCGCGCCTGCACCGACTTGACGCCGGTCCCCGGCCGCATGGACCGTGTGCCCTCGGCCGCCGACGCGCCGCAGGTCGTCGTCGACTACGCCCACACGCCCGATGCCCTCGAAAAGGCGCTCGCCGCGCTTCACCCCTTTGCGCGCGAACGCGGCGGCGCGCTGTGGTGCGTGTTCGGCTGCGGCGGCGACCGCGACCAGGGCAAGCGCCCGCGCATGGGCGCGCTTGCGCAGCGACTGGCCGACCGCGTCGTGCTGACGACCGACAACCCGCGCCGCGAATCGCCCGCCTTCATCCTGCTGCAGATCGTCGCGGGGCTGGCGGGCAGCCAGGAGCGCGTCAAGGTGATCGAAGACCGCCGCGCCGCGATCGGCTACGCGCTGCGCCATGCCGAGGCGGCCGACGTGATCCTGATCGCCGGCAAGGGCCACGAGGACTACCAGGACGTGATGGGCGTGAAGCATCATTTCTCCGACATCGAAGAGGCGCAGGCCGCGCTCGCGCAACGGGCAGGAGGCTCGGCATGACGACGATGATGACGCTCGCGCAGGCCCACGCGCTGCTGCCCGGCTCGACGCTGGTCGGCGACGGCGCGACGCCGATCGCGCGCGTGCACAGCGACACCCGCAGCCTGCAGCCGGGCGATCTGTTCGTCGCCTTGCGCGGCGAGCGCTTCGACGCGCACGACTTCCTGCCGCAAGCGCGCGCGAGCGGCGCCGTCGCGGCGATCGCCGAGCGCGGGCTGCAGGAGGCCGGCCTGGCCGGCCTGATCGTCCCCGACACGCAGCGCGCGCTGACCGAGCTCGCAAAGGCCTGGCGCCAGCGTTTCCAGCTGCCGATGATCGCGGTGGCCGGCAGCAACGGCAAGACGACCGTGACGCAGATGATCGCGTCGATCCTGCGCGCGTGGCTCAATGACTCCGCGTTCGCGACGGTCGGCAATTTCAACAACCACATCGGCGTCCCGCTGACCTTGCTGCGCCTGCGCCAGGACGACACCGCCGCGCATCGCGCCGGCGTCGTCGAGCTCGGCATGAACCATCCGGGCGAGATCGCCGAGCTCGCCGCGATCACCGCGCCGACCGTCGCGCTCGTCAACAACGCCCAGCGCGAGCACCAGGAGTTCATGGCCACGGTCGAGGCGGTCGCGCACGAGAACGGCGCGGTGATCTCGGCACTGGGCTCGTCCGGCGTCGCGGTGTTCCCGAACGACGAGGAGTTCGCGCCGGTCTGGCACGCGCTCGCCGGCCACCGCCCGACCTTGACGTTCGCGCTGAGCGGCCCGGCCGACGTGACCTGCCACGCCGAGTGGGCGCGGGACCATTGGGCCGTCTTGCTGCAGACCCCGGCGGGCGCGCTGACGGTGCAGCTCCAGGTCGCCGGCTGGCACAACGTCAAGAACGCGCTGGCGGCCGCCACCTGCGCGCTCGCCGCCGGCTGCCCGCTGGAGGCGATCGGGCGCGGCCTGGAGGCCTTCGCGCCGGTCAAGGGCCGCTCGCAGATCAAGCGCTTGCCGCGCGTGCAGGGCGATGCGGTGCTGATCGACGACACCTACAACGCGAACCCGGATTCGGTCCGCGCCGCGATCGAGGTCCTCGCCTCGCTGCCGGGCCCGCGCTGGCTGATCCTGGGCGACATGGGCGAGGTCGGCGACCAGGGCGATGCGTTCCACCGCGAGGTCGGCGCGTTCGCGAAGGCGCGCGGCATCGACGCGCTGTGGACGGTCGGCAGCGCCAGCGCGTACGCGACCGCCGCCTTCGGCCGCGGCCACCATTACGAGGCGCTCGGCGCGCTGATCAACGCGCTGCCGCTGGCGCCGCTGTTCAACGCGGTCGTGGTGAAGGGCTCGCGTTTCATGAAGATGGAGCAGGTCGTCGCCGCGCTGGTCGCCGAGACGGCTGATCAGGCGCCCGGCGCCGCGCCCGCCGACGGGGAGGCACCGCATGCTGCTTAGCCTGGCCAACTGGCTGCAACTGCAGTCGCCGGAGTTCGGCTTCTTCCGGGTGTTCCAGTACCTGACCTTCCGCGCCGTGATGGCCGCGCTGACCTCGCTGCTGATCGGCCTCGCGTTCGGCCCGTGGGTGATCCGCCGCCTGACCTCGCTGAAGATCGGCCAGCCGGTGCGCGCCTACGGCGTCGAATCGCACCTGGCCAAGAGCGGCACGCCGACGATGGGCGGCGTGCTGATCCTGCTCGGCATCGCGATCTCGACCTTGCTGTGGTTCGACTGGAGCAATCGCTTCGTCTGGATCGTGCTGGTCGTGACCCTGGGGTTCGGCGCGATCGGCTGGGTCGACGACTGGCGCAAGGTCGTGCAGAAGAACCCCGAAGGCATGCCGTCGGGCGAGAAGTACCTGTGGCAATCGGTGATCGGGCTGGTCGCGGCGCTGTACCTCGCGTTCAGCGTCAGCGAGACCTCCAACCTGCGCGTGCTCGAGCTGTTCCTGCGCTGGGTCCAGAGCGGCTTCGCGAACGAGCTGCCGCCGAAGGCCGACCTGATGGTGCCGTTCTTCAAGACCATCAGCTACCCGCTGGGCGTGTTCGGTTTCATCGCGCTGACCTATGTGGTGATCGTCGGCAGCAGCAACGCGGTGAACCTGACCGACGGGCTGGATGGCCTCGCGATCATGCCGGTCGTGCTGGTCGGCTCGTCGCTGGGGATCTTCGCCTACATCGTCGGCAGCTCGGTCTACAGCCGCTACCTGATCTTTCCATACATTCCGGGGGCCGGCGAGCTGCTGATCTTCTGCGCCGCGATGGCGGGGGCGGGGCTGTCGTTCCTGTGGTTCAACACCCACCCGGCGCAGGTCTTCATGGGCGACGTCGGCGCGCTTTCACTCGGTGGCGCGTTGGGCACGATCGCGGTGATCACGCGCCAGGAGATCGTGCTCGGGATCATGGGCGGCGTGTTCGTCGCCGAGGCGGTGTCGGTGATGCTGCAGGTCGGCTGGTTCAAGTACACGAAGAAGCGCTACGGCACCGGCCGGCGCATCCTCAAGATGGCGCCGCTGCACCACCATTTCGAGAAGTCGGGCTGGAAGGAGACGCAGGTCGTCGTGCGCTTCTGGATCGTCACGATGCTGCTGTGCCTGATCGGCCTGGCGAGCCTGAAGCTGCGATGAACTATTTGCAGGACACGGTCGTGCTGGTGCTCGGGCTCGGGGAATCCGGCCTGGCGATGGCGCGCTGGTGCGCGGGCCTGGGCGCGAGCGTGCGAGTCTGGGATTCGCGTGCAAGTGCGGATTCGACGCCGGCGCTGGGCGCTGCGTTGGCCGAGCACGTGCCTGCCGCCGTGTGGCTGCGCGGCGCGTTGGGCGATGAGGCGCTGGACGGCGTGAAGCTCGTGCTGAAGAGCCCCGGGCTGTCGCCGTTCGATCCCGCGATCGCGCCGCTGCTGCAGCGCGCCGCGGCGATGGGGCTGCCGATCCAAGGCGAGCTGGACCTGTTCGCGCGGGCGCTCGTCGATCTGAAGGCCGAGCGCGGCTACGAGCCGAAGCTGCTGGCGATCACCGGGACCAACGGCAAGACGACGACGACGGCGATGACCGCGCAGTTGATCAATCGCACCGGCCGGCGGGCCGTTGCGGCCGGCAACATCGGGCCGACGATGCTGCAGACGCTGGCAGATGCGTTGGCGGCGGAGCCGGTGGGCGAGGGGATGGTCGTCGAAGAGCCGATCGCCATCGAGCCCGTCGAGA
>DASYCA010000152.1:0-6300 GCA_036500445.1 Burkholderiaceae bacterium | reverse complement strand
AAGTCGGAGGTCGATTGGCGGCCGTTTCAACTCGTCGCCGACGCGTTCTTGATCGGTGAGCGGCGCATCGTGGCGCCGCATCAGGTCTGATTCGAATTCATCACCAGAAGGAGACAAGCATGCAATCCCTCGAGACGGCCCAAGCCGTTCCGTCGAACCGTCGATCGCGCGTTTCGTGGCGCCTCCTCGGCCTCGCGCTGACGCTGTGCTTCACGGCCGGCCACGCGGTCGCCGGCAGCATCCTGTTCATCGGCAACAGCTTCACGTATGCGCACGGCTCGCCGGTGCGCTATTACCGCGCCGACACGGTCACCGACCTGAACAGCCAGGGCACCGGCGGCATGCCGGCGCTGTTCAAATCGTTCACCGCGCAGGCCGGCCTGAACTACGACGTGTACCTGGAGACCGAGCCCGGCGTCGGCATCGACTGGCACCTGGACAACAAGCTGGGCGTGATCGGCCAGCGGCCCTGGGATGCCGTCGTGATGCACGGCTTCAGCACGCTGGACCCGAAGAAACCCGGCGACCCGACGGTGCTGGTCGACACGGTGCGGCGCATGGCCGAGTTCCTGCGCGCCCGCAACCCGGCCGTCGAGCTGCGCGTGATGGCGACCTGGCCGCGTGCCGACCAGACCTACGACCCGAAGGGCGCGTGGTACGGCAAGCCGATCGATGCGATGGCCCACGACGTGCGCGCCGGCTACGACCAGGCCGCCGCCGGCACCCCCGGCATCAAGCCGGTCGTGCCGGTCGGCGAGGCGTGGCTGCGCGCGATGCAGACGGGCGTCGCCGACCCGAACCCGTACGACGGCATCGACGCCGGCAAGCTCGACCTCTGGACCTACGACAACTACCACGCGAGCACCTTCGGCTACTACCTCGAGGCGCTGGTGGTGTTCGGCAGCGTCACCGGGCACGACCCGCGCTCGCTCGGCGACAACGAGTGCTCGGGCTTCGAGCTCGGCCTCTCGCCGCCGCAGGTCCACGCGCTGCAGCAGGTCGCCTACGACCAGCTCGCGGTCACCGGCGCAGTGAAGGCGGCGCCGCTGGTGCTGGCCAAGCCGGTCGATCCGAGCCGCTGCCTGCGCCCGCACTGACCGGATCGGGCAAGGCTTCGCCGGTTCAGGCCGGCGCGCGTTCGCCGCGCGTGTCCTCGATCAGGCGCACCAGCGTGTGCAGCGCGCGGTTGGCCGGCGTCGCGATGCCGAGCGCCTCGCCGCGGCGCAGCACGTAGCCGTTCAGGTGATCGATCTCGCTGCGCCGGCCGCGCGCGAGGTCTTGTGCGGTCGACGAATACTGGGCCGGCATCGAGCTCGCGATCTGGCGCACCGCGGCGTCCACGTCGCCCGGCACCCGCACGCCGTCGGCCGCGGCGACCGCGAGGCATTCCACGACCACGTCGCGCATCACGTTGCGCGCGCCGGCGTCCTGCGCAAGCCGGCCATACGGCTGCTGCACGATCGCCGAGAGCGCGTTGTAGGCGCAGTTCAGGATCAGCTTGGCCCAGAGCGCGCCGCGCACGTTGCCGGAGAGCTCGGTCGGCACGCCGGCCGCGGTCATCGTCTCGGCGACGGCCGCGCAGCGCGGCGAGGCCTCGAGCACCAGTTCGCCGCGGCCGTGGTGCTTCACGTGGCCGGGGCCGGCCATCTCGGCACCGACGTAGACGACCGAGGCAGCGACCGTTTGCGTGAGCGCGCCGTGCAGGCGGTCGGCGTTGTCGACGCCGTTCTGCAGCGCGATCACGAGCGCGTCCGCCGCGAGGTGAGGGCGGATCAGCGCGGCGGCGGATTCGGTGTCGGGCGACTTGACGCAGAACAGCACCAGCGACGCGCCGGCGACGGCGCCCGGCTCGGTGCTGGCATCGAGCCGGACGTGTTCGTCGAACGTGCGCGCCTCGATCCGCAGCCCGTCGCGCGCGATCGCCTCGACGTGCGCCTGGCGGCCGATCAGCACCACCGAGTGGCCGGCGCGCGCGAGCATGCCGCCGTAGTAGCAGCCGACGGCGCCGGCGCCCATCACGGCGATGCGGGTCGATTCTGGGGAGGGGGATGGCTGCACGTTCGAACGCTCCGTCAATGGATCAAGAGCGGAACGATAGTCCGAAACGAGGCCAGGCTCTGCGGACCTGGTCCTCGGCCGCCTCGATCACGACAACGCGCGTTCGATCTCCGAAAAACTGTTCGCGATCGGCGCGACGTCGATCGCCGCGCCGAGCTGGCGTTCGATCTGCGCGCGCGAGATCACGCCGCGCACGCGCCGCGGCGTCGAGGCCGTCGCGGGCTGCACGACCAGCAGGTGGTTGCGGCCGAAGCGCTTCAGCGTCGCGATCACGTCGCCGACGCTGGCGCTGCGCATCAGGTCGTGGTCGATCGCATCCAGCTCGGTCAGATCCGTCATCACGTCGGCGACGCAGAGTTCGTCGTAGTGGACGTTGCGCGCATGCACGACGCGCATCGGCTTCTCGCCCTGCAGGTCGGTCGACGTGATCAAACCCTCGATCGCGGGCATGTCGCTGACCACGAACAGCATGCGCACGCCCAGGTAGACCATCGTCTGCTCGGCCTGGCGCAGCAGCGTGGCGGGGCTGGTCGTGGCGGCCTTCACGAGCGTCAGGTCGGTCATCACGTCGAGCGCGGACGAATCGAGCGTGACGGGGGTGCTGCCCAGGTGTTGCGCCTGGGCGATCGCCGTGCCGGGTGCGAGGCGAAAGGTCGGCAGCACTGCTTCTGTATTCATCGAAAACTCCGTGGAACCGCGCGCTGGTCATCACCTCAGGGCGGCACAGCGCGCCACGCCGACCCGAATTCAGCGTACTGCAAATCGCAACGCAGCGCCGCACACCGCGCCAAAACCGCTTTACTTTACGCAGCCGCCGGCCACCTGCACCATCACGATGCGTTCGTTCAGCCGACGGCCAACACGGCCAGCGACGCGGCCAGGCAATAGAGGCCGAAAAAATGCCAGCGGCCATGCTCCAGCCAGCTCGAGAGCCAGCGCAGTGCGGCCAGGCCGGCGATGAAGCTCAGCACCATCCCGAGCAGCCCGGGGACCACCATCGCGGCCAGGCCCGAGTGGCCCAGCGCGGCGGCGGACGCGGCGTCCGGCGCCTTCGCGAGCCGCCAGGCCTCGCGCACGATCACCGCCGGCGTCAGCACGACCGCGAGCGCGAAGCTGAACTCCTCGGCGCGCTGGCGCGCGACGCCGAGCGCGATGCCGGTCGAGATCGTCGCGCCCGAGCGCGAGAAGCCGCGAAACGGCAGGCACAGGCCCTGGACCGCGCCGATCCAGGCCGCGCTGCGCGTCGTGAGCTCGGCGCCTTTGCGACCGTCCCGCCTCGACGCGAACAGGATCAGCACGCCGGCCGCGGCGAGAGACACGGCCATCAGCGTCGCATTGCCGAACAGGTGCTCGATCTCGAAGCCCGGCTGATTCGCGAAGATCCGCTTGATGATCGCCTGCAGCGCGAGCCCGACGACGCCGGTCGCCGCGGTGCCGATGATGACCATGAGGCCGCGTTGGCGCAGCGCCGCCATCGAGCTGAAATAGGTCTCGCGCCAGGCGCGCCAGAAGTAGGCGATGACCGCGAACATCGTGCCGGTGTGCAGCATCACGAGCAGCAGCGTCATCGCCGGCGCGGTCGGGTCCAGCCCCATCAGCTTCTCGGCCACGATCACGTGGGCCGAGCTCGACACCGGCAGCAGCTCGGCGGCGCCCTGGACGATCGCGAGGATCAGGATCTGCAACAGGTTCATCGATGGGTTCTCGGGGTGGTGCAAGGCATTCGCGCCGCCCGCGATGATGCCCTGCCCGTAACACGCTGCATGGATGGTTTCAAAAGCTCACCGCGAACGCGAAATCGCTCGCTAAGGTGAAGTGATCGCAGCTCGAGGAGGCCTCCATGACCGCCAGACACCTGACGCCGCTGATCGCGGCCCTGGGCATCGCCGTCGCGTCCCAGGCTCTTGCGCAACAACTCGGCGTCGGCGGTGCGCCGACGGGGCACCGCCACAAGCTCAGGCCGGTACCGGCGCGCCCGCATCCGGCGCCGAACGGCAACAGCCCGGACTTCGGCGACCCGCTGGTCGGCTTGTCGGCGAGCGAAACCGCGGCGTTCCTCGCCGGCCGCGAGGAATTCGAGAGCGTCGAGACGGTCGAGGGCGGCCTGGGGCCGATCTACAACAACGACTCGTGCGCGGCCTGCCATTCGACGCCGGTCAGCGGGGGCGTCAGCGCGACGACGGTGACGCGATTCGGCCGCAGGGCGCACGGCCGCTTCGATCCGCTTGAGAACCTCGGCGGTTCGCTGCAGCAGCAATTCGCGACCGTCCCCGCGGCGCTCGAGCAGCTGCCGCCCGAGGCCAACGTGGTCGCCAGGCGCCTGACGACGCCGCTCTTCGGCGCCGGCTTGATCGAGGCGATTCCGGACGCCGAGATCCTGACGAACGCGGCCCGGCGGCAACCCGACGGCGTCAGCGGCCGCGCCGCGCGCATCGTCGACGTGACGACCGGCGCGCCGCGCATCGGGCGGCTCGGCTGGAAGGCGCAACACGCGACGCTGCTCGGGTTCGCCGGCGATGCCTACCTGAACGAGATGGGCGTGACGAACCGCTTCTTTCCGGCCGAGAATGCGCCGAACGGCAACCAGGCGCTGCTCGCGTCGGTCATCACGACCCGCGGCATGAACGACCCGCCGGACCCGCTCACCGGCCGCAGCGACATCGATGCCTCGGCCGATTTCATGCGCCTGCTCGCGCCGCCGACGCCGCTGCGGATGACGGCCTCGGCGTTGGCCGGCCAGCAGGTCTTCGAGCAGGCGCATTGCAACGCCTGCCACACGCCGACCTTGACGACCGGGCCCAGCACGGTGCAGGCGATCGCGAATCGAACCGTCGCGCTGTACTCCGATCTGCTGCTGCACGACATGGGCTCGCTCGGCGACGGCATCGAGCAGGGGGCCGCGAAGGCGAGCGAGATCAAGACCGCGCCGCTGTGGGGGTTGCGCATCCGCGCGCAACTGCTGCACGATGGCCGCGCGGCGACGGTCAACGACGCGGTGCTCGCCCACGACGGCGAGGCCGCCGCGGCACGCGAGCGCTATCGCCAGCTGTCGCCGGCGGACGCTCGAGCGCTGCTCGACTTCCTCGATTCGATCTAGACGGAGATCCCATGAGCAGCAAATCTTCCCGCCACACCCTTCCCGGCAGCGAACGGCACGCGCTGGCCGGCGCGAAAGCGGTGGGTGAGGTCCACCCCGACGAACGCATCGAGGTCACGCTGCGGCTGCGTTCCAAGACGCCGCTGGCGACGCTGGCCGCGCGCGGCGTGCACGACGCGACGCCGCCGGCGCGGCGCCGCTACCTGACGCGCGACGAGTTCGCGGCGAGCCACGGCGCCGACGCGAAAGACCTCGCGGCGGTCGAGGCGTTCGCGCAGGCGCACGGGCTGGTCGTGGTCGAATCGAGTGCGGCGCGCTGCAGCGTCGTGCTGGCCGGCAATGCGGCCTCGCTCGCCGCGGCCTTCGGCGTCGAGCTCAAGCGCTACGAGCACGCGGGCGGCAGCTACCGCGGCCGCACCGGCTCGATCACGCTGCCGGCCGAATTGGCCGACGTCGTCCAAGGCGTGTTCGGCCTCGACGACCGGCCCGCGGCGAGCACGCATTTCCAGGTCTTCCAGCCGGTGCGCGGGGTTCAGGCGCACGCGGCGTCGGTTGCGTACACGCCGCTGCAGCTCGCGGCGCTGTACGACTTCCCGACCGGGCTGGACGGCAGCGGCCAGTGCATCGCGATCATCGAGCTCGGCGGCGGGTACCGGCCGGCCGACCTGAACACGTACTTCAAGTCGCTCGGCCTGGCCGCGCCGAAGGTCAAGGCCGTGCTGGTCGACCACGGCCACAACGCGCCGACGACGTCCGACAGCGCCGATGGCGAGGTCATGCTCGACATCGAGGTCGCCGGCGCGATCGCCCCGAAGGCGTCGCTCGTCGTCTACTTCGCGCCCAACACCGACCAGGGCTTTCTCGACGCGATCACGACCGCGGTGCACGACAAGGTCAACAAGCCCTCGGTGATCTCGATCAGCTGGGGCCAGGCCGAGTCGGCCTGGACGACGCAGTCGATGACGAGCTTCGACCAGGCCTTCCAGGCCGCCGCCGCGATGGGTGTGACGGTCTGCGTCGCGGCGGGCGACAACGGCTCGGCCGATGGCGTGAGCGATGGCAAGCCGCATGTGGACTTTCCCGCGTCGAGCCCGAACGTGCTCGGCTGCGGCGGGACGAAGCTGCTGGCGAACGGCGGCAAGATC
>DASYCA010000151.1:0-4018 GCA_036500445.1 Burkholderiaceae bacterium | reverse complement strand
TGTGGGCCCGGCAGGCCGCCGACATCGCGCTATCTCTGCCTGCCGGCCCTCACCCCAACCCTCTCCCAGAGGGAGAGGGGGCCGGTCAGGCGACCTTCGCCAGGAACGATTGCAAGGTCTGCGCGAACTGCGCCGGCTGCTCGGCCACGCTCAAGTGCGAAGCCTCGTCGAACACGACGAGTTGCGAGCCCTTGATCCGCTCGGCCATCGCCTCCGACATGCTCACCGGCGCGCCGACGTCGAGCCTGCCGGCGATGATCAAGGTCGGACAGGTGATGGTGTTCAGCCGGTCCAGCCAGTTCACCGCGCCGACCGCCGCGCAGGTCGCCGCGTAGCCCACCGGATCGCTGCGCAGCACCGTGCCGCGCGCGACCGCCACCGCCTCCGGCTCGTTCGCGCGGAACGCGGCGCTGAAATAGCGCTCCAGCACCGAGTCGATGATCGCCGCCAGCCCGCCGTTCTGCACCGCGCCGATGCGCGCCGCGAACACCGCCGCGGCCGCCTCCGGGTACTTCGAGCCGGTGTTCGCGAGCACCAGCGCCTTGATCAGCTCGGGGTGGCGGATCGCCAGCCCCTGGCCGACCATCCCGCCCATCGACAAGCCGACCCAGACGACCGGGCCGCGGCCCCATTCGCGGATCAGGCGCGCGGCGTCGTCGACCAGCTCGTCCATCGTGTACGGCCCGGCCGGCGCCGCGGAGCCACCGTGGCCGCGGTGGTCGTAGCGCAGCACCGGGCGGTCGACCGCGAGCTGCGCGGCGAGATCGTCCCACATGTGCAGGTCCAGCCCGAGCGCGTGGCTCAGCACGATCGGCGTGCCGGCCGCGCCGTTTTCCGAACCAGCGCCCTGCACCGCCACCTTCAGCTGCGGCTGGCTGAAGGTGTGGTGCGTCGCGACGCGCGCCGCGGCCGACAGCGGGGCCGGCGCCGGCAGCAGGCCGAGCTCGCGCAGCGCGTCCATCGTCAGCTTGAACGCGGTGTTCGCCGTCGGCACGCTGCAGTAGATCGCGCCCTGCATCAGCGTTTCCTTGATCAGATCGAGCGGCACGCCGCCGCGGATCGCGGCCTTCACGTGCAGCTCGAACTCCTCCCAACGCCCCATTCCCATCGTCATGCCGAGCACGAGCAGCCGGCGCGTCGTGTGATCCAGCCCCGGGCGGCTCCAGATCTCGTGCCACGCATAGCGCGTGATCAGGCTCTGGAACTCGGCGTTGAACTCGTTCGCGTTGTTCAGCGATTTGTCCACCCACGCGTCGCCGAGCACCGCGCGGCGGTTCTTCAGGCCGCGGTCGAAATCGTCTTGCTGGTTCGTTGTCATGTGGCTTGTCGTCAAAGGGTTTGGTTGATGGTGTCCCACTGCGGCTTCGCGAGCGCGCTCGCGCGGCGCGCGACCGCGTCGACGTCGAAGACCGCGCGCAGCGCGGCCGGCGTCACCTTGTCGCGCAGCTCGGCCTCGTTGGCGACGCCCGACAGCGCGACGTTCAGCAGATGCACCCGCTCGCCGACCGCCTGGCGCGACCAGGCCTCCAGCAGCGCGTGCGCGCGCGACTTGCCGATGTGCGTCGCCAGCAGCATCGAGGCGCCTTCGGCGAACACCAGCCCCTGCAGCGATTCGATGTTGCGGCGCATCCGCGCGGTGTCGACCGCGAGGCCGGCCGTCGCGTCGGCCAGCGCATGCAGCGCGCCGTGCGCCGACAGGAACAGCCCGGGCCACTCGGCCAGCTCGGCCTGCCAGTTGCCCAGGCCGCGCTCGTGCTCCTGGGCCATCGTCGCGAGCAGCGCGGCGACGCGATGCGGCGCGCGCATCGACGCGGCCAGCGCGATCATCGAGGCGACCGGGTTGCGTTTATGAGGCATCGCCGACGAGCCGCCACGGCCGCCGCCGCTCGGCTCGGCGACCTCGGCGACCTCGGCCTGCGCGAGCAGCGAGAGGTCCTTCGCGATCTTGCCCAGCGTGCCGCACAGCACGCCGACCTCGCAGCCGAGCGCGACCCATTCGTCGCGCTGCGTGTGCCAGTTGCCGGGCGCCTCGGCGAGCTCCAGCGCGGCCGCCATGCGCCGCGCGACGGCCGGGCCCTGCTCGCCCATCACCGAGAGCGTGCCGACCGCGCCGCCGAGCTGCAGCTTCAGCGCGTGCGAAGCCGCCGTCGCCAGGCGCGCGCGGCGACGCACCAGCGGCGCAGCCCATTCGACCAGCTTGAAGCCCAGGCTGATCACCAGCGCCGGCTGCATCAGCGTGCGGCCCAGCATCGGGGCGTCGCCCTCGCGCCGGGCGATCGCGCTCACGGCACGGATCAGGTCCATCAAGCGCGCATCGATCAGCGCGAGCGCGCGCTTCGTCGCGAGCACCATCGCGGTGTCGATCACGTCCTGGCTGGTGCTGCCCCAGTGCACGAAGCCGGCGGCCTCGGCGTTTGCTTTCGCGACCTCGGCGGTGAGCGCCTTCATCAGCGGGATCGCGAGCGTGCCGGCGATGGAACTCGCCGCGATGATCGGCGGCAAGTCATACCGCTCGACGCGGCAGGCCTGCGCGATCGCGTCCGCGGCGTGCGCCGGGATCACGCCCTCGGCCGCCTGCGCGCGCGCGAGCGCGGCCTCGAAATCGAGCATGCCCTGGATGATCGCGGCGTCGCTGAAGAGGGCACCGATCTCGGGCGTCGAGAGGAATTGTTCGAAGACGAATGCGGTCATGAAGAGCGTGGTCGTGGCCTCAGGCGGAACCGCTATTCTGACCCCCCGGCTCGTCGACCAGCCGGCTCGCGAGCACCTTGTCGACGCGCTTGCCGTCGAGGTCGACGACCTCGAAGCGCCAGTGGTCCCACTCGACCGAATCGGTGGTGTGCGGCAATCGGCCGAGCAGCAGCATGATCATGCCGGCCAGCGTGTTGTAGCGGCCGCGGTCTTCCTCGGGCAGCTCCTTGAAGCCGAGCCGGTCTTTCAGCTCCGGCACCGGGATCAGGCCGTCGAACAGCCAGCTGCCGTCGGCGCGCTGCACGGCCCAGGAGTCGTCGTCGGTCGGGGTCGAGAACTCGCCGGTGATCGCCTCCAGGACGTCGCGCACCGTGATCATGCCCTGCACCTCGCCGTACTCGTCGACGACGAACACGAGCTGCGCGCTGGACGCGCGAAACTGCTCCAGCAGCTCCATGCCCGACAGCGTCTCGGGCACGAAGACCGGCGCCTGCAGCCCGTCGGAGAGCGCGAGCGGGCCGCCCTTCATCAGCTGCTGCAGCAGCGTCTGCGCCGAGATGATGCCGACGACGTCGTCCAGGCCATTGCGGCAGACCGGGTAGCGCGAGTGTTCCTCGTCGCCGATCACGCGCAGCACGTCGTCGGGCGAGCCGGCGACGTCGAGCCAGACGATTTCGGCGCGCGGGATCATCATCGAGCCGACCTGCCGGTCGTCCAGCCGGAACACGTTGCGCACCATCTGGTGCTCCTGCGCCTCGATCACGCCGGCGTCCAGGCCCTCCTCGAGGCTCGCGGCGATCTCGGCTTCGGTCACGCTGCGGTCGGGGTTGCCGCGCACGCCGAGCAGCCGCAGCGTGCCTTCGGTGCACCACGACAGCAGCTTGATGAACGGCCGGGTGATCACCGAGAGCCACTCCATCGGCCGCGCCAGCACGCGCGCGACGGGCTCGGGGTACATCAGCCCGAAGCGCTTGGGCACGAGCTCGCCGAAGATGATCGTCAGGAAGGTGATGACGATCACGACCAGCGCGGTGGCCGAGATCTCGGCCGGGCGCTGCTCGATCGGCAGCGCGCCGTGCAGCCAGCGGGCCAGCGGCGCGGAGAACGCGGCGTCGCCGACGATGCCGTTCAGGATGCCGATGGACGTGATCCCGACCTGCACGACCGACAAAAACTTGGTCGGGTTCTCGTGCAGCATCAACGCGGCGCGGGCGCCGGAATCGCCGCCTTCCACCATCACCTGGAGCCGTGCCTTGCGGCTCGCCGTCAGGGCCATTTCGGCCATCGCGAAGAGCGCGTTCAACAGGATCAGGAAGACCAGAAGGGC
>DASYCA010000150.1:0-15026 GCA_036500445.1 Burkholderiaceae bacterium | reverse complement strand
TGCAGCGATTCGACCTCGTCGTCGAACAGCTCGATGCGGATCGCCAGCTCGGAGTGCTCGGCCGGGAACACGTCGATGGTGTCGCCGCGCACGCGGAACGTGCCGCGCGAGAAGTCGGTCTCGTTGCGCGTGTACTGCATGCGGATCAGCTGCGCGATGACGTCGCGCTGGCCGAGCTTGTCCTTCACGCGCAAGGTCATCACCATCTGGTGGTAGTCGCTCGGGTTGCCGATGCCGTAGATCGCCGAGACGCTGGCGACGATGATGGTGTCGCGGCGCTCGAGCACGCTCTTGGTGGCCGACAGCCGCATCTGCTCGATGTGCTCGTTGATCGACGAGTCCTTCTCGATGAACAGGTCGCGCTGCGGCACGTAGGCCTCGGGCTGGTAGTAGTCGTAGTAGCTGACGAAGTACTCGACCGCGTTGTTCGGGAAAAACTCGCGGAACTCGCTGTACAGCTGCGCGGCCAGCGTCTTGTTCGGCGCGAACACGATCGCCGGGCGGCCGATCTGCGCGATCACGTTGGCCATCGTGAAGGTCTTGCCCGAGCCGGTCACGCCCAGCAGGGTCTGGAAGCTCAGGCCGTCGTTCAGGCCCTCGACCAGCTGCCTGATCGCCGCCGGCTGGTCGCCCGCCGGCGGATAGGGTTGAAAGAGCTGGAACGGCGAATCCGGGTAGCTGACGAACTCGCCCGCGGGTTCGGATGCGGGAGTTTCGAGAAGGGGAACTGCGGACGCGGTGGCCATGACAGATAAAATCTCCGGGTTTTCCAGGGCTGCGCTCGCGCGAGCCAACCGCACACCTTAGCGGAAAACCCCGCCCCTCTCCACTGACAAGGACTGACGATGTCTTCCCTCTTCGCCGCCGTCGAAATGGCCCCCCGCGACCCGATCCTCGGGCTCAACGAGCAATTCAACGCGGATCCGAACCCGGCCAAGGTGAACCTCGGCGTGGGCGTGTACTTCGACGACAACGGCAAGCTGCCGCTGCTGCAGTGCGTCCAGCAAGCCGAGAAGATGATGATGGAAGCGCCGAAGGCAAGAGGCTATTTGCCGATCGACGGCATCGCCGCCTACGACAAGGCGGTCCAGGGCCTGGTGTTCGGCGCCGACAGCGCGGCGGTGAAATCCGGCCGGATCGCGACGGTGCAGACGCTAGGCGGCACCGGCGGCCTGAAGGTCGGCGCCGACCTGCTGAAACGCATGTCGCCGAACGCGATCGTCTTGATCAGCGACCCGAGCTGGGAGAACCACCGCGCGCTGTTCGAGGGCGCCGGCTTCACGGTCGGCCAGTACCCGTACTACGACGCTGCCAAGCGCGACACCGAAGGCGGCATCGATTTCGCCGGCATGCTCGCCGCGCTGAACGCGGCCGCGCCCGGCACGATCGCGGTGCTGCACGCCTGCTGCCACAACCCGACCGGCTACGACATCACGCCGGCGCAGTGGGCCCAGGTGATCGAAGCCGTCAAGTCGCGCCGGCTGGTGCCCTTCCTCGACATGGCCTACCAAGGCTTCGGCGAAGGCATCCAGGAAGACGGCGCGGTGGTCGGCAAGTTCATCGAAGCCGGGCTGGACTTCTTCGTCGCGACCAGCTTCTCGAAGAGTTTTTCGCTGTACGGCGAGCGCGTCGGCGCGCTCAGCGTCGTCTGCGCCTCGAAGGAAGAGGCCGACCGCGTGCTGAGCCAGCTCAAGCGCGTGATCCGCACCAACTACTCGAACCCGCCGACGCACGGCGCGCAGGTCGTCGCGCTGGTGCTGACGACGCCGGCGCTGCGCACGCTGTGGGAGCAGGAGCTCGCCGGCATGCGCGTGCGGATCAAGGAGATGCGCGTGGCGCTGCAGGCCAAGCTCGGCGCGGCGGGCCTGAAACAGGACATGGGCTTCATCACGCGCCAGAAGGGGATGTTCAGCTACTCCGGCCTCGGCAAGGAGCAGATGCAGCGCTTGCGCAGCGAATTCGGCATCTACGGCGTCGATTCGGGCCGCATCTGCGTGGCCGCGCTGAACAGCAAGAACATCGACGCGACCGTCGCGGCGATCGTCGCGGTCTCCCGCTGACGGGGGACGCGACCCGAATCAGCCCCGAAACAGGGCGCTGATTCGGGTTTCACCCCGGGCCCGGCCGCTGCAAGATGAGGCGCGCAGCCCTAGAATGTTGCGTTGCACAACTTTTTGCCGATCCACCGACCTGGCCCCGCGATGCTCTATCAGCTCTATGAGACCCAACGTGCGCTGCTGAGCCCCTTCGCGGAGTTTTCCAGCGCCACCGCCAAACTCTACAACCATCCGCTGTCGCCGTTCGCGCACACGCCCGGTGCACAGCGTGTCTCCGCCGGCCTGGACCTGCTGCACCGGCTGTCCAAGGACTACGAGAAGCCCGCCTTCAACATCACCTCGGTCCAGGTCGACCACGTCGATGTCGCGGTGCAGGAGCAGGTCGCGCTGAACAAGCCCTTCTGCCGGCTGCTGCGCTTCAAGCGCTTCACCGACGAGGCCCTGGTGCTGACCAAGTTGAAGGACCAGCCGACCGTGCTCGTCGTGGCGCCTTTGTCCGGCCACCACTCGACGCTGCTGCGCGAGACCGTGCGCGAGCTCCTCAAGGACCACAAGGTCTTCATCACCGACTGGACCGACGCGCGCATGGTGCCGGCCGGCGTCGGCCCGTTCCACCTCGACGACTACGTCGCCTACGTGCAGGAGTTCATCCGCCACATCGGCCCGGAGGTCAACGTGATCTCGGTCTGCCAGCCGACGGTGCCGGTGCTCGCGGCGATCTCGCTGATGGCCAGCCGCGGCGAGGCGACGCCGCGCACGATGACGATGATGGGTGGCCCGATCGACGCCCGCAAGAGCCCGACCGCGGTCAACAACCTCGCGACCAACAAGCCCTACGAATGGTTCGAGAACAACGTGATCTACCGCGTGCCGACGAACCTGCCCGGTGCCGGGCGGCCGGTCTACCCGGGCTTTCTGCAGCACACCGGCTTCGTCGCGATGAACCCGGACCGCCACCTGAGCTCGCACTACGACTACTTCCTCGACCTCGTGCGCGGCGACGATGACAGCGCCGAGTTCCACCGCGGCTTCTACGACGAGTACAACGCGGTGCTCGACATGCCGGCCGAGTACTACCTCGACACGATCCGCATCGTGTTCCAGGATTTCGCGCTGGTGCATGGCACCTGGGACGTCGCCGGCGAGCGCGTGCGCCCGAAGGACATCAAGACGAGCGCGCTGCTGACGATCGAGGGCGAGCTCGACGACATCTCCGGCGCCGGCCAGACGCGCGCCGCGCACGACCTGTGCACCGGCATCCCGAAGAGCCGCCAGTTCCACTACGACGCGATGGGCGCCGGCCACTACGGCATCTTCTCGGGCCGCCGCTGGCGCGAGAAGGTCTACCCGACGGTGCGCGAGTTCATCGCGAGCCACCAGGGCAGCGTCGCCCAGAAAGCCGCCGCGAAGAAGGTGGCTGCGAAGAAAGTTGCTGCGAAGAAAACGGCAGCGAAGAAGGCGTCCGCGCCGCGCGCGCGCGGCTGACGCGGTGCTGGTCGACCGGCTCGACGCCGCGCTGCCGCAAACGCAGTGCACGCGCTGCGGCTACCCCGATTGCCGCGCCTATGCCGAGGCGATCGCGGCCGGTGACGCCGAGATCGACCGCTGCCCGCCCGGCGGCGCCGAAGGCATCGTGCGGCTGGCCGCCCTCACCGGCCGCCCGGTGCTGCCGCTGAACCCGGACCACGGCGTCGAGGCGCCGCGCCAGCTCGCGGTGATCGACGAAGCCTGGTGCATCGGCTGCACGCTGTGCCTGGCCGCCTGCCCGGTCGACAGCATCGTCGGCGGCCCGAAGGCGATGCACGACGTGATCGAGCCGCTGTGCACCGGCTGCGAGCTGTGCATCCCGGCCTGCCCGGTCGACTGCATCTCGCTGCGCCCGGTGAGCGGCGAGCGCACCGGCTGGGCCGCCTGGAGCGCCGCTCAGGCGGGCGAGGCGCGCGAGCGCTACGGCTGGCACAGCGAGCGCGCGCAACGCAGCGAACGCGAGCGCGAGCAGCGCCTGCAAGCCTTGAGCGCGAAGACGGCGCAGGCCGCCACCGACGCCTTTCCACGATGACCCAGTGATGAAAAAGACCGACATCGTCCCGTTCTTCGAAACCCTGCGTGCGGCCAATCCGCACCCGGTCACCGAGCTCGAGTACAGCAACCACTTCGAGCTGCTCGCCGCGGTGCTGCTGTCGGCCCAGGCGACCGACGCCGGCGTCAACAAGGCCACGCGCGGCCTCTTCAAGGTCGCGAACTCGCCGGAGCGCCTGCTCACGCTGGGCCTGGACGCGCTGACCGAGCACATCCGCACGATCGGCCTGTACCGCACCAAGGCGAAGAACCTGATGGAGACGGCCCGGCTGCTGGTCGAGCGCCACGGTGGCAAGGTGCCGCACGACCGCGCCGCCCTCGAGGCGCTGCCGGGCGTCGGTCGCAAGACCGCCAACGTCGTGCTCAACGTCGCGTTCGGCGAACCGACGATGGCGGTCGACACCCACATCTTCCGGGTCGCGAACCGCACCGGCCTCGGGCCCGGCAAGACACCGCTGGCGGTCGAGCAGAAGTTACTGAAGCGCATCCCGGCCGAATTCATGGTCCACGCCCATCACTGGCTGATCCTGCACGGCCGCTACGTCTGCCAGGCGCGCAAGCCGCTGTGCGCGCAGTGCGGGGTCTCGCGGTGGTGCGATTCGCGCCCCAAGGACCTGCCGCCGCATCCATAATCCGACCACCATGGCGGATCAACCCGACCTGCAGATCATCTCCGGTCGACTCGAACGGGGCGAGATCGACAGCGCGCAGTACCTGGACCAGCTGACGCGCTACATCTCGGCCCGGATCGGTTGCGCGCGCGCCGGCCTGCGCCTGTTGGTCGACGGCGGCCCCGGCCCGACGATGCGCTGCGCCGCAATGTACGACGCCACGCTGGACCGCATGGTCGGCGCCGCCGACATCACCCACGTCGCGCGCGGCCCTTATGTCGAGCAGTTGCTGCGCGAGGGCCATGTCACCGCGACCCGCGCCGGCACCGACCCGCTCGGCGGCGACGCCGCGCACAGCGCGCTGGCCGCCTACATGGCCGACGCCGGCGTCAGCGCGCTGATGGACATGGGCTTCTCGGTCAACGGCGCGCTGTTCGGCGCCTTCAGCTGCGAACAGCTCGGCGCCACACCCACCGACTGGACCCAGCACCAGCTGCAGACGCTGCGCAAGATCGCCGCCCGTGCGAGCCTGACCCTGATGCACGTGCTGTCGATGTCGGTCGACACGACGCCCGGCGCACTGTGGGACACGACCAGCGCGCCGACCCGCCTGGCGACCTTGCCGATGCCGCTGGACCCGACCGAGCCCTGAACGCGGCGTCGCGCGGCGGCGTTGCGCGGCGCGGCCTTGCGCGCTCAACGCCTCGGCGGGGCGTCCTCGAGATCGGGCACCGCGATCCAGCGATCGCCCAGGCGCACGACCGCGATCGCTTGTTCGAAGACCTCGACCAGCGCGGCGTGGACGGCCGGATCGTCGCGCGAGCCGGTGGCATGCAGCTGCCCGCGCCGCATCACGACGAGGTGATCGGCGAGCAAGGCCAGCGACAGGTCGTGCAGCACGCTGACGACGATGCGGCCGGCCCGCGCCTGCGCCTGCATCAGCCGCAGCAGCGTGCGCTGGTGCGGCGGGTCCAGGTGGGTGGTCGGCTCGTCGAGCAGCAGGATCGGCGCGTCGACGGCCAGCGCGCGCGCCAGCAGCACGCGCTGGCGTTCGCCGCCGGAGAGCTCGTCCAAGCGGCGCTGCTGCCAGCCCTCGCACTCGGTCGCGCGCAGCGCCCGATCGACTGCCGCCTCGTCCGCGGCCCCGGGCGACGTGAAGAGCCCGAGGTGCGGCAGGCGGCCCAGGTGGACGAGCTCGCGCACCGTCAATTCGCCGCCGCTGGCCGGCTCCTGGCCGAGCCATGCGATCTGCGTGCCGCGCACGCGCGCCGGCCAGCCGGTCAAGGGCTTGCCGTTCAACGCGACCGCGCCGGCGTCGGGCGCCTGCAGCCCGGCCAGCACGCGCAGCAGGGTCGACTTGCCGGCGCCGTTCGGGCCGACGATCGCGGTCCAGCCGGGCGCCGGCGCGAAGCTGACCGCGTCCAGCGCCTGCGTGCTGCCCAGCCGCACGCGCACGTCGCTGGTTCGAAGCGCCATCGCATCCGTCATGCGAGCCGCCTGCCTTGCAGCAACCACAACAGATAGCCGCCGCCCAGCAGCGCCGTCAGCACGCCGACCGGCAGCTCCTGCGGCGCGATCAGGCTGCGCGCGAGCACATCGGCGGCGAGCAGCAGCGTGCCGCCGGCACCGGCACTGGCGAGCAGCGTGAAGCCCTGCGGCGCCGGCGCGAAGCGGCGCACCAGGTGCGGCGCGACCAGGCCGACGAACGCGACCAGGCCGGCCTGCGAGACCGCCAGGCCGGTCGCGAGCGCGAGCGACGCGACCAGCGCGAGGCGCACCCGGGCCAGGTCCAGGCCGAGGCTGCGGGCGCCGTCTTCGCCGAGCGTCAGCGCGTCGAGCGCGCGCGACCAGCGCCAGCTCAGCGGCGCGCACAGCAGAAAGCCGGCACCGAGCACGCCGCAACTGCTCCAGCCGAGAAAGCCGGTGCTGCCCAGCATGAAGGCCTGCTTGCCGCGCAGCGCATCGGGGGCGGCCGTCGTCAGCAGGTCGCTCAGCGCGGCCAGCACGACGCCGACGATCACGCCGGCGAGCAGCAGCCGCACCGTCTGCTGCGCGCCGCGCGCGAGCGCGAGCGTGACCAGCACGCCGCACAGAGCCCCGGCGAAGGCCGCGCCGACCAGGCCGATGCGCGCCAGCAGCGCGGCGGTCGCGAGAGGGAGCTCGTGGCCGGTCAGCGTGCCGACCGCGAGCACGAGCACGACGCCGAGCGAGGCGCCGGAGGCCGAACCGAGCAGGTACGGGTCGGCGAGCGGGTTGCGAAACAGGCCCTGGGCGGTCGCGCCGGCCAGGCCGAGCAAGGCGCCGGTGAGCCAGGCCCCGAGCGTGCGCGGGGCGCGGATCTCGCCGACGATGAGCGCGGCGTCCGGCGTTTGCAGCAGCCGGAACAACGCGGCGATCGACCAGCCTTCGCTGCCGGCCGCGAGCCCCGCCGCGAGCAGCAGCAGCGTGAGCACGCCGAGCCCGATCGCGAGACGAATGCGGCGTCGCCGATCGGGGCTCATCGGCGCGCATTCTAGAGCCTGCCCGGGCCCTGGAAGGCGACGCCTACAATCCCCGTTCACCCTCTTCCCTTGCGTCCGCCATGTCGAAGATCGAAGAACTCGCCGAGCGGGTCGAGCGCCTGCTGCTGCGGCATGAAGAACTGCAACGCACGAACGCCTTGCTGGCGCAGCAGCTCGGCAGCGTCGGCGCGGAGCGCGACAACCTGCGCTCGCGCCTGAACGCGGCGCGCGCCCGGATCGATGCGCTGCTCGAGCGGCTGCCGGCCGACGCCGCAGCCGCGCAGGCCGATGCGTCGCCCGGCACCGGAGGGCCCGCCGCATGAAGCAGATGGAAGTGACGATCCTCGGCCAGAGCTATCTGCTCGGCTGCCCCGAGGGCGGCGAGATCGCGCTGCTCGAAGCGGTCGGCAACGTCGACCGCGAGATGAGCGCCATCCGCGACGGCGGCAAGGTCAAGGCGCGCGAGCGCATCGCGGTGCTCGCGGCGCTGAACCTGGCCTACGCCCTCGCCGGCCGCCCCGCGGCCAAGCCCGCGCCGGCTGCGGCGCCGAGCGCACCCGCGGCCACCGGCGAGGTCGACATCGAGGCTTTGATCACGCGGCTCGACCACGTGCTCGGCGCCGATGGCCAACTTCTTTGAACGCGTTTCTCCGCACAGGCATAGAATGAATTCGTCCGTCGCTTTCGCGTGAGTTTTATATTTCCTTGAACCTATGCTCTTTGAGCAAGGGCTTGGAACATCGCCCGGTTGGTGTGATCGTCTCGCGTCAGATGAACCCGAAGCCGGGCTGACCTCGCCCACCTGAACTCCTGGTTCAGGAATGCGGCTCACGGTTGGCGGCGGACACTTTATTTCCAAGCACCCCGATGCACTACTGGTTGATGAAGAGCGAGCCGTCGGAGTGCTCGATCGACGATCTCGCAGTGGCTCCCAAGCACACGGTGCCCTGGGTCGGCGTGCGCAACTACCAGGCGCGCAACTACATGCGCGACGAGATGCGGGTCGGCGACGGGGTGCTGTTCTATCACTCGTCCTGTCCCGAGCCCGGCATCGCCGGCCTCGCCGTCGTCGCGAGCGCCGCCTATCCCGACGCGACGCAGTTCGACCCTTCGAGCCACTATTTCGACGCGAAATCGTCGGCCGATGCGCCGCGCTGGGCCCACGTCGACGTCAAGCTCGAGCGCAAGACGGCGCTGCTGTCGCTCGCGGCGATGCGCGAGGCGCCGTCGCTGGCGACCATGCTGATGTTGAAACGCGGCAACCGCCTGTCGATCACGCCGGTGACGGCGGACGAGTGGCGCGCGGTGCTGAAGCTGGTCGGCTAGTCATGGCGCACCCGGGGCGGGGTACCGCCCCACCCGCCGGGCGGGTGCTCGGGCCGCTTGGGGCGGCCCGGCGCTGGCCCGCGCGGCCTATGCAGCGCCGAGCTCGAAGCGGATGCTGGCGAGCGCGACGTGGTTGCCGCCGCGCTTTTGCGCCTCCTGCAAGGCCAGGTCGGCCGCGTTCATCAGGTCCGCCTCGGTGTGGGCGGTGTGCGGGAAGCTCGCCACGCCCATCGCGACGGTGAAGCCGAGATCGCGACCGTCGAGCACGACGATCTGGGTCGCGCACTGGCGCCGCAGCCCTTCCATGCGTGAATGCGCGGTCGCGAGGCCGACACCGGACAGCAGGATCGCGAAACGGTCTTCGTCGAGCCGGCAGGAGGCGTCCATCGCCCGCGTGTTGCCGCGCAGCAGCCGGCCGAGCGCCTCCAGCACACGGATGCGGGCCTCGCGGCCGAGCGCCTTGACGGCGTCGCTGAACGGGTCGAGCGCGATCGAGACGAGCGCGAACTCGCGGTGCTCGCGCGAGGACAGGTCGACCTCGCGGCGCAGTTGATCGTCGAAATGCACGCGCTGGTACAGGCCGGTCGCGCCATCGCGCAAGGCCTGGTCCTGGATCTCGCGGCGCTGCAGCTCGGCCGCGACCTGCTGGGCCTCGAGCTGCGCGAGCGCCTGCTTCAGCTGGTGCTCCCGCTCGTGCTGGTTCGTGAGCTCGGTCCAGACGGCGAGCACATGGCGGGCCGGCGCGCCGTCGGCGCGCCGGATCACGCTGCGCATCACGCTGAACTCGCGCTTGCGCCCGTCGCGGTCGATGCGCTGCTCGCCGAGGATCGGCGCGGCGTCGTGCGCGAGCGCGGTCTGCTCGGCGGCGCGGATCGTCGCGGCGGCGGCCGGATCCATCAGCTCGGCGTCGGTCAGGCCGATCAACTCGGCCGCTGCGGCGCGGCCGAACAGCTCGGCCATGCGGGCATTGGCATGGACATATCGGCCCGAGGCCACTTCCTTGACCGCCAACAGCACGTCCAGGCGGTCCAGCGTCTCGAGCAGGGCGCCGGCGATGCCGGCAGCATCGGCCTCCAGCGCGTGCGCGAGCGCCTGCGCCATCGCGCTGCGCTCGCCGGGCCGGGCCGATCTCGTCTCGTCCATGTCGTCAGCGTTCCTCTGTGATCACTGTGTTATCGGCAGCCCAACCCTGCACCTGATCATAGCGCGGTGACCCTCCCTCGAAACACCGGCGAGGGCCTCGCCGACCTCACTCGCCGTACGAGCTTGAAAGCGTTTGTTGCGAAGCCCGGCGGCAGGCCTGAATATTGCGAATCCGGAGTAGGGGGAACAGCATGGCGATCACGAGCTACATCAAGGAAATCGGCCGCGGCAAGGAAGGCGCGCGCTCGTTGAGCGAGGCGCAGGCCCATGACCTGATGAGCCAGGTGCTGGACGGCCGGGTCACCGACCTGGAGATCGGCGCGTTCGCGCTCGCGATGCGCATCAAGGGCGAATCGGTCGAGGAGCTCGCCGGCTTCCTGAACGCGGTGCACGAGCGCTGCATCCCGATCCGCACCAGCCGCCCGACCATCGTGCTGCCCTCGTACAACGGCGCCCGCAAGCTGCCCAACCTGACGCCGCTGCTCGCGCTGCTGCTGGCGCAGGAAGGCGTGCAGGTGCTGGTGCACGGCCCGATGCTGGACGCCGGGCGCGTCAGCACGGCCGAGATCTTTCACGACCTCGGGCTGCCGTTCGCATCCAACGCCGAGGAGATCGACAACGCCTGGGCGCGCCGCGAGCCGGTCTTCATCGCGACCGCCGACCTGTGCCCGCCGCTGGCCCGCCTGCTCGAGGTGCGGCGCGTCGTGGGGCTGCGCAACTCGGGGCACACGATCGCGAAGTTGCTGCAGCCCTGCCGCGACGCACCGGCACTGCGCGTCGTGAACCACACCCACCCGGAGTACTCGCCGATGCTGGGCGGCTTCCTGAGCTTTTCGATGGCCGATGCGCTGCTGATGCGCGGCACCGAAGGCGAGCCGGTCTCCGACCCGCGCCGTGCACCGCGCCTGGACGTCTTCATTCACGGCCAGCCGCGCCCCGAACTGTCGCGTCCGGCGCATGAAGGCGTGCTGACCGAGCTGCCGGTGTTGCCGCGCACGCACGATGCGGCGACGACCGCGCTGTACATCCAGTCGGTCGTCAGCGGCGAGAAGCCCGCGCCGGCGCCGCTGACCGCGCAAGTGGACTGCCTGATGCGCGCGCTCGAGGCGATCGGCCACCCGGACAAGGCGAAGCAGGAGCAGTCCGCCTGATCGCGTTTCCAAGCGGCCGGCCGCGCTGATCGTTCGCGCCGACCGCCCGCACCGACCGCCCGCACCGACCGCCCGCACCGATTGCGCGCCGCATAATCCGCGGCCAACGACTCGACGACCAGGGCACGCAGCGCATGAACCCACCCGGCCCTGCCGACTTCGACGCGATCATCGTCGGCGCCGGCGCGGCCGGCCTGCACTGCGCCGGCATCGCCGGCCAGCGCGGCGCGAAGGTGCTGCTGATCGACCACGCCGCGAAGCTGGCCGAAAAAATCCGCATCTCCGGCGGCGGGCGCTGCAATTTCACCAACCTGGACACCGGCCCGGCGAACTTCCTGTCCGCCAACCCGCATTTCTGCCGCTCGGCGCTGGCGCGCTACACGCCGCAGGACTTTCTCGCGCTGCTGGCCCGGCACCGCATCCGGTGGCACGAGAAGCACAAGGGCCAGCTGTTCTGCGACGACAGCGCCGAGGACGTCATCGGGATGCTGCTGCACGAATGCGAAGCCGGCGCCGTGACGCGCTGGCAGCCCTGCGCGGTGCAAGCGGTGCGCCAGGGCGGCGCCGGGTTCGAGCTCGACACCGACCGCGGCACCGTGCGGGGCCGCCAACTCGTGATCGCCACCGGCGGCCTGTCGATCCCGAAGATCGGCGCGAGCGATTTCGGCTACCGGCTGGCGCGCCAGTTCGGCCACATGCTGCAGACGACGCGCCCGGCGCTCGTCCCGCTGACCTTCGATCCGGTCAGCTGGGCGCCGTTTGCCGCGCTGTCGGGGCTGTCGCTGGAGGTCCGCATCGAGACCGGCGACGGCGCCGAACGCGGCGAGTTCCTCGAGGACCTGCTGTTCACGCACCGCGGCCTGAGCGGCCCGGCGGTGCTGCAGATCTCGAGCCACTGGCAGCCCGGAACGCCGCTGCAGATCGACCTGAGCCCCGGCCGCGAGCTGGGTGCCGAGCTGCTGCGGGCCAAGCGCGACTCGCGCCGCGTGCTCGCGAACGAACTTGCCGAGCTGATCCCGCGCCGCCTCGCGGACGCCTGGCTGGCCGGCACGCCGGAGCTGGCGGCCCGCTCGATGCCCGACCAGCGCGACCGCGAGCTCGCGGCGCTCGCCGAGCGGCTGCAGCGCTGGCGCCTGAAGCCGCAAGCCAGCGAGGGTTATCGCAAGGCCGAGGTCACCGCCGGCGGGGTCGACACCCGGGAACTCAGCTCCAGGACGATGGAAAGCCGGCGCGTGCCCGGCCTGTATTTCATCGGCGAGGTCGTCGACGTGACCGGTTGGCTGGGCGGCTACAACTTCCAGTGGGCCTGGGCCAGCGCGGCCGCCTGTGCCGAGGCGCTGACACTCTCGGCTGCCGCTTGAATCGGGCTATATTGCAACCATGCGAATAACCGCGCTATAATCGATATCTTTGCTAGACATACCAACCTTATCTACATGACTACGATTCGCGTCAAAGAAAACGAGCCATTCGACGTGGCACTGCGCCGCTTCAAGCGCACCATCGAGAAGCTCGGCCTGCTGACCGACCTGCGTGCCCGTGAGTTCTACGAGAAGCCCACCGCCGAGCGCAAGCGCAAGAAGGCCGCTGCGGTGAAGCGCCACTTCAAGCGCGTTCGCAGCATGCAGCTGCCGAAAAAGCTGTTCTGATCCCGCCGCCCGCGAACCTTCGCGGGTTCGCCGCCTCTAAAGCCCGCCCGCCGCGGGCTTTGTTGTTTGTGCCGCGAGCACACTGCCAGGAGCCCATGATGAGCCTGAAAGACCAGATCACCGAAGACATGAAGGTCGCGATGCGCGCGAAAGACGCGCCGCGCCTGCTGACGATCCGCGGCCTGCTCGCCGCGTGCAAGCAGCGCGAAGTCGACGAGCGCATCGTGCTCGACGACGCGGCCGTGATCGCGATCGTCGACAAGCTCGTGAAGCAGCGCAAGGACTCGATCACCCAGTTCACCGCCGGCAACCGCCCCGACCTGGTCGAGAAGGAAGCGGCCGAACTGCAGGTGCTCGAAGCCTACCTGCCGCAGCGCCTCGGCGCGGACGCGATCGCCGCGCAGGTCGCCGCGATCGTCGCCGAGCTCGGCGCCAAGGGGCCGGGGGACATGGGCAAGGTGATGGCCGCGGTGAAAACCAAGCTCGCCGGCTCGGCCGACATGGGCCTGGTTTCGGCCGCGGTCAAGAAGGCGCTCGCACCATGAACGCGCCCGCCGTCCAACAATTGAGCGCCGACGTCTGCGTCGCCCCGCAACTCGAGCCGTCCGCGATGGCCTGGGCCGCGCAGGCCGGCTTCAAGAGCGTGATCAACAACCGGCCCGATTTCGAAGGCGGTCCGGAGCAGCCGACCAGCGCGGTGATCGAGGCCGCAGCGGCCGCCGCCGGCCTGCGCTACGCGCACCTGCCGGTCTCGCCCGCGGTGCAGACACCGGAACAGATCGCGCGCTTCGCCGAATTGCTGGCCGAGTTGCCGAAGCCGATCCTGGCCTTCTGCCGCTCGGGCACGCGCTCGGGCAAGCTCTACCGGGCCGCGACCGGGGGGTGAACTCGCCGCCGGGTTCAGGTCCCGGCGATCTTCATCTTTTCGATCAATACCGACCCGGTCGTCTTGCTGCCCATCGTGTAGGCGTCGGCACCGATCGCGCCGATCTGCTGGAACATCTCGCGCAGGTTGCCGGCGATCGTGATCTCGTGGACCGGGAACTGGATCTTCCCGTGATCGACCCAGAACCCGGCCGCGCCGCGCGAATAATCGCCGGTCACGTAGTTCACGCCCTGCCCCATCAGCTCGATCACGAACAGGCCGCGGTGCAGCTTTTGCAGCATCTCGCTCAGGTCGTCGCTCGCGCGCGTCAGCCGGCTCGTCAGCGCCAGGTTCTGCGACCCGCCGGCGTGGCCGGTCGTGCGCAGCCCGAGCTTGCGCGCCGAGTAGGTCGACAGGAAGTAGCCCTGCACGACCCCGGCCTCGACGACCTTGCGCTTGCGCGTCAACACGCCCTCGTCGTCGAACGGGGCGCTGCCCTTGCCGCGCGGCTCGTGCGGGTCCTCGTTGATGTCCAGGTGCTCGGGCAGCACGCGCTGGCCCAGGCTGTCGAGTAGGAAGGTCGATTTGCGGTACAGCGCGCCGCCGCTGGTCGCCTGCACATAGGCGCCGAGCAGGCCCGATGCGAGCGAGGATTCGAACAGCACCGGCACCTCGCAGGTCTTGATCTTGCGCGATTTCAGACGCGACAGCGCGCGCTCGGCCGCGTAGCGCCCGACGGCCTCCGGTGCGGCGAGCGCTTCGGGCGCGCGCATCGAGCTGTACCAGGCGTCGCGCTGCATGTCGTCGCCATGGCGGCCCGGCGTCGACGCGATCGGTGCGACCGAGACCGAATGGCGCGAGCTCGCATAGCCGCCGCGAAAGCCGCGCGAGTTGCCGGCGAAGAAGTGGGACTGCTGGGCCGAGACGCCGGCGCCCTCGGAATTCGTGATGCGCTTGTCCACCGTCAGCGCCGCGGCCTCGCAGCGCAGCGCGATCTCGAGCGCGCCTTCGGCATCGATCGCCCACGGGTGGAACAGGTCGAGGTCGCGTTCGGCCTGCTCGGGCGTCACCAGGTCGTCGGCGTCGGGCAGCCCGGCGGCGGAATCCTCGGCGGTGAAGCGGGCGATGTCGTGGGCGGCGCGCACCGTCTGCTCGAGCGCGGCGCGCGAGAAATCGGAGGTGCTCGCGTTGCCGCGGCGCTGGCCGGCATAGACCGTGATGCTCATCGACTTGTCGCGGTTGCGCTCGACGTTCTCCGATTCGCCCTTGCGCACCGACACCGACAGGCCCACGCCCTCGGAGACCTCGACCGCCGCATCGCTCGCGCCGAGCGAGCGCGCGAGCGCCAGCGCGTCGTCGACATGCTGCTGGAACTGCGCGCGGGAATAGGCGAAGCCCGATTGGGGAGACGCGGGAAGCGGGGGTCGGGACATTGAAGGGTTCCGGTGGACGCCACTCGATCGAGGGGCGCCTGTGTTGGGGTCACGCGAATGCAATGAATTGCTCGCCATCGGGCGGCGCGACTATCATACCGAGCCCTCGCCCCTGCCACCGCCTCGAATGCCCATCGCCCCGCACTCCTCCGACCTCGGGTCGGACGCCGACTCCGACGGCACCGGCTCGAACGAGCGTCCGAGCAAGACG
>DASYCA010000149.1:0-5822 GCA_036500445.1 Burkholderiaceae bacterium | reverse complement strand
TGATCGAGCACCACATGGACGTGGTGATGAGCATCTGCGACATCGTCTCGGTGCTCGACTTCGGCCAGAAGATCGCCGAGGGCGCGCCGGCGCAGGTGCAGTCGGACGAGAAGGTCATCGAGGCCTATCTGGGCGGCCAGGCGGCCTGAGGAACGCATCATGCTGGCCATCAAGAACCTCGTCGCCGGCTATGGCAAGGTGCAGGTGCTGCACGGCATCTCGATCGACGTGCCCAAGGGCAAGGTCGTCACCTTGATCGGCTCCAACGGCGCCGGCAAGACCACGACGATGCGCGCGATCTCCGGGATGATCGCGCCGAGCGCGGGCGAGATCGTGCTGAACGGCAAGCGCATCGACGGCATGGAGTCGTTTCACATCGCCAAGCTCGGTCTCGCGCACTCGCCCGAAGGCCGGCGCGTGTTCGCGACGATGACGGTGACCGACAACCTGACCTTGGGCGCCTTCCCGCGCCTGACCGGCAGCCGGCCCAAGGGCGATGTCGCCGGCGACCTGGAGCGCGCGCTGGAGCTCTTCCCGCGCCTGAAGGAGCGCCGTGAGCAGCTGGCAGGCACCTTGTCCGGCGGCGAGCAGCAGATGCTCGCGATGGCGCGCGCGGTGATGCTGAACCCCGAGGTCGTGCTGCTCGACGAACCCTCGATGGGCCTCGCGCCGATCCTCGTCGCCGAGGTCTTCAGGATCATCGAGCGGCTGAAGAGCCAGGGCGTCACGATGCTGCTGGTCGAACAGTTCGCCGCCGCCGCACTGGGGGTGGCCGACTACGGCTACGTGCTGGAGAACGGCCGCATCTCGGTGCACGGGCCGGCCGAGAAGCTGCGCAACGATCCGGCCGTGAAGGCCGCCTATCTCGGCGGTGGTGGTGGGCACTGACGCGACGGCGGCCCGGCATGCCTCAGCGTGTACAGCCCGACGTCGACCCGGCCGCTGCGAAAGCCGGCCTCGCAGTAGCACAGGTAGTACTCCCACATGCGTTTGAACGAGGCATCGAAGCCGAGCGCCTCGATCGCCGGCCACGCGGCGACGAAGCGTTCGCGCCATTCGACCAGCGTGCGCGCATAGCCGAGGCCGAATGATTCGGCGACCGTGAAGGACAGGCCCGCGCGTGCCGCCTGTTCGCGCATCGCGCCGACCGACGGCAGCATGCCGCCCGGGAAGATGAAGCGCTGGATGAAATCGGCGCCGCGCCGGTAGTGGTCGAAATGCTCGTCGGCGATCGTGATCACCTGCAGCACTGCAACGCCGTCCGGCTTCAGGCGCGCGCGCAGCGTCTCGAAATACGCCGGCCAGTAGCGCTCGCCGACCGCCTCCAGCATTTCGATCGAGGCGATGCGGTCGTAGCGGCCGTCGACATCGCGATAGTCCTGCAGCCGCAGGTCGACCCGCTCCTGCGCGCCCGCGGCGCTGATGCGCGCCCGTGCGTACGCGAGCTGCTCCTTCGACAAGGTCAGCCCGACGACCCCGGCAGACGGCAGCTGCGCGAGTTCGAGCGCCAGTGCGCCCCAGCCGCAGCCGATCTCGAGGATGCTTGCCTCCGCCGGCAGCCGCTCGAGCTCGAGCAGCGAGAGCACGCGGCGCAGCTTGGCGGCCTGCGCGTCCTCGAGCGACTCGGCGGCGTCGCGGTAGAGCGCGCCCGAGTACTGCATGCCCCGGTCCAGCCACTGGCCGTAGAACGCGTTGCCCATGTCGTAGTGGAACGCGATGTTGTGGCGGCTGCCGCGGCGCGTGTTCGCGCGCATCAGGTGCCGCAGGCGATCGAGCGCACGGGCCGGCCACGCGGCGTCGAGCGCGCAGTCCCAGCCGGATTGGTTGCGAATGCCGAACTCGAGCAGCGCGGCGAGGTCCGGCGTGCTCCAGTCGCCGTCGCGGTACGACTCGGCCAGGCCGATGTCGCCGCGCAACGCGAGCCGCGCGATCGCGCGCCAGCGCAGCAGCTGGATCGCGGCGTGCGGGCCGGGTGCGGCGCCACGGCCTTCGAGCCGCTGGCCGTCCGGCAAGGTGATCGCGAGCGCGCCGCGCGCAACGCCGCGCAACAGCCGCGCCAGCAAGCGCCGCAGCGGCCAGGCGGCGAGCGAGACCAGGCCGTGGGCCGGCCGACGCGAAGCGGGCAAGGAAGTCGGGGTGGACGTCGTGCTCATGGGTTCTCGTGCTTGATCACGCTCACGGCCTGCGCGGGTGCCGCCGGCCGGGGTTGCAGGCGGGTGCCCTTCAGCCACAGCCGAAGCGCCTCCCAGTGGATCGCCGCGACGACCGTCAGCGTCAGCAGCGGGTGGGTCAGGAAGACGCGCAGCAGCGCCGCATCGGCGAGCCGCCGGCGTGTCGCCTCGAGGCGCGCGGCGAGCACCGCGCCGCTCGCGTCGTGCGCGCTGACGCCGAGGCTGAAGCCCGCGCGCTCGGCGCTCGGCGGCGCGACGCGGAACTCGTAGCGCAGGTCCATCGCGAGGAACGGCGAGACGTGCATCCGCTTCGCGCAGTGCTGGCGGATGACGGGCGCGCCGCGCTCGGCGGGATCGACCTCGATCAGGTAGCTGTGGCGCTCGCCGAAGGTGCTGTTGACCTCGTACAGCAGCGCACGCAGCCCGCCGCCCGCGTCGTCGCAGAAGTAGACGCTGATCGGATTGAACGCGTAGCCGAGGATGCGCGGCATCGTCAGCAGCCGGATCGCACCGCCGCCCGGCAGCCCGGCCGCGTGCAGCTGGCGCTCGACATGTGCGCGCAGGCCACCGTCGCCGGCGCCGTGATCGCGCTCGTACAGGCTGAACAGATTGAAGCGGTTCAGCGAAAAGAGCCGCAGCCGCCGCGCGAGCGCCGGCAGCTCGTCCAGGTCGACGAGCATCGAGTAGACGCGGTAGTCGAGCCGGTGCCGTTTCGGCCGCAGCCGCTGATGCATCACGCGGCCGACGTAGAGCGCGGACGCGTCGCTCATGACGCGAGCGCCATCGATGCGGGCAGGCGGATCCGGCCCGATTCGTTCGCGACCGTCCACGGCCGGCGCACGCCGCCGAGCGCCTCGGCCACCGCCAGGCCGGCCTGCAGCCCGTCTTCGTGAAAGCCCGAGCCGAAGTACGCGCCGCAGAACCAGCTGCGGCGCTGGCCTTGCAGTGACCAGAGTTCGTCCTGCGCGCGGATCGCCGCGGCGTCGAAGATCGGGTGCTCGTAGTGCTCGACGCGGACCAGGTGCTCCGCGCGCGGCTCCTGCATCGGGTTCAAGGTCAGGAACAGCGGCGTCGCGTCGTCGATGCCCTGCAGCCGGTTCATCCAGTAGCTGACGCACAACGCATCGCGGCGGCTGCGGTCGGCCAGGTAGTTCCAGCTCGACCAGACCGCGGCGCGCCTGGGCATCAGCTGCGGGTCGCTGTGGAGCACCGCGCGATTGCGGCTGTACGCGAACGCGCCGAGCAGCCTCGATTCGTCGCGGCCGGCGTCCGGCAGCAGGCGCAGCGCCTGGTCGGCATGGGTCGCGATCACGACCTCGTCGAAGCGCTGCGGCGCCCGGCCGTCGCCGGTCACGACCTGCACGCCCTCGGCGCTGCGCAGCACCGCGGTGGCGGCGCTGCCGAGCCGCACGCCGGCGCCGATCGCCCGCGCCATGCGCCGCACGTACTCGCGGCTGCCACCGTCCACGGTGCGCCAGAGCGGCCGCTGGCTCAACGTCAGCAGCTGGTGGTTGGCGCAGAAACGCACGAACGCCTCGGTCGGATAGCGGCCGATCGTCGCGGCCGGCGCCGACCAGATGGCCGCGGCCATCGGGTACAGGTGGTCGTCGCGGAACGCCCGGCCGTAGCCGCGGTGGTCGAGGTAGTCGTCCAGCGGCATCATGCCGATCGTCGGCGCGTCGCGCGGCGCTTCGCGATAGAAGCGCAGCAGGTCGCGCAGCATCGACCAGAAGCGCGCGTTCACGAGGTTGCCGCGTTGCGCGAACAGGCCGCGCAGGTCGGTGCCCGCGTACTCCAGGGCCCCGTCGTCCAGGCTGACCGCGAACGACATCTGCGAGGGCTTGGTCGGCACGCCGAGGTGCGCGAACAAGGCGCTCAGGTTCGGGTAGGCGGCCTCGTTGTAGACGATGAAGCCGGTGTCGACGGCGATCGGCCCGCCGGGGCGTTCGACCTCGACCGTGTGGCTGTGGCCGCCGAGGCGGCCGTCGGCCTCGTACAGCACCACGCGCTGCGTTTTCGCGAGCAGCCAGGCCGCCGACAAGCCGGCGATGCCGCTGCCGATGACGGCGATGTCACAGGCCGGGCGGGCCGGGCGAGTCGGGAGGAAGCGGGTCGTCATCGGCGAAGGTGAGCGGTAGGCTTGCATGGCGGGAGTCGACGCTGACCGATAGGTACGCCCCAACCGGCGTCCTGGATGCACCGAAGTCGCACCCGGCGGGCGCCGCCGATCCGGGGCCGCGACCGTCAGCCGCTCACGCTCGCGCCGCCGAGCCATTCGGTCAGCCTCGCGCCGGCCGCGGCGGCCACCGCGGTGACGAGCGTGCCCCAGCACAGGTCGGCACCGGTGACGCGCCAGGACCAGCCGCGCAAGGTCGCCTGGTTCGTGAGGTCGTAGGTGGCGTAGGCGATCAGCCCGAGCAGCGCGCCACGCCAAAGCGCGCCGGCCCAGCGGCCGCCGGCGAGCGCCGGAGCGATCGCGAAGACGACGATGCCGACGAAGTACAGCGGATAGAAGAGCACTGCCGGCAGCGGCACGAAGCGCTCGAGCATCAGCGCGCCGAGCGCGGGCCGGTAGAGCCGGTCGGCCATCGTCGCGAGCCAGATCGCGTCGAGCGCGAGGAAGACGACGGCAGTGCCCGTACAGGCGATCAGCATCTGGCGCAGGGTCATCGCGATGGGTTCTCCAGGGGTTCAGGGCAGGCGATAGCTGAGCTTGCGGCCGCCGGCGACGACCGCGTCGAGGCCGATCCAGTCGCCGTTCGGTGCGTACCAGACGTCGATCGGCGGCGCGGCGCCGACGATCCGGTAGCGCCGCGCCGTGACCGGCGCGCCGTGCACCGCGAGCGTGCCCCCACCGGCGGGCTGCACCCGCACCGTCTCGATGCGGCCGGTCTGGGCATTGAAGAGCCGGGTCTGGGTCAGGATCGCCGGGTTCCAGTAGGCGAAGCTCATCAGGCAACCTTCGCCGAGCACGCCGTCGTGGTCGACGCTCACGTGGCTGTGCTTGCCGTCGTCATCCGTCGTCGACGTCAGCGCCTGCAGGCAGTCGCCCTGCCACTGTTCGGTATCGCGGTGGCGATAACGGTACGCGGTGATGCCGAGAATCTTGACGGCGAACTCGGCCTCGCTGCGCAGCGTGCGCTCGCCACCGTCGAGGGCGCCGAGGCTGAAACGGTGCTCGCCGATCGGCCGGCCGTCGAGCGACACGTGGAAGTCCCATTCCGCCGGGGCCGGTACCGGTACCGGTGCCGTTACCGTTACCGCGGCCGCGCCGGCGGTGATCGCGGCGAGCACCAGCGCAAGTGCGAGGCGCGTCATCGCGAGATCCCGCCACGCGGCGGCCCGGGGATGAACGCATTGGTTCGCTCGACGTAGTCCCGGTAGGCCGGCCGGCGCTCGCCGATGTCCGTCTCGAGCAGCCGCACGCCCGACACCTTCAACAGCAGCACCGTCATCAGCAGCGGCGACACCACGCTCCACCACGCCGCAGCGAAGCCCCCGCCCGCCAGCGCGAGCAGCCACAGCCCCCACCAGACGCAGGCCTCGCCGAAGTAGTTCGGATGGCGCGTGCAGTGCCAGAGGCCGCGGTCCATCACCTGGCGCGCGTGCGCCGGGTCGGCCTTGAAGCGGGCCAATTGCGCATCGGCGAGC
>DASYCA010000148.1:0-1638 GCA_036500445.1 Burkholderiaceae bacterium | reverse complement strand
GAACTCCACGATCAGGATCGCGTTCTTCGCGCTCAGTCCGACCAGCACGATCAGCCCGATCTGCGTGAACACGTTGTTGTCGCCGCCCGAAAGCCACACGCCGGTCATCGCGGCCAGGAGGCCCATGGGCACGATCAGGATGATCGCGATCGGCAGCGTCAGGCTCTCGTACTGCGCGGCCAGCACCAGGAACACCAGCAGGATCGCGAGCGGGAACACCAGCAACGCAGAATTGCCGGCCAGGATCTCCTGGTAGGTCAGCTCGGTCCATTCGTAGCTCACGCCCTTGGGCAGGGTCTGGGCCGCGATGCGGATGATCGCGTCCTGCGCCTGCCCCGACGAATAGCCGGGCGCCGGTCCGCCGTTGATGTCGGCCGTGAGGTAGCCGTTGTAGCGCATCGCGCGCTCCGGGCCGAAGCTCGGCGTGACCTTCATGAGGGCCGACAGCGGCACCATCTCACCGCTGGTCGAGCGCACCTTCAGCAAGCCGACGTCCTCGGCGCGCGCGCGGAACGGCGCATCGGCCTGCACGCGCACGCTGTAGGTGCGGCCGAACTTGTTGAAGTCGTTGACGTACAGGCTGCCGAGGTAGATCTGCATGGTGTCGAAGATGTCGGTCACCGGCACGCCGAGCTGGCGCGCGCGCGTGCGGTCGATGTCGGCATAGAGCTGCGGCACGTTGACCTGCCAGCTGGTGAACATGCCGGCCAGCTCGGGCGCCTGACGGGCCTTGGCCATGAACGCCTTGACCGCGGCGTCCATCTGCTCGTAGCCGACCGAGCCGCGGTCTTCCAGCTGCAGCTTGAAGCCGCCCGTGGTGCCGAGCCCGGCCACCGGCGGCGGGGGGAACATCACGATGAAGGCATCCTGGATGCCCGCGAACTGCTGGTTGAGCTGGCCCGCGACGGCGCCGCCGCTCTGGTCCGCACGCTTGCGTTCGGCAAAGGGCTTGAGCGTCGCGAACACGATGCCCGAGTTCGAGCTGTTGGTGAAGCCGTTGATCGACAGGCCCGGGAAGGCGATCGCATCCTGCACGTTCGGGTTCTTCTTCATGATGTCGCCCATGCGCTGGATCACCTCGTCGGTGCGGTCCAGCGTGGCGCCGTCGGGCAATTGCGCGAAGCCGATCAGGTACTGCTTGTCCTGCGCCGGCACGAAGCCGCTCGGCACGGCCTTGAAGAGGCCGAAGGTGATGCCGATCAGCGCGAGGTAGACCACCAGCATCAGCGTCTTGCGCGAGATCACGCCGCGCACGCCGCCGCTGTAAGCCTCGGAGCCGCGCCGGAACAGCCGGTTGAAGCCGCGGAACAGCCAGCCCAGCACGCGGTCCATGCCACGCGTCAGCGCGTCCTTGGGCGCGTCGTGGCCGCGCAGCAGCAGCGCGGCGAGCGCGGGCGACAGCGTCAGCGAATTGACCGCCGAGATCACCGTCGAGATCGCGATGGTCACCGCGAACTGCCGGTAGAACTGGCCCGTGAGTCCGCTGATGAAGGCCAGCGGCACGAACACCGCGACCAGCACCAGCGCGATCGCGATGATCGGGCCCGACACCTCGCGCATCGCACGGTAGGTGGCCTCGCGCGGCGTGAGGCCGGCCTCGATGTTGCGCTCGACGTTCTCCACCACCACGATGGCATC
>DASYCA010000147.1:0-9075 GCA_036500445.1 Burkholderiaceae bacterium | reverse complement strand
GGCAAGCTGCTGCCGCGCGACCGCGTCGAGATGCTGCTCGACCCGGACGCGCCGTTTCTCGAGGTCGCGCCGCTCGCCGCGCTCGGCATGTACAAGGGCGATGCGCCGGGCGCCGGGCTGATCGCCGGGATCGGCCGCGTCAGCGGCGTCGATTGCATGATCCTGTGCAACGACGCGACCGTGAAGGGCGGCACCTACTACCCGATGACGGTCAAGAAGCACCTGCGCGCGCAGGAGATCGCGCAGCAGAACCGGCTGCCCTGCATCTACCTCGTCGACAGCGGCGGCGCGAACCTGCCGAACCAGGACGAGGTCTTCCCCGACCGCGACCACTTCGGCCGCATCTTCTTCAACCAGGCGCAGATGAGCGCGCAGGGCATCCCGCAGATCGCGGTCGTGATGGGCTCGTGCACGGCCGGCGGCGCCTACGTGCCGGCGATGAGCGACGAATCGATCATCGTGAAGAACCAGGGCACGATTTTTCTGGCCGGCCCGCCGCTCGTGAAGGCCGCGATCGGCGAGGTCGTCAGCGCCGAGGACCTGGGCGGCGGGGACGTGCACACGCGGCTGTCCGGCGTGGCCGACCACCTGGCGCAGAACGACACCCACGCGCTCGCGATCGCGCGCGCCTCGGTCGCGAACCTGAACTGGACCAAGACCCACGGGCTGCGCCTGATCGAGCCGCGCCCGCCGCGGTTCGATCCCCAGGAGCTGCACGGCGTGATCCCGGTCGACACCAAGAAGCCGTACGACGTGCGCGAGATCATCGCGCGCCTCGTCGACGCCAGCGAGTTCGACGAGTTCAAGGCCCGCTATGGCGCGACCTTGATCACCGGCTTCGCGCACATCGAGGGCATGCCGGTCGGCATCATCGCGAACAACGGCGTGTTGTTCAGCGAATCGGCGCTGAAGGGCGCGCACTTCATCGAGCTGTGCTGCCAGCGCAAGATCCCGCTGGTGTTCCTGCAGAACATCACTGGGTTCATGGTCGGGCGCAAGTACGAGGCCGAGGGCATCGCGAAGAACGGCGCGAAGATGGTGACGGCCGTCTCGACCGCGACGGTGCCCAAGTTCACCGTGATCATCGGCGGCAGCTTCGGCGCCGGCAACTACGGCATGTGCGGGCGCGCCTACTCGCCGCGCCTGCTGTGGATGTGGCCGAACGCGCGCATCAGCGTGATGGGCGGCGAGCAGGCCGCCGCGGTGCTCGCGACGGTGCGGCGCGACGGCATCGAGGCCAAGGGCGGGGCCTGGAGCGCGGCCGACGAGGCCGCGTTCAAGCAGCCCGTGCTCGAGCAGTTCGAGACCCAGGCCCATCCGTACTACGCCAGCGCCCGGCTGTGGGACGACGGCGTGATCGACCCGGCCCAGACCCGCCGCGTGCTCGCGCTGGCGATCTCGGCGAGCCTGAACGCGCCGATCCCGGACGCGAAGTTCGGGATCTTCCGGATGTAGTGTAGGATGTGTAATAGTTTCTAACGTTATACACATCATGCGCACGAACATCGACATCGACGACGCCACGCTCGAGGCCGCGATGCGGGCCGGCCCGTTCACGACCAAGAAGGACGCGGTCGAGGCCGGCTTGAAGCTTCTCGCCCGCCAGGCGGCCTATCGCGAGATCCTCAAGTGGGAGGGCAAGCTCCACTGGGACGGCGACGACACGCTCGATGCGCCGGCGCCCGCGTCCACCGGCAAGACCGCCTCCGCGTCGCGGCGCCTTGGCGTCAACGAGCCGGCGGCGAAATACCTTCCGGCGAAGAAGCCCCATGGTCGTCGTTGATTCGAGCGTCTGGATCGATTTCTTCAACGGCGCGATGACGCCGCAGCGCAGCACGCTGCGCCGCCTGCTGTCGCGCGGCGAGACGACGCTGGTCGTGCCCGACCTCGTGCTGTACGAGGTGCTGCGCGGCTTTCGCCACGAGCGCGACTACCTGCAGGCGCGCGCGCTGATGCATTCGATGGACGTCGAAGCCACCGGCGACCCGGCGCTGGCCGAGGCCGCCGCGGGCCACTACCGCAGCCTGCGCGCCGCCGGCATCACGGTGCGCAGCGGGATCGACGTCCTCGTCGCGGCCTTCTGCATCGAGCGCGGCTACACGCTGCTGCACAGCGATCGCGACTTCGACGCCTTCGAAGCGCTGCGCGGCCTGCGCGGGTGGCGCCACTGAATCCCCGCCGCGAAGGAGACCGTTCCATGGCCACCCCCACGCTCGAGCTCATCCGCCGCTCGCCCCACGTCGCCGAGGTCTGGCTGAACCGCCCGGAGGTGCGCAACGCCTTCAACGACAGCGTGATCCACGAACTCGGCGCCGCGTTCGCGACGCTGGGCGACGACCCGCAACTGCGCGCGATCGTGCTCGGCGGCCGAGGCAAGGCCTTCTGCGCCGGCGCCGACCTGGGCTGGATGCGCGAGATGGCCGGCTACACCTGGGAGCGCAATCGCGCCGACGCGCAGGCGCTGGCCGACATGCTGTGGCTGATCGATCGCTGCCCGGTGCCGATCGTCGGCCGCGTCCACGCCGACTGCTACGCCGGCGGCGTCGGCCTGGCCGCGGTCTGCGACGTGCTGGTCGCGGCGCAGGGCGCGAACTTCTGCCTCAGCGAAGCGAGACTCGGCCTGATGCCCGCCACGATCAGCCCGTACGTGATCCGCGCGATGGGCGAGCAGGCGGCGCGGCGCTATTTCCTCACCGCCGAGCGCTTCAGTGCCGCGCAGGCGCACGCGATGGGCTTCGTGCACGAGGTCTGCCCGCCCGAGGCGCTCGACGCGAAGGTCGGCGAGCTCGTCGCCGCGCTGGTCGCGAACGGCCCGATGGCGGTGCGCGCCTGCAAATCACTCGTGCAGAACGTCGCCGGTCAACCGATCACCGCCCCGCTGCGTGAAGAGACGGCACGGCGCATTGCCGACATCCGTGCCAGCGACGAGGGTCGCGAGGGCGTTCAGAGCTTTCTGAACAAGCGCACGCCGGCATGGCTGGAGAAGGAGCATCCACCGTGAACCTGCCCGATCTGTCGGCGCTGCCCGACCTGCACCACCTGCCCGAGATCCCGCTCGACACGCCGCAACTGCTCGCGATCGCCGCCGCCCTCGGCTGGGCCAGCGGGCTGCGGCTGTACGCGGTGCTGTTCCTGACCGGCATCGCGGGCTTTCTCGGCTGGGTCGGGCTGCCCTCGGGGCTGCACGTGCTGCAAAGCCCGGTGATGCTGGGCGCGAGCGGGCTGATGCTGTTCGTCGAGTTCTTCGCCGACAAGATCCCCGGCGTCGACTCGCTCTGGGACCTGGTCCACACCGTCGTGCGCATCCCCGCCGGTGCGGCCCTCGCGGCCGCGGTGTTCGGCGCCGACCAATCGAGCTGGGCGATGGCCGCGGCGCTGATGGGCGGCACGCTGGCCGCGACCAGCCACGTCGCGAAGGCGACCACGCGCGCCGCACTGAACACCTCGCCGGAACCGTTTTCGAACATCGCGATGTCGCTGGTCGGCGACAGCGTCGTGCCGGCGAGCCTGTGGTTGTCGTGGACGCACCCGTATGCGTTCTTTGCCGCGCTGGCGGTCGCGCTGGTCGTGATGATCGGCGTGACCTGGGCGCTCGCGAAATTCCTGCGCCGGCTGGTGCAACGCGTGTCGGGCTGGTTCGCGCCGGTGCCGCAGGCTTGATTCAAAGGGGACCTGGTGAGAAGAAATCAAACGATGCTCGCGTTCGCGATGGCCTTCGGGCTCTGTTCGGCCGCCGCGCTGGCGCAGCCGGCCGAGGTGGCCGAGCCGGCGGTCGAGGCGGCGGCCTCGGCCGCTCCCGCACGCGTTGCGCGCGACCTCCATGAAGAGGTCCAGTTCATCAGCGTGACCGTCAAGGACCTGTACGGCCGCACCGAGACGAAGCAGATCCCGGTCGTGATCTTCCGGCCCGACGGCCCGGGGCCATTCCCGCTCGTGATCATGAACCACGGCCGCGCACCAAGCGATCACCGCGCCACGCAGGGCCGGCAGCGTTTCGAGCCGTTCTCGCGCTACATGGTCTCCAAGGGCTTCGTCGTGCTGCTGCCGACGCGGGTCGGCTACGCCGACACCTACGGTGATTTCGATCCCGAGTCGACCGGCAGTTGCTCGGCGATGCAGCTCGAACCGCAGGCGCAGGCGGCGTCGGACCAGGTGCTGGCGACGCTCGCGTTCGCGAAGACGCTGCCGTACGTCGACGCCTCGCGCTGGATCGTCGCCGGCCAGTCGGTCGGCGGGTTGACGACGGTCGCGACGACCTGGCGCCACCCGCCCGGCCTGGTCGGCGCGATCAATTTCGCCGGCGGCACCGGCGGCGATCCGGCGCGTTCGCCCGGCCGGCCCTGCAACCCGCGGCGCACCGAATCGCTGTGGGGTTCCAAGGCGGCCGAGGCGACCGCGCCGATGCTCTGGTTCTACTGGGAGAACGACGAATACTGGGGGCCCGACAACCCGAAGCGCTGGCACGAGGCCTGGGTCCATGGCGGCGGCCGGGCCGAGTTCCACCAGCTCGCGCCGGCCGGCAAGACCGGCCACGGCGCGATGGCTTTCGACATGGACCATTGGGTGCCTTATGCCGAAGCCTTTCTGGCGCAGCTCGGCTTCACGACGCCGGGCCTGATCGCGCGGCCCGCCGCGACCGGTTTCGCCAAGCTCGACGAGGTCGGCAAGCTGCCGGGCGCCGCCGCACGGCGCGAGGATGCCTACGGACGCTTTCTGACCAGCAAGCCGCCGCGCGCCTTCGCGATCGGCGCGGACGGTGCGATGGGTTGGGCCAATGGCGACTGGGCCATGGGCCGCGCCCTGGGCAACTGCCAGCAGCGGCGCGGTGCGCCGTGCAAGCTCTATGCGGTCGATGACGACATCGTCTGGGCCCCTTGAGTCATCACAAGAACGCAACGGTGCACGCCATGTTCAAGAAAATCCTGATCGCCAACCGCGGCGAGATCGCCTGCCGCGTCGCCGCGACCGCGCGCCGCCTCGGCATTCGCAGCGTCGCGGTCTATTCCGACGCCGATGCGAACGCCAAGCACGTGCTCGCCTGCGACGAGGCGGTCCACATCGGCGGCGCGGCGCCGCGCGACAGCTACCTGCGCGGCGAGCGCGTGATCGCCGCCGCGCTCGCGACCGGCGCGCAGGCGGTGCATCCCGGCTACGGCTTCCTGAGCGAGAACGAGGGTTTCGCGCAGGCCTGCGCCGATGCGGGGCTGGTGTTCATCGGGCCGCCGCCCTCGGCGATCAAGGCAATGGGGCTGAAGGCCGAGTCGAAACAGCTGATGGAAAAGGCCGGCGTTCCGCTGGTGCCCGGCTACCACGGTGCCGACCAGGACCCGGCGCTGCTCAGGCGCGAGGCCGACCGCATCGGCTACCCCGTGTTGATCAAGGCGAGCGCCGGCGGCGGCGGCAAGGGCATGCGCATCGTCGCGGCCGCCGCTGAATTCGACGCCGCGCTCGCGTCCTGCCAACGCGAGGCGATCAACAGCTTCGGCGACGACGCCGTATTGATCGAGCGCTACGTGACCCGGCCGCGCCACATCGAGATCCAGGTCTTCGGCGACGCGCACGGCGACTGCATTTATCTGTTCGAGCGCGATTGCTCGGTCCAGCGCCGCCATCAAAAGGTGCTCGAAGAGGCGCCGGCGCCGGGGCTGCGCCCGGAGCGCCGGGCCGAGATGGGCGCCGCCGCGGTCGCCGCGGCGAAGGCGGTCGGCTATGTCGGCGCCGGCACCGTCGAATTCATCGCCGAGCCGACGCCGGACGGCGATCTGCGCTTCTTCTTCATGGAGATGAACACGCGGCTGCAGGTCGAGCACCCGGTCACCGAGGCGATCACCGGGCTCGATCTGGTCGAGTGGCAGCTGCGGGTCGCCAGCGGCGAGCCGCTGCTGCTGAAGCAGGACGCGTTGCGCGTCAACGGCCATGCGATCGAGGCGCGCATCTGCGCCGAGAACCCGGATTCGAACTTCCTGCCCGCGACCGGGCGGCTCGAGGTCTATCGCACGCCCGCGTCGACGAGCTTCGAACGCGGCCTCGTCCGCGTCGACGCCGGCGTGCGCGAGGGCGACGCGGTGCTGCCGTTCTACGACTCGATGATCGCCAAGCTGATCGTCTGGGGCGCCGACCGTGCGCAGGCGCTCGCGCGGCTCGATGCGGCGCTCGCGCAGACCCACATCGTCGGGCTGCACACGAACGTCGCGTTCCTGCGCCGCGTCGCCGCGAGCGCGTCGTTCGCGAACGCCGACCTGGACACCGCGCTGATCGAGCGCGAGCGCGCCGTGCTCTTCGACGCCGCACCGCTGGCGCTCGAGGTCGCCGCGGCCGGCGTCGTCGCCCACGCGCTCGCGGCCGAGCGCGTGCTCGAAGACCGCGACCCCTGGTCACGCCGCGACGGCTGGCGCCTGCACGGCAGCGCGGTGCGGCGTTTCGATCTGGAGGTCCAGGGGCAGCATCACGTCTTCGCGCTCGAACGCCGCGGCGCGGCGCAGGCGCTCGTCAACGGCAGCCGGCGCTGGGCCTTCACGGCCACCTCGCGCGGCGGCGCGGCCCATGACGTCGTGCTGGACGGCCGGCGCTGGGCGCTGCAGGTCTACGCGACCGGCGAGCGCCTGAGCGTGTTCGCGCCCGAAGGCTCCGCGGTCGTCGACGAGTTCGACCCGATCGCCCACTCGGCCGACGGCGCGAAAGAGGCCGGCGGCCTGAACGCGCCGATGCCGGGCAAGGTGATCGCGTTCCTCGCGAAGGCGGGCGACCGCGTCACCAAGGGCCAGCCGCTCGCGGTGATGGAGGCGATGAAGATGGAGCACACGATCGCGGCTCCGCGCGACGGCACGATCGCCGAGCTGCTGTACGCCGTCGGCGATCAGGTCAGCGAAGGCGGCGAGTTGCTGCGGCTGGTGGCGGCCGAATGAGTGACTGAGGCGGCGTGAACGGCGTGAACGGCGAGACCGGCGAGACCGGCGAGACCGGCTCAGTTCGCGCCATTGGCCGCGGTGCGGCGCAGCCAGTTCGAGGGCTTGAGCCAGTCGGTGATCGTCGGCGTCGGGTCCGCCAGGAAGGTCGGCAGGCGCGAGACGCCGAAGCCGGAGCTGTCCTGGGCCCAGGCCAGGTCTTGGGGCGTCGCGCCGGCGCCGGCAGCGGCCGCTTTCGACGCGGATTGCACCGATGTGGTGCGTTGTCGACTGGCGCGGGCTTCCTGCTTGTTCGCGGCATTGAACTGCTCCGCCAATGCCACCAGTTCTTCGCTCTGCGAGGCCTGGCAGACCCACAGCGCCTCGCGCGCATCGGCCTCACCGGCGAGCAGGGCGCTGACCGCGACGTCCTCGTCGAAATGGCGAAGCAGCGCAAAATGGATGCGGGTGGCGATGCGCAGGCGGTTGGTGGGGTCCACGGTGAAATCCTGTCCGTTCACAAGTTGTTGCATCTTCGGGGGCCCGTTGAATCGCTTCCATCCCCCGCTTGGGGGTCAGATCGTTGCCGCATTCTAAAAGAGAGACTTAAATCATGATTCCTTCACGCGTCACGCTGGTCGAGGTCGGCCCCCGCGACGGTTTGCAGAATGAAAAGCAGCCGGTCGACGCCGCGGTCAAGATCGAATTGGTGCAGCGCCTGCAGGCGGCCGGCCTGCGCGAGATCGAGGTCACGAGCTTCGTCAGCCCGAAATGGGTGCCGCAGATGGCCGACAACGCCGAGGTCATGGCCGGCATGCAGCGCGCGCCCGGCGTGCGCTATTCGGTGCTGACGCCGAACCTGAAAGGGCTGGAGGCGGCGCTCGCGAGCCGGCCGGACGAGATCGTCGTGTTCGGTGCCGCCAGCGAGGCCTTCAGCCAGCGCAACATCAACTGCAGCATCGCCGAGAGCATCGAGCGCTTCCGGCCGGTCGTCGCGATGGCGCATGAACACGGGGTCAAGGTGCGCTGCGCCGTCTCGGTCGCGCTCGGCTGCCCGTACCAGGGCGAGGTCACGGCCGACGAGGTCGAGCGCGTCGTGCGGCTGATGAAGGGCATCGGCGTCGACCACTGCGGCATCGCCGACACGATCGGCGTCGGCACGCCCCAGCGCGTGCAGGCCGCGATGGAACGGGCGCTGAAACACTATCCAGTTCACGAGGTGAGCGGCCACTTCCATGACACCTATGGGCAGGCGCTGGCGAACGTCTACGCCTGCCTGCAGCTGGGGATCCACACCTTCGACGCGAGCGTTGCCGGGTTGGGCGGCTGCCCGTATGCGAAGGGGGCGACCGGCAATGTCGGCACCGAGGACGTGTTGTTCATGCTCGACGGCCTCGGCATCGAGACCGGTGTCGACATGGACCGCCTGATCGATGCGGCCGCCTGGATCTCGGGCGTGCTGGGCCGCAAGCCGGTGTCGCGCACCGGCAATGCGCTGCTCGCGAAGCGGGCCGCGAAAGAAGCGGCGACGGCATGAGCGACGCTGTTGCATCGCCGGATCGTCCCGAAGGCTTTCGGCGCGTCTCGGCGCTGCTCGCGGAGCGCCGGCACGCGCACGCGCCGGTCTTCCTCGAGGTCGCCGCCCGCACCGCGCAGGAGGCCGCCGACGCGCTCGGCATCACGCTGGGCCAGATCGCGAAGAGCGTCGTGTTCCGCCGCAAGGGCGATGAGGCGGCGGTGCTGGTCGTGACCTCGGGCGACAAGCGCGTCGACGAGCGCAAGGTCGCGGCCCTCGTCGGCGCGATCGGCCGCGCCGACGCCGAGTTCGTGAAGGCGCGCACCGGCTTCACGATCGGCGGCGTCTCGCCGGTCGCGCACCTGGAGGCGCCGGTGCTGCTGATCGACCGCGAGCTGTTCCGCTTCGGCGAGATCTGGGCCGCCGCCGGGCACCCGAATGGCGTGTTTCGCCTGAGCCCGGACGAGCTCGCGAGCCTGACCGGCGCGCCGGTGCACGACGTCGTCCAGGGATGAGCGCCGAGCCGGGCGCGCCGCGAGCAGCGCAAGCGCCCGACCTTGGCCCTGTGCCCAGCCCCTGCACCAGCGTCTGCCGCATGGACGAGCGCAGCGGCTGGTGCGAAGGCTGCGGGCGCACGCTGAATGAGATCGCCGCGTGGTCGAGCCTGAGCGAGGC
>DASYCA010000146.1:0-11333 GCA_036500445.1 Burkholderiaceae bacterium | reverse complement strand
GAGCGAGGCCGAGGTGCGCGCGAGCGGCCGCGCGGCGTTGGTCGCGACCTTGCCGATGGCCCGTGTCGGCCGCGCCCGCGAGCGCGGCGAGACGACCGGGTTCATGAAGGTGTTCGTCGACGCGCAGAGTCAGTTGATCGTCGGCGCCGCGCTGCTCGGCATCGAGGCCGACGAGGTCGTGCAACTGCTGCTGCTCGCGATGGCCGCGAAGCTGCCGTACACCCGCATCCAGCAGACGATGTGGATCCACCCGACCGTGACCGAGCTGCTGCCGACGCTCTTCAACGGCCTGAAGCCCCTGGTCTGAACCGAACCATCCCGTCCCGATGACCCTAGAAACCGAGCTGATCCACCACCCTTATGAACCGCCCGCGGGCTTCAACGCGCCGCAACCCGGCGTGTTCAAGGCCTCGACGGTCGTCTTCCCGAACACCGCGGCGATGCGGGCGCGCGACTGGAAGCACAAGACCGGCTACACCTACGGCCTGCACGGCACACCGACCAGCTTCACGCTGGAGGAGCGCATCACGACGCTCGAAGGTGGGCTGCACTGCGTGCTGGTGCCGAGCGGCCTCGCGGCGGTCACGCTGACCGATCTCGCGCTGCTGAAAAGCGGCGACGAGGTGCTGATCCCCGACAACGCTTACGGCCCGGGCAAGGAGCTCGCACGCCAGGAGCTCGCGCGCTTCGGCATCACGCACCGTTTCTACGACGCCGCCGATCCGGACGCGCTCGCCGCGATGGTCACGCCGGCGACCCGGCTGGTCTGGATCGAAGCGCCGGGCTCGGTGACGATGGAGTTCCCCGACCTCCCGGCCCTGGTGCGGGCTGCTCGCTCGAAAGGGGCGAAGGTCGCGCTCGACAACACCTGGGGCGCCGGCGTCGCGTTCCGCGCGTTCGACCTCGGCGTCGACATCGTCGCGCAGGCCCTGACCAAATACCCGTCGGGCGGCGGCGACGTGCTGATGGGCTCGGTGACGACGCGCGACCCTGCGCTGCACGCGGCCTTGAACCTGTGCCACATGCGCATGGGCTGGGGCATCGGCGCGAACGACGCCGAGGCGGTGCTGCGCTCGCTGCCCTCGCTGCACCTGCGCTACGCCGCGCACGACCGCGCGGCGCGCACGCTGGCCGCGTGGTGGGCGGCGCGGCCCGAGGTCGCGCGGGTGTTGCACCCGGCCTTGCCGGGCTCGCCCGGCCACGCGCACTGGGCGGCGCTGTGCACGCAGGCGGCGGGCCTGTTCTCGATCGTCTTCGACGCGCGGTTCAGTGCCGCGCAGGTCGACGCGTTCGTCGACGCGTTGAGGCTGTTCAAGATCGGCTTCTCGTGGGCCGGCCCGGTCAGCCTCGTCGTGCCCTACGACCTGCGCCCGATGCGCGCCACGCCGCCCGCACCGGGCACGCTGGTGCGCTTTTCGATCGGGCTCGAATCCGTCGAGGACCTGATCAAGGACTCGGAACAGGCGCTGGCGGCGCTGGCTGCGCCCGCGCGCTGAGCGTCATCCTCAGGCCGACCGGCATCATCGTGAACGACATCTGCTCGGCCGGCTCGGCGCCGTCGGCCGTGCCGACCTGCTCGATGTCGAAATGCGTGAGCAGCATCGCCATCGCCATCTTGATCTCCAGCAGCGCGAGGTAGCGGCCCGGGCAGATGCGCGGCCCGGCGCCGAAGGGCATCGACAGGCGCTTGGCCGTCCCGGCCGACGCCGATCCCGCCAGCCAGCGCTCGGGCTCGAACGCCTGCGCATTCGGCAACTGCTGTGCGTCGACGCTGTCGTGGCGCAGCACGCACCAGACGAGTGTTCCCTTGGGCACCCGCACGCCCTTGATCTCGGTGTCGCGCAGCGCTTCGATCACGTTGAACGGGGCGATCGGTTTCAGCCGCATCGTTTCGTGCGCGCAGGCTTCGAGGTAGTCGAGCGAGGCGAGCGCGTCGGGCGTGAAGGCCGCGACGTCGGGGGCGAGCGCGCGCACCTCCTGCTGCGCCCGTTGCAGCGCGGCCGGGTGCCGATGCAGCAAGTAAATCATCCAGGCCAGTGTGTTCGCGGTCGTGTCTTCGCCGGCGAGCAGCATCGTCAGCACGTTGCCGTGGACGTCGCGGTCGTCGAGGCCGCTGTCGCCGGCGTCGGCGGCGACGATCATCGCCTCGAGCAGATTCGGCGGCTGCGCGCGCCGCGCCGGCTCGGCGGCGAGCCGCGTGCGCGCCTGCGCGATGAAGCCGGCGATGGCCTGGTTGACGGCGGCCATGCTGCGTTCGAGCTGGCGGTCGGCCGGGGAGCGCACCAGGCGCCACCACGGGATGATCGAGAACAGGCGCTTTTGCAACGCCGGGAAGATCTTGTCGAGGTGCCGCTGGATGATCTCGTCGTCGGATTCGAGCGTGTTCACCTCGACGCCGAAGGCCAGGCCCGAGATCGCATCCACGGTGTAGCGCATCAGCTCGGGTTGCAGCTCGATCGACGCGCCGGCCGAGGCCGCCTTCAGCCAGCGGCCGCGCAGCCGCTGCGCGCCCTTCAGCAGCGACGGGAAATAGGCCCGCACGTGGGTCGGGTCGAAGCCGGCCATCACCATCCGGCGCTGGCGGCGCCAGGCCTCTCCGTTGGCCGCGAACACGCCCGGCGTCATGCCCATCTCCAGGCCGATCGTCTCCATCAGCTGGGTGCGCCGGAAGCCGTCCGGGCGGTCGCGCAGCGCGGCCGTCACCGCGTCGGTGTCGGTCACGCCGAGCCAAATGCGCGACATGAAGCGCATCCGGAACAGCGGCCCGTGCTCGCGGCCCCAGGCCTCGACGGTCTGGTGCATCTGGCCGCGCTTGATCTGCAGTGCATTGCCGACCAGCGGCCAGCCTTTCGGAGCGGGCAGCTCGTCGATCTCGCGCAGCGTGGTCATCGCCGCCTCACTCGCGCGAGGGCTTGGACGAGACCTTGTGGCGCATCAAGCGGCCTTTCTCGCGCTCCCAATCGCGCTTCTTCTCGGTGTCGCGCTTGTCGTGCTCGGCCTTGCCCTTGGCCAGCGCGATCTCGGCCTTCACGTGGCCGCCCTTGTAGTGCAGGTTCAGCGGCACCAGCGTGAAGCCCTTTTGCTCGACCTTGCCTATCAGGCGCTTGATCTCTTCCTTGTGCATCAGCAGCTTCTTGGTCCGGTCGGCCTCGGGGCTGATGTGGGTGGAGGCGCTGCGCAGCGCGTTGATGCGGCAGCCGATCAGGTAGAGCTCGCCGTCGCGGATCACGACGTAGCCGTCGGTCAGCTGGACCTGCCCGGCGCGGATCGCCTTGATCTCCCAGCCCTGCAGCACCATGCCCGCCTCGTGGCGTTCTTCCAGGTGGTAGTCGAAGTGGGCGCGGCGATTTTCTGCGATGGACATGGAGGCCTAGGTGGGGCCTTGAGCGCCCAATACAATTTCGCCATTGTATGAAGCACGTCAAGAAGTCAGTCCTGCTTTGGTATTCGCCGCACGAGATGTACGCGCTGGTGACGGATGTGCGGGCGTATCCGCAGTTCCTGCCCTGGTGCAACCGGGCCGAGCTGCTGGAGGAGCGCGCGGACGGCGTGACGGCCCGGCTGCACCTGTCCTACCTCGGGGTGCGCCAGGCCTTCACGACGCGCAACACCCACACGCCGGACGCCCGGGTCGTGCTGGCGCTGGTCGACGGGCCGTTCTCCAGCCTGGCCGGCACCTGGCAATTCGAGCCGGTGCCGGCCGGCGACGGGCCGAATGCGAAGGCCTGCCGGATCGACTTCGCGCTCGATTACGCCTTTGCCGGCGGCGCGCTCGAGCTGCTGGTGAGCCCGGTGTTCGACCGCATCGCGAACACCTTCGTCGATTCGTTCGTGAAGCGGGCGGCGCAGGTGTATGGCGAACGCTGAACTGCGCGTCAGCGTCGTCTTCAGCCCGCGGGCGGGCGAGGTCGACGAGGTGGAACTGCGGCTGCCCGCCGGCGCGACGGTGGCCGACGCGCTGAGTGCCAGCGGCATGCAGGCGCGCCATCCGGCGCATGACCTGGCGGCCCTGCCGGTCGGGTTGTGGGGGGCGTTCTGCGAGCGCGGCGACGTGCTGCGCGATCGCGACCGGGTCGAGCTGTACCGGCCGTTGCGGGTCGATCCGAAGGAAGCGCGGCGTCAGCGCCAGGCGGCGCAGCGCAAGAGAAGCTGAAAGTAAGGGCGCTTCCTGGCGGAAGCCGCTTACTTGCAGTCGGAGGTCATCGCGGCGCGGGTGCGCTCGATCTCCGCGGCACGGGCCTTGTCGTCGAGGAACTCGCGCTCGCCTTTTTCATTCACGCGGGCGACGCGCATCCCGCTGTCGAGGGTGCGCATCTGGGCCTTCGCGTTGGCGCAGTTCTCGGCCCGGGCGGCGGCGAGCTTGGCGTCCTCGGCCTTTTTCTTGTCGGCGACGTCCTGCTCGGTCTTCTTGCGCTTGGCTTCGAGGTCGGAATCGATCAATTTCGGCGCCGGGCCGGCGGTGTCCGAGGCGGCCGACGCCGGCGCCGCCGCGCGGCTCACCGGCGCCGCCGCTGCGGACGGGCGCTGGAGGATGTCCTTCTCGGGCACGCTGGGCGGCGGCGGGGTGTCGCTGTACTGGGTGTGGCCGCCGGCGTCGCGCCACTTCCACTGGGCGGCCGCGGGCAGGGCGAGCGTGGCCCCGAGCACGGCGCACAGCGCTACAACGATCCAACGGGGCATGGCGGTCATCGGGTGTCGCTAAAGCTACGGAAACTGGCCGAAGTCTACGCGGCGCACGTGCCTGGCGGAATTCGTTCACGTTCAATCCGTGGCTTTGTTCGCGGGTCCGTATAATTCGCTTTTGCGTCAGGAGCTTTTCCCATGCGCCTTTTAGGCAAAGCGCTCACCTTCGACGATGTGTTGCTGGTGCCCGCGTTCTCCCAGGTGTTGCCCCGCGACACCGACCTCTCGACCCCGCTTTCCCGCAACATCCGCCTGAACCTGCCGCTCGTCTCGGCGGCAATGGACACGGTGACCGAGGCCCGCCTGGCGATCGCGCTGGCGCAGGAGGGCGGGATCGGCATCGTCCACAAGAACCTCACTGCGAAGCAGCAGGCGGCCGAGGTCGCGCGGGTGAAACGCTACGAATCGGGCGTGTTGCGCGACCCGATCACCGTCGCGCCGGACACGCCCGTGCGCGAGGTCATCGAGCTGTCGCGCCAGCACGGTGTCTCGGGCTTCCCGGTGCTGCTGGGCAAGACGGTCGTCGGCATCGTGACGAACCGCGACCTGCGCTTCGAGAGCCGGGTCGACGTCCCGGTCAGCGAGATCATGACGCCGCGCGAGCGCCTGATCACGGTGACCGAAGGGGCGACGCTGGCCGAGGGCAAGGCGCTGATGCACAAGCATAAGCTGGAGCGCGTGCTGGTCGTCAACAAGGATTTCGAGCTGCGCGGCCTGATGACGGTGAAAGACATCACGAAGCAGACCAGCTTCCCGGATGCCGCCCGCGACGCGCAGGGCAAGTTGCGCGTCGGCGCCGCGGTCGGGGTCGGCGACGGCACCGAGGAGCGGGTGGAGCTGCTGGTGCGCGCCGGGGTCGACGCGATCGTCGTCGACACCGCGCACGGCCACAGCGCCGGCGTGCTCGAGCGGGTGCGCTGGGTCAAGAAACATTTCCCGCAGATCGACGTGATCGGCGGCAACATCGCGACCGGCGCCGCGGCGCGCGCGCTGGTCGAGGCCGGGGCGGACGCGGTCAAGGTCGGCATCGGGCCGGGCTCGATCTGCACCACGCGCATCGTCACCGGCGTCGGCGTGCCGCAGATCTACGCGATCGAGCAGGTCGCGAAGGCCATCAAGGGCAGCGGCGTGCCTCTGATCGCCGATGGCGGCATCCGCTTCTCGGGCGACCTCGCGAAGGCGATCGCCGCCGGGGCCGACAGCGTGATGATGGGCGGCGCGTTCGCCGGCACCGAAGAAGCGCCCGGCGAGACCATCCTGTACCAGGGCCGCACTTATAAAAGCTACCGCGGCATGGGCTCGATCGGCGCGATGCAGCAGGGCTCGGCCGACCGCTACTTCCAGGACACCGGCGCGAACAACCCGGCCACGACCAAGCTCGTGCCCGAGGGCATCGAGGGGCAGGTGCCGTACAAGGGCTCGGTCGTCACGGTGATCTTCCAGATGGCCGGCGGCCTGCGCGCCTCGATGCACTACTGCGGCTGCGTGAGCGTGGCCGACATGCACGAGAAGGCGGAGTTCGTCGAGATTTCGACGGCCGGCATGCGCGAGAGCCATGTCCACGACGTGCAGATCACCAAGGAAGCGCCAAATTACCGGGCGGAATGACGGGCGCATGACGGAGACCTCGAGCACCGACGCGGCGGTCGGGAAGGGCGCGCGCAAGGCCGCGATGCCGTTCATCATGGCGACCGTGCTGATCGACATGGTGTCGATCGGACTGATCATCCCGGTGCTCGCGCCGCTGATCGGCAGCTTCACCGCCTCGCAGGCCGAGCAGGCGCGCTGGTACGGCGTGATCACGATCGTGTTCGGGATCGCGAACTTCTTCGGCTCGCCGATCCTGGGCCGCCTGTCCGACCGCTACGGGCGCCGCCCGGTGCTGCTGCTCGGCTTCAGCGGCCTCGCGCTGAGCTTTTTCGTGACCGGGATGGCAACGGCGCTGTGGATGCTCGTCGTCGTGCGGCTCTTCAGCGGCGCGATGCAGTCGAACATCGCGGTCGCGAATGCGTATGTCGCCGACATCACCGCGCCGGCCGATCGCGCGAAGGCCTTCGGCAAGCTCGGCGCGATGCTCGGGATGGGCTTCATCCTCGGCCCGGTGATCGGCGGCCTGCTCGGGGGCATCAGCCTGCATTTGCCGTTCATCGTCTCCGGCTGCCTGGCCTGCGTCAACTGGCTGTACGGCTATTTCGTGCTGCCCGAATCGCTGCCGCCCGAGCGCCGCCAGCCCTTCGTGCTGCGCGAGGCGAACCCGATCAACGCGCTGCGCGGGCTGACCGAGCTGAAGGGCGTCGGCTCGCTCGTTTTCGTGCTGGGATTGAGCGGCCTGGCGCAGTTCATGACGCAGACCACGTGGGTGCTGTACACGACCTTCAAGTTCGGCTGGGGGCCGACGCAGAACGGCTGGTCGCTGTTCGCGATCGGTGTGATGTCGGTGCTGGTGCAGGGCGTGTTCCTCGGCAGGCTGCTGAAGCGTTTCTCGCCGCAACGCCTGACGATCATGGGGCTGGTCTCGTCCAGCCTGTGCTTCGCACTGTGGGGCGCGGTGCCCGAGGGCTGGATGCTGTACCCGGCGATCTTCATCAACGTGCTCGGTTTCGCCGCCCAGGCCGCGATGCAGAGCATCATCGCGAACGCCGCGGACCCGAGCACCCAAGGCCGCACGGCCGGCGCGGTCGGCTCGCTGAACAGCATGATGGCGGTGCTCGCGCCGGCGATCGGCGCGCCGCTGCTCGCGACCGTCTCGCACCTGCCGCACGGCGACTGGCGCATCGGCGCACCGTTCTATTTCTGCGCCGCGCTGCAGGCCGTGTCGATGCTGGTCGCGCTGCGGCACTTCCGCCGGGCCAAGCGCCGGCGCGAGCAGGCCACGCTCGCCGCCGTCGCCCCTTCGATGATTTGAACCGACCCCCTCATGCACGACAAGATCCTGATCCTCGATTTCGGCTCGCAAGTCACCCAGCTGATCGCGCGCCGCGTGCGCGAGGCGCACGTGTTCTGCGAGATCCACCCGAACGACGTCAGCGACGCGTTCATCCGCGAGTTCGCGCCGAAGGGGATCATCCTGTCGGGCAGCCATGCCTCCACCTACGAGGAGCACGAGCTGCGCGCCCCGCAGGCGGTGTGGGACCTGGGCGTGCCGGTGCTCGGGATCTGCTACGGCATGTTCACGATGGCGGTGCAGCAGGGCGGGCAGGTCGAGGCGAGCGACCACCGCGAGTTCGGCTACGCGGAGGTGAGGGCGCACGGCCACACGAAGCTGCTGGCCGGCATCGAGGACTTCAGCACGCCCGAGGGCCATGGCATGCTGAAGGTCTGGATGAGCCACGGCGACAAGATCACCGCGCTGCCGCCCGGCTTCAAGCTGATGGCGAGCACGCCGAGCTGCCCGATCGCCGGGATGGCCGACGAGGCGCGCGGCTACTACGGGGTGCAGTTCCACCCCGAGGTCACGCACACGGTGCAGGGCCGCGAGCTGCTGAACCGCTTCGTGCTCGAGATCGCGAAAGCGAAACCCGACTGGGTGATGACGAACTACATCGACGAGGCGGTCGCGCGCATCCGCGAGCAGGTCGGCACCGACGAGGTGATCCTCGGGCTGTCCGGCGGCGTCGATTCAAGCGTCGCCGCGGCGCTGATCCACCGCGCGATCGGCGATCAATTGACCTGCGTGTTCGTCGACCACGGCCTGCTGCGCCTGAACGAAGGCGCGATGGTGATGGAGATGTTCGCCGGCCGCCTGCACGCGAAGGTGATCGCGGTCGATGCCAGCGCGCAGTTCCTCCGCCACCTGGCCGGCGTGACCGACCCGGAAGCAAAACGAAAAATCATCGGCCGCGAGTTCGTCGAGGTGTTCCAGGCCGAGGCGAAGAAGCTCGCGTCGGCGAAGTGGCTCGCGCAGGGCACGATCTATCCGGACGTGATCGAGAGCGGCGGCGCCAAGACGAAAAAGGCCGTGACGATCAAGAGCCACCACAACGTCGGCGGCCTGCCCGAGACGCTGGGGCTCAAATTGCTCGAACCGCTGCGCGAGCTGTTCAAGGACGAGGTGCGCGAGCTCGGCGTCGCGCTCGGGCTGCCGCACGACATGGTCTACCGCCACCCGTTCCCCGGGCCGGGCCTGGGCGTGCGCATCCTCGGCGAAGTGAAACCGCAATTCGCCGACCTGCTGCGCCGCGCCGATGCGATCTTCATCGAAGAGCTGCGCAACATGATCGACCCCGCCACCGGTCAGAGCTGGTACGCGCTGACGAGCCAGGCCTTCGCCGTGTTCCTGCCGGTCAAGAGCGTCGGCGTGATGGGCGACGGCCGCACCTACGACTACGTGGTCGCGCTGCGCGCGGTGCAGACCAGCGACTTCATGACGGCCGACTGGGCCGAGCTGCCGTACGCGCTGCTGAAAAAGGTCTCGGGGCGGATCATCAACGAAGTGCGCGGCATCAACCGCGTGACCTACGACGTCAGCAGCAAGCCGCCGGCGACGATCGAGTGGGAGTGAAACCGGGTCCTTCGGGGACTATCGCCAGCAATCGAAAAGTCTTCGTAAGTCGTTGATTTAAAACGATCTACGTCACGAAGACTATCGGTGGCTATCGCCGACCAGCGGAACGGTTTGGCGGTAAAGCTGACGGTACAAACCGAGCCCGGATTCAGACCCTCTTGTTTACTATCCATTCTTTTTCGGTCTGGACGGTAAAAAGCTCGCTGAAAAGCTAGGTTTCATGCGGGTTCCAAGGCATCTTCAGGTCTCCTGACCCCTGACGGTAAAAACCGTCATCACCAGGAGTGAAACCTCGATGTTGACCGACACTGCGCTACGCAACCTCAAGCCGAAAGCCGCGCCGTACAAGGCTTCTGACCGCGACGGCATGTACGTGACGGTATCGACGGCAGGCACCATCGCTTTCCGTTACGACTACCGTCTCAACGGCCGCCGGGAGACGCTCACCCTGGGCCGGTACGGCCGAGCTGGGATTTCGCTCGCCTTGGCCCGCGAGAAGCTACTGGACGCCAAGCGAGCCGTCGCCAGGGGCGAATCCCCGGCTCACGAAAAACAGCGCGAGAAGCGGCGACTGACCGCGGCCAGGACCTTGGGCGACATGACTGACCGCTGGCTGGTCGATGCCCGCATGGCCGACAGCACCCGTGCTATGCGCAAGAGCATCGTCGATCGCGACATCCTTCCGGCGTTCAAGAACCGATTGCTCAGCGAGATCAGCGCCGACGACCTGCGCGCCTTGTGCAACAAGGTGAAGGCCCGCGGAGCACCGGCTACGGCCGTCCATGTCCGCGACATCGTGAAGCAGGTCTACGCTTTCGCCATCCTGCACGGGGAGAAGGTGGACAACCCGGCGGATGGCGTGGGGGCAGCCTCGATCGCGACCTTCGTGCCGAAGGATCGATCGTTGTCGCCTATGGAGATCCGCCTGATGCACCGGCAGATGGAATCGGTGGCCACGTACCCGACCATCCGCTTGGCGCTGCGCCTGATCCTGTTGACGCTGGTTCGCAAGAGCGAACTCATCGAAGCGACCTGGGCAGAGGTCGATTTCGAGAATGCGACCTGGACGATCCCGAAGTCGAGAATGAAGGGTCGCAACCCACACGTCGTCTACTTGTCGCGCCAGGCCGTGGACATCTTCGTCGCGCTTCACACCTGCGCGGCGGGGTCGAAGTTCGTCCTGCCGTCGCGCTACGACGCGGACCGTTGCATGTCGAAGGCTACGCTCAACCGGGTGACCCAGATCGTGTCCGAACGCGCCAAGACCGCCGGCCTGCCGCTGGAGCCGTTCACCGTCCACGACCTGCGTCGTACGGGCTCGACGCTGCTGAACGAAGTCGGCTTCAACGGCGACTGGATCGAGAAGTGCCTCGCCCATGAAGACGGCCGTTCCTCGCGTGCTGTCTACAACAAAGCCGAGTACGCCGAGCCGCGGCGTCACATGCTGCAGGAGTGGGCCAACATGGTCGATGCCTGGGTGGACGGCGGGAGCTACGCGCCTGCGCTGCTGCCAAGCAACACAGTCGTGCCGGTCCTGAGCGCATCGGTCTGAGTCACTTCACGCCGGGTTGTCAGTTGACAACCCGGTGATTCATCCCCATACTGGAGATCATGAATGGCCCGTCCCTCTCATCCGAAGAAGGAGGTCGAGGAGGCGCTCAAGCACGCGGAAACACACGGCTGGCGCGTCACGGTCGGCGGCAGTCACGCCTGGGGCAGGATCTACTGCCCCTACAACGACGATGAGTGCCGCTGCGGCGAGTTTTGCATTACCAGCGTGTGGAGCACGCCGAAGAACCCCGGTAACTATGCCCGAGCGCTGCGGCGCGTCGTGGACAACTGCACGACGCACAAGCAACGAAACGAAGCTGGCTCTTCATCCGAGGAATGACGTATGGAATACACCTTCACCTTGAAGTACCAGCTTGCCGAGCACGACAGCGATGCCGATGCGTTGGTGGAGCGTTTGGGTGAAGCGGGCTGCGACGATGCCTTGGTGGGGATCGGACAGCCGGGCCGCCTGGCGCTCGAGTTCACCCGCGAAGCCAAGAGCGCGAAGGCCGCAGTGCGCAGTGCACTGGCCGACGTGAAGCGTGCCGTCCCCTCGGCGAAGTTGGTGGAGGCGGTACCGGATTTCGTCGGTCTG
>DASYCA010000145.1:0-9043 GCA_036500445.1 Burkholderiaceae bacterium | reverse complement strand
GTTGCTGCGGTACAGCAGCGCGATATCGCGCCGCGGCGTGCCTTCGCGGTGCAGCTGCTGCGCCTCCTCGACGAACCATTGCGCCTCGGCGAAGTCGCTGGTCGACTCGCGCACCCGCACCGGCTCGCCGGGGCCGGCCTCGGTGCGCAGGTTCTTGCCCAGCCGGTGCGTGTTGCGCGAGATCAGCTCGTTCGCGGCATCCAGGATGTTGCCGAACGAGCGGTAGTTGCGCTCGAGCTTGATGACCTGCTCGACGTGGAACTCGCGCTCGAACGCCGCCATGTTGCCGACCTGCGCGCCGCGGAACGCATAGATGCTCTGGTCGTCGTCGCCGACCGCGAGCACCGCGGTCTCGGGGCTCGAAAAAATCTTCAGCCACGCGTACTGCAGCGTGTTGGTGTCCTGGAACTCGTCGACCAGGATGTGGCGGAAACGCCGCTGGTAGTGCTCGCGCAGCGGCGCGTTGTCGCGCATCAGTTCATAAGTGCGCAGCATCAGCTCGGCGAAATCGACGACGCCCTCGCGCTGGCACTGCTCTTCATAGGCCTGGTAGACCTGCACTTGAATGCGGCCGAGTTCGTCGCGCACCTCGACGTCCTTCGGCCGGCGGCCCTGCTCTTTCTGCGCCGCGATGAACCAGGTGACCTGCTTCGGCACGTAGCGCTCTTCGTCGAGGTTCATCGCCTTGATCACGCGCTTGACGGCCGAGAGCTGATCGGCCGAATCGAGAATTTGAAAACCCTGCGGCAGCAGGGCCAGCTTCCAGTGCGCGCGCAGGAAGCGGTAGCACAGGCCGTGGAACGTGCCGATCCACATGCCGCGCACGGGGATCGGCAGCATCGCGGCCAGGCGCGTCAGCATCTCCTTCGCGGCCTTGTTCGTGAAGGTCACCGCCATCACGCCGCCGGGCGAGAGCTGGCCGGTCTGGATCAGCCACGCGATGCGCGTGGTCAGCACGCGCGTCTTGCCGGAGCCGGCGCCGGCCAGGATCAGCGCCGGGCGCGCCGGCAGGGTCACCGCGGCGAGTTGCTCGGGGTTCAGGTTCTGCAGCAGCGTGGAGCTGCCGTCTTGCTCATCGAGGGCCATGGGTGGATTGTGTGGCACGCCGGCCGCGGCGGGCGCCGGAGCCCCTGCGACGGACCGACCGGCGGCTTTATTCCAAACCAGAGCAAGCCGGTCGGTTGTTCCTTCTCGCCCGAAATAAAACGCGCGCCCATCGCGTCTTGCAGACCGTACCCCTTCCTGAATCCATCCTCAAAGGAGCAAGACGATGAACCCTCAAGACCCTGGCCGGCGCCGCGCGCTCGGTTGCCTGTCTGCCTGGAGCGGCGCGGCCGTCGTCTGGACGGTGGTCGGCGGCGTGCCGCGCGCGCTCGGCGCGACGAACGACGGCCTGCCGCCGGCCGCGGCAGCCGGCGCGCTGACCTTCGTGCAGATCAGCGACACCCACATCGGCTTCAAGCGGCCCGCCAACCCGGACGTGGTGGGCAGCCTGCGCCGCGCGATCGCCGACGTCAACGCGTTGCCGCAGGCACCGGCCCTGGTCGTGCACACCGGCGACGTCAGCCATCTCTCCAAGCCCGAGGAGTTCGGGATGGCGCGCGAGCTCCTGCAGGAACTGCGCGTCGACCGCGTCCACACCGTGCCCGGCGAGCACGACGCGATCGACGACGGCGTCGGCGGCTACCTGAAGTACTTCGACCACGACGGCAAGTCGCGCGCCTGGTACAGCTTCGACCAGGGCGGCGTGCATTTCATCGGGCTGAACAACGTGCTGAATTTCAAGGCCGGCACGCTCGCGGCGCTCGGCGACGAGCAGCTGGCCTGGCTCAAGACCGACCTCGCGGGGGTCTCCCGTTCGACGCCGATCGTCGTGCTCGGGCACATCCCGCTGTGGACGATCTGGGAGCCCTGGGGCTGGGGCACCGCCGACTCGGCCCAGGTGATGGCGATGCTGCGCCCGTTCGGCTCGGTCACGGTGCTGAACGGCCACATCCACCAGGTGATGCAGAAGGTCGAGGGCCACGTGTCGCTGCACACCGCGATGTCGCTCGCCTACCCGCTGCCGACGCCGGGCCAGGAGGGGATCGGCGAACCGGGCCCGGTCACGGTGCCGGCCGGCGAACTCGGCAAGCTGCTCGGCACGCGCCAGCTCAGCGTGGTGCGCGGGCAGAGCGAGCTGGCGCTGATCGACCGCCCGCTGGATCGCCCGCTCGCGTCCTGAGCACCATCCCTTCACGGAGACCTCGATGAACCGAAGATTCACCACCGCCCGCCGCCTGCACGGCCTGGGCATCCTGATCGCGGTGGCCGGCGCCGCCGCGTGCGCGATGGCACCCAGTTTTGCGGCCGACCCGCCCGCGATCGCGACCGTCGACATTTCGAAATTCCTGTTCGGGCCGAAGGAGATCACGGTCGCGCCCGGCACCACCGTGCGCTGGGTCAATCACGAGGAGGTGCCGCACACGGTCGCGGCCCAGGACAAGGCCAAGGGATTCGCCTCGAAGGCGCTGGACACCGACGACAAGTTCGAAACCACCTTCACGACCGAAGGCGATTTCAACTACATCTGCACCGTGCACCCGTTCATGGCGGGCGTGGTGCACGTGCGCAAGCGCTAGGGCCTGGCCGACGCCACCTGCACCGGGCTCGAGGCGTCCGAGGCCGCGCTCTCGAGGTGCGAGTCGCCGAGTTCGGGCGCGACGGCGGCCAAGGTAGCCGCGAGTTCGCATTGCTCCGCGCCGCTCGCGTCGCTCGTGCCGCAGGCGAACACCGCGACGCGGGGTGAGGTCACGCAGACGGCCAGGAAGGCCACCAGCGCCGCGGAGCCGACGTACACGACCAGAAAGTGGAGGCGCTCGAGCATGCGACTTTCTCCGGGATCCGGAATGCCTCGATGGGTGAGGCCCCTGCCCGAGCGACGTGCCCGGGCGATGCGCGCGAAGGCGCGACGCAGGGGTTCAGTCTGATCAGAAAGCGCAGGCCTCGGTCGGCCGAAATGCAGGCCTTCGAAAGGCCAGTTCAAGTTCCCCCGCGCACCGCTCTCACGAGTTGTCCGCGATCGTCGCCGGCGTGGCCGAGCCTTCGCGCCCGCGCAATTGAAGAAAGATCCCGGCCGCCAGCGCCGACAGCAGCCCGACACAGATGTAGGTCGCGTGGAAGGCGTGCAGCACCTCGGGGCCCTTCGCGCCCTGCGGGGCGAAGGAGCCGAGCAGCGCGCCAGCGGCCGCCACGCCCAGGCCCTGCGAGAGCTGCATCACGACCGACAGCAGGCTGTTGCCGCCGCTGGCGCGGGCATCGTCGAGGTCGCCGAGCGTGATCGTGTTCATCGCGGTGAACTGCATCGAATTGCTGACGCCGAAGATCGCCAGGTAGACGAGGATCACGAGCTGCGGCGTCGTGCCGTCGACCAGCGAAAAGCCGCCGATCAGGCCGGCCAGCAGCAGCGTGTTGGTGACGAGCACGCGGCGATAGCCGTAGCGCTCGATCGCCGGGACCGCGAAGAACTTGATCATCATCATGCCGATCACGATCGGCACCATCGTGAGGCCCGCCTCGGTGGGCGCGTAGCCCAGGCCGACCTGCAGGAACAGCGGCGTCAGGAACGGCATCGCCCCGCTGCCCAGGCGCGCGAACAGGTTGCCCAGGATGCCGACCGAGAAGGTCGGGATCTGGAACAGGTTCAGGCTGAACAGCGGCTGGTCGGTGCGCCCGGCGTGGATCCAGTACGCGGCCATCGCGGCCAGACCGCCGATCACCATCAGGATCGACAGCGGCGCGCTGATCGAATGCTCGCCCAGGCCCTGCAGACCGAGCGTGACCAGCACGAGGCCAAGCGAGAACATCACGAAGCCGCCCCAGTCGAAGCGCTGCTGCTCGGTGCCGCGCAGGTTGGGCATCACGCGCAAGGTCGCGAACACGCCGATCACGCCGACCGGCAGGTTGATCAGGAAGACCCAGTGCCAGCTCGCGACCTCGACCAGCCAGCCGCCCAGCGGCGGTCCGACCAGCGGGCCGAACAGGCCCGGGATCGTCACGAACGACAGGATCGCCAGCCGGTCGGTGCGCGGGAACGCGCGCAGGATGGTGAGCCGCCCGACCGGCAGCAGCAGCGCGCCGCCGACGCCCTGCACCACGCGCGAGGCGACCAGCCACGGCAGCGACGGCGACAACGCGCACAGCAGCGAGCCGATGCTGAACATCACCAGCGCCGCGATGAACGCGCTGCGGGTGCCGAAGCGGTCGGCCAGCCAGCCCGAGGCCGGGATGAAGAGCGCCACCGTCAGCATGTAGGCGATCACGACCGACTGCATCCGCAGCGGGCTCTCGCCCATGTCGCGCGCCATCGTCGGCAGTGTCGTGTTCAGGATCGTGCCGTCCAGCGTCTGCATGAAGAACGCGATCGCGACCACCCAGGGCAGCAGGCGTTTGGTGGTGGGATCGAGCAAGCGGGGCGCTCCTGAAGTGACGGTTCGGGAGGGCAGTGTAGGCGCCCCGGGAAGCGGGCGGTCGGCGTAGAATGGGTCACCGGGCCCGGCTTTTTCGCGCCTGGTTTTTTTTTGGCGGAACGAAATCATGGAAATCTTCGACTACGACAACGTCCTGCTGCTGCCGCGCAAGTGCCGGGTCGAGAGCCGCAGCGAGTGCGACCCGAGCGTGCAGTTCGGCGCGCACCGCTTCAAGCTGCCGGTCGTGCCGGCAAACATGAAGACCGTCGTCGACGAGCCGATCACCGAGTGGCTGGCCGCGAACGGCTACTTCTACGTGATGCACCGCTTCGACGTCGACAACGTCGCATATGCCCGCAAGATGCGCGGCAAGGGCCTGATCGTCTCGATCAGCTCGGGCGTGAAGCCGGCCGACTACGCGGTGGTCGACCGCCTCGCCGCGGACGGCGTCGGCGCCGACTACATCACGATCGACATCGCGCACGGCCACGCCGACAGCGTGCAGAAGATGATCGAGTACATCAAGAAGAAGCTGCCCGCGACCTTCGTGATCGCCGGCAACGTCGCGACGCCCGAGGCGGTGATCGACCTGGAGACCTGGGGGGCGGATGCGACCAAGGTCGGCGTCGGGCCCGGCAAGGTCTGCATCACGAAGCTGAAGACCGGCTTCGGCACCGGCGGCTGGCAGCTTTCGGCCTTGAAATGGTGCGCGCGCGTCGCGACCAAGCCGATCATCGCCGACGGCGGGATCCGCGACCACGGCGACATCGCGAAGAGCATCCGCTTCGGCGCCTCGATGATCATGATCGGCTCGCTGTTCGCCGGCCACGAGGAGTCGCCGGGGCAGACCGTCGAGGTCGACGGCAAGTTGTTCAAGGAGTACTACGGCTCGGCGAGCGACTTCAACAAGGGCGAGTACAAGCACGTCGAGGGCAAGCGCATCCTGGAGCCGATCAAGGGGCATTTGGCCGACACGCTGCGCGAGATGCAGGAGGACGTGCAGAGCTCGATCTCGTACGCCGGCGGGACCAAGCTGATGGACGTGCGCAAGGTCAACTACGTGATCCTGGGCGGGGACAACGCGGGCGAGCACCTGCTGATGTAGCACTCGTCCCCTCTCCCAGAGGGAGAGGGAGAAGAGCCCAGCTTCTACAATTCGGTCATGACCGAACTCGCCAAATCGTTTGAACCCGCCGCGATCGAAGCGCGCTGGGCGCCGCTGTGGGAACAAAGCGGCGCCTACACGCCGACGCTGGATGCCAGTAAGCCGTCGTTCAGCATCCAGCTGCCGCCGCCGAACGTCACCGGCACCCTGCACATGGGGCATGCGTTCAACCAGACCATCATGGACTCGTTGACGCGCTACCACCGCATGCGCGGCGACAACACGCTGTGGGTGCCCGGCACCGACCACGCCGGCATCGCGACGCAGATCGTCGTCGAGCGCCAGCTCGATAAGCAGGGCACGAGCCGCCACGCGCTCGGCCGCAAGAATTTCGTCGCCAAGGTCTGGGAGTGGAAGCAGAGCTCGGGCGCGACGATCACGAACCAGATGCGCCGCATGGGTGCCAGCGTCGACTGGGCGCGCGAGTACTTCACGATGGACGAGACGCGCTCGACCATCGTCACCGACTGCTTCGTGCAGCTGCACGAGCAGGGCCTGATCTACCGCGGCAACCGGCTCGTCAACTGGGATCCGGTGCTCAAGTCGGCGGTGTCCGACCTCGAAGTCGTCAGCGAAGAGCGCAACGGCTTCATGTGGCACATCCTGTACCCGTTCTCGGACGGCCCGATCGACGGCGTGCGCGGCATGCACATCGCGACGACGCGGCCCGAGACGATGCTGGCCGACGGCGCGCTGTGCGTGCACCCGGACGACGAACGCTACAAGCACCTGGTCGGCAAATTCGTCGACCTGCCGCTGTGCGACCGCAAGATCCCGATCATCGCCGACGATTTCGTCGACCGCGAGTTCGGCTCGGGCTGCGTGAAGATCACCGGCGCGCACGACTTCAACGACTACGCCTGCGCGCAGCGCCACAACCTGCCGATGATCACGATCTTCACGCTCGACGCGAAGATCAACGACAACGGCCCGGTGCCCTACCGCGGGCTGGACCGCTACGTCGCGCGCAAGGCCGTGCTGCGCGACCTGGAGGCGCAGGGCTTCTTCGAAAAAGCCGTGCCGCACAAGAACATGGTGCCGATCTGCGAGCGCACCGGCGAGGTGGTCGAGCCGATGCTGACCGAGCAGTGGTTCATGGCGGTCGGCAAGGCCGCGCCGGACGGCAAATCGATCGCGCAGAAGGCGATCGACGCGGTGAAGTCGGGCGAAGTCAAGTTCGTCCCCGAGAACTGGGTCAGCACCTACGACCAGTGGATGAACAACATCACCGACTGGTGCATCAGCCGCCAGCTCTGGTGGGGCCACCAGATCCCGGCCTGGTACGGCAGCGGCGGCGAGATCTTCGTCGGCCGAAATGAGGCCGAGGCGCGCACCAAGGCCACCGCCGCGGGCTACGCCGGGCCGCTGACGCGCGACGAAGACGTGCTGGACACCTGGTTCTCGTCCGCGATGGTGCCGTTTTCCACCCTCGGCTGGCCGGCCAACACGAAGGAGATGGAGCTGTTCCTGCCCTCCAGCGTGCTCGTGACCGGCTACGACATCATCTTCTTCTGGGTCGCCCGGATGATCATGATGACGACCCACTTCACCGGCCGCGTGCCGTTCCGCACCGTCTACATCCACGGCATGGTGCGCGACAGCGAAGGCAAGAAGATGAGCAAGTCGGAGGGCAACGTGCTCGACCCGATCGACCTCGTCGAAGGCGTCGGGCTGCCGACCCTGATCGAGAAGGCGACGACCGGGCTGCGCAAGCCCGAGACGGCGCCGAAGGTCGCCGCGCGCGTCACGAAGGAGTTCCCGGACGGCATGCCGGCCTATGGCGCCGACGCGCTGCGCTTCACGATGGCGTCCTACGCGAGCCTGGGCCGCAACATCAACTTCGACACCAAGCGCTGCGAGGGCTACCGCAACTTCTGCAACAAGCTCTGGAACGCGACCAAGTTCGTGCTGATGAACTGCGAAGGCCAGGACTGCGGGCTGAAGAAACACACGAAGGCCGAGTGCCAGCCGGGCGGCCCGGCGCACGGCTACATGAGCTTCAGCGCGGCCGACAAATGGATCACCAGCGAGCTGCAGCGCGTCGAGGCGGCCGTGGAGCAAGGCTTTGCCGACTACCGGCTCGACAACGTCGCGAACGCCCTCTACGCCTTCGTCTGGGACGAGTACTGCGACTGGTACATCGAGATCGCGAAGGTGCAGATCGCGGTGGCCACGGAAAGCGGCGGCGAGGCGCAGCAGCGCGCGACGCGCCACACGCTGATCCGCGTGCTCGAGACGGTGCTGCGGCTGATGCACCCGATCATGCCGTTCATCACCGCGGAGCTGTGGGAGTCGGTCGCCCCGGTCGCCGGCCGGCACGCCGAGGGTGCGAGCATCGTGACCGCCGCCTACCCGAAGGCGCAGCTCGAGAAGGTCGATGCCGGCGCCGACGCCTGGGTCGCCAAGCTGAAGGCGGCCGTCGGCACCTGCCGTGCGCTGCGCAGCGAGATGGGCCTGGCTCCGGGCGCGCGCGTGCCGCTGTACGTGCGCGGCGACGACGCGTTCATCGACCAGGCCGCGCCGGTGCTGAAGGCGCTGGCGCGACTGACCGAAGTGACGCCCTTCGCCGACGACGCGAGCTTCGCTGAGGCGACGCGCGCGGCCGCCGTCGCGGTGCAGGGCGAATCACGCCTGGCGCTGTATGTCGAGGTCGATGTGGCGGCCGAAACCGAGCGCCTGGGCAAGGAGATCGCGCGGCTGCAGGGTGAAATCGCCCGCGCCACCGCCAAGCTCGGCAACGAGGGCTTCGTCGCCCGCGCGCCCGCGGCCGTGGTCGCTCAGGAGCGCCAGCGCGTCGCCGAATTCACGGCGACTGTGGCTCGATTGCAAGATCAATTGGCAGGCCTTGCGCGCTCGACTTGAAGCCTTGCGGTGACGGCGCCGCGGCGCCGAGCAGCTCGTCGATGCGGCGCGCGACGGCCCAGGCGCTGCGCAGGCGCGACTCGCGCGTCGTGCTCGCGACGCGCGGCGTGATCTGCAGGTTCTCGATGCCGTAGAGCGGCCGGTCTTCGTCGAGCGCGCCCGGCTCCAGGCTGTCCAGCCAGGCCGCGGCGACGCGGCCGCTGATCAGCGCGGTGGCCAGCGCCGCCTCGTCGAACAGGCCCGAGTGCGAGATGCTGACGATGACCTGGTTCGGCTTGCTGAAGGGCAAGAAACGCTCGCCCAGCAGCCCGCGGTAGCGGCTGAAGAAACTCAACTGCACGCAGACGGCGTCCGACTGCTCGAGCAGCTCGCGCAAGCCCAGCGGCTTCACGCCCCAGCGCTCGAACACGCTCTCGCTCGCGTGCAGGGCCGGGTCGTAGCCGACGATCTTGCTGCCGAAGCCCGACAACATCTGCACCATCGACTTCGCGGCCGGTGCCATGCCGACCAGGCCGACCGTCGCGCTGCCGAGCTCGCGCCCGACGAGCATGCCGTCGGAGCCGGCGAC
>DASYCA010000144.1:0-4315 GCA_036500445.1 Burkholderiaceae bacterium | reverse complement strand
CCGCGTTTTCACAACGGCCTACGACCGCGAGCTCGCGGCCGCGTCGCTGGTGCGCGCCGAGGTTCTGAAGGACTACCGCCAGCGCCTGGACCGGCGCATCGCCGGCCTCGGCGTGAACCTCGCCCATCTCGCCCGCGACCTGAAGGCGCTGCTGGCACTGCCGCAACGCGACGGCTGGGACGGCGGCCAGGAAGAAGGCCAGATCGACGGCCGGCGCCTCGCGCAACTGGTCAGCTCGCCAACCGAACGGCGCCTGTTCCGCACCGAGCGCGAAGAGCCGCGCGCGGATTGTCTGGTCAGCGTGCTGATCGACTGCTCGGGCTCGATGAAGGAGCACATCGAATCGGTCGCGGTGCTGGTCGACGTCTGGGTGCGCGCGCTCGAACAGGCCGGCGTCGCGAGCGAGGTGCTGGGCTTCACGACCGGCGCCTGGAACGGCGGGCGCGCGCAGCGCGACTGGATCCGCGCCGGCCGGCCCGCGCACCCCGGCCGGCTGAACGAGGTCTGCCACCTGGTCTTCAAGGACGCGGCGACGAGCTGGCGCCGGGGGCGCGCCGGGATCGCCGCGATGCTGAAGGCCGAGCTGTTTCGCGAAGGCATCGACGGCGAGGCCATGGGCTGGGCGATGCGCCGCCTGGTCGCGCGCGACGAAGCCCGCCAGATGTTGATCGTGATCAGCGACGGCTCGCCGATGGACAGCGCGACGGCCCTCGCGAACGACGCGCACTACCTCGACCACCACCTGAAGGACGTGGTCGAACGCTTCGAGGCGCAGGGTGCCGAGATCTACGGCGTCGGCGTCGGGCTCGACCTCAGCCCGTACTACAGCCGCAGCCATGTGCTGGACCTCTCGGGCCCGCTGGACCACGCGCTGTTTCGCGAGCTGATCGAGCTGATCGCGCGGCGCCATCGCCGCTGAGTCGAGGCCGAATCCTAGAAGCGGTAGGTCGCGAACACCCCGAACGTGTTCTGCGATTTCTTCTCCGTGATCGGGCTGTCGGCGGCGTCGCCGCGCAGGCTGCCGAAGGTGGCGCGCGCGCCGATGCCCCAGCTCGGCGTGAGCCGGTAGTTGGCCCCCAGCCCGAGGCGGATCGAGTTGATGCCGCTCTTCGCGTCGTACGCGGCCAGCCCGGAGGCCGCACTTTGCGCGGCGTCGACGCCGAAGAAGGTCTGCGTGTACTGGCGGTCGGCCCAGGTGATGCCGGGGCCGCCCGTGATGAGCAGCTGATCGGTCAAGGCGTACTTGAACTCGACATCGGCCGAAATGCGGGTGCCCTCGTGCTTGCCGCCGATGTCGGTCAGGACGCCGGCGCGCAGCTCGAACCAGCGATCGCTGTAGCTGCCGAACACGGCACCGAGCGCGGTGCGGTCGATGTCGCCGAGACCGCGCAGACGCGGCGAGTCGGACTCCTTGCGCGGGCTCTCGAAGTTGCCGCCGAGACCGATGCCGAGATGCCAGTGCTCCTGCTGGACGAGGTAAGCGCCGACGCCGGCCGGAACGCCGGCACCGGGAACGCCGCCGATGAAATAGCGGCCGTAGCCGGCGCTGATCACCGGCAGCGCGCGGTTCTTGGTCTCGCCGCTGCCCGGGTACAGCGGCTCGTTGATCGCGCCGAGCCCGAGCGTGACCTTCCAGGCGTCGGGGGCGGCCTGCGCCATCGCATGCGGGGCCGCGAGCGAAGCCAAACAACAGATCAACGCACTCGAACTGAACAGGCGAACGCTGCGATCGGGACGAAACTTCATGGAAAAGACTCCGGGGTGGATGGTCGAGCGAAGGAAGAAAAAACACCGTCGGCACCCGGCGCCTGGCCGAGACCCGCCATGAGATTTGCCGCCGCGCCGGGCGTCACGCTCAGGCGGAACGAGGCGCCCCGGGGCACGTCGCGCAGGCCGAGCGACCAGCCCTGCGCGACGGCGATCTCCTGGCAGATGGACAGCCCCAGGCCGGCGCCGCGGCCGGCGGCGTCGCGATCCGGCGAACCGCGCCAGAAGCGCTCGAAGACGTGTGCCGCATGCGCCGGCGCGATGCCGGGGCCTTCATCGCTCACGCTCAGCCCCGCGCCATCGATCAGCAGCGTGACCACGCCGCCGCGCGGCGAGTGCTGGATCGCGTTCTCCACCAGATTCTTCAGCAGCGTGAAGAGCGCGCTGCCGTCCCCGCGCCACGAGACCGCCTCGCTCGGCAGCTGCAGGTCGAGTTGCACCTCGTTGCGGTCGGCCATGCGCGACAGGAACGACAGCACGTCGTCCGCGACCTCGGCGACGGCGATGGCCTCGAGCTTGTAGCTGCGGCTGTCGCTCACCTCGGCCAGGTGCAGCAGCTGCTGGACGTGGCGCGCCATCAGGTCGATGTCGCTCAGCAGCGTCTGCCGATCGGCCGTGCCGTCGAGCTCGATCTGCCCGCGCATCAGCGCGAGCGGCGTCTTCAACTCGTGCGCGGCGGCGCCGAGAAACTGCTGCTGCAATCGATAGCCCTGTTCGAGGCGTTCGAGGGCGAGGTTGAACGCGTCGATCAGCGGCACCAGTTCGAGCGGCGAATCGCGCGTCGACAACCGGGTCGACAGGTTGCGCGCGTCGATGCGCGCGGCGGCCGTCGAGGCGTCCCGCAGCGGCCGCAACAGCGTGCCGAGCACGAGCAGCACCAGGGCGCAGAGCACCGGAATCGAGACGACGACGGTCAGGACGACGCCCGGCGTCGGCTTGCGCTGCAGCAGGTCGCCGAGCGCCGCGAGGCGATCGCTGCTCGCCACCTGCAGGTAGAAGCTGCCGGTGGCCTGTTCGATCCGCACGCTCACCACGTGGACCGTGCGGCCCAGCACGTCGACCATCGTCGCCGCCAGCGGCGACTCCAGGCGCAGGCTCGGCGGCAGCAGCAGGCCGGCGCGCTCGATGACCGGCAGCGCGTTGCCCGCGCCGTCGACGACGCGGAACTCGACATCCTGCGGGAGTTCGTCGTAGAGCCACTGCCACCGGGCCGGCAGCACCAGCTTGACGGGCCGGCCGCTGGCGTCGAGCTCGACCCGGCGCGCCACCTGGTGCGCCGCCTTGTTCAGGCCGTGACGCACGAGCAGGTCGGCTTGCCACGTGAAGATGGCCGTGAACGCGAGCGTCGCCAGCGCCGCCGTCAGCAGCATGCCGATGGCATAGGCGGCGAACAGCCGGCCTCGAAGGCTGCGCAGGCCCCTAAGATTCGACCACTGCATAGCCGAGCCCCCGCATGTTGACGATCCGGACCGTGGAGCCGATCGCCAGCAGCTTGCGGCGCAGGCGGTGCAGGGCCACGTCGAGCGCGTTCGGCGACACGGCCTCGGCAACGCCCCAGGCCGCCAGCTCGAGCGCCGAGCGGCGCGCGGTCTTGCCGCCGGCCCGCAACAGGCCGAGCATGATCAGCAGTTCGGCCGAGGCGAGCGTGACGCTCTGATCGGCACAGGCCATGCGGCCGTCGTCCGGCAGGAGGCGCAGGTCGCCGAAGCCCTGCGACGGGTCGTGCAGCGCCGGGCGGCGGCGCGTCAGCGCACGCACGCGGGCGACCAGTTCTTCCATCGCGAACGGCTTGGCCAGGTAGTCGTCGGCGCCCGATTCGAGGCCGTCGACGCGGTCGTGCAGCGCATCGCGCGCCGTCAGCATCAGGCAGGGCACCGAGTCCTGCGCGGCGCGCAGGCGCCGCACCAGATCGAGACCGTCGCCATCGGGCAGGCCGCGGTCGATCACGACCGCCTCGTAACCGGCATCGCGGATCGCCGGCCACGCGGATTCGAGCTGCGTGAAGACATCGACCCCGATCCCGACGCCGCCCAGCGCCTTGCCGAGCAACTGCCCCAGGCGCGCGTTGTCTTCGACGAGCGCGATGCGGCTCATCGCGGGGGGCGGCGAACGCGGCCGCGCGGGCGGGAGACGGGCCGTTCTTCGTGGGGGCTGCGGTGCATGGCGCACGGATGATGCATGCAGAAATCTTACGGGCGACTTTCCGCCGCCCGGGCTTTACGCCTCGATACCTTGCCCGAGCTGATGGCGCGGCTCGGGCTGAACGCGCAGGGCGCCTGACGGGCCCGGCGGCTATTCCGGCGCCGCGTCGCCGGGCGGCGGCAGCCAGCGCAGCATCGTCTCGAACATCGCCTCGATGTTCAGCGGCTTCGGGATGTGGTCGTTCATGCCGGCGGCCAGCGCCTCCTCGCGGTCGCCCTGCATCGCGTTGGCCGTCATCGCGATCACCGGCAGGTCGCGCCAGGCCGGGTTCAGGCGCAGTGCGCGGGTCGCGTCGTAGCCGTCCATCACCGGCATCTGGCAGTCCATCAGCACCAGGTCGAACGGC
>DASYCA010000143.1:0-55537 GCA_036500445.1 Burkholderiaceae bacterium | reverse complement strand
CCGGGCGCGTTCCGTCAATGCCGCCCGTAGGTGTCCTCGAACCGAACGATGTCATCCTCGCCCAGGTAGCTGCCCGACTGCACCTCGATGATTTCGAGCGGCACCTTGCCCGGGTTCGACAGGCGGTGCGTGGTGCCCAGCGGGATGTAGGTGCTCTGGTTCTCGGTCAGCAGGATGACCTGGTCGCCGTTGGTGACCTCGGCCGTCCCGCTGACGACGATCCAGTGCTCGGCGCGGTGGTGATGCATCTGCAGGCTCAGGCTCGCACCCGGCTTGACCATGATGCGCTTGACCTGGAAGCGCGGGCCCGAGTCGATGCTGTCGTACCAGCCCCAGGGCCGGTGCACCTGCCGGTGCAGCGTGTGCTCGGTGCGCTTGGCCTGGTGCAGGTGGTCGACCAGCTGGCGCACGTTCTGGCTTTGCGCCCGATCGGCGACGAGCACCGCGTCCGGCGTCTCGACGACGATGACGTCGCTCAGGCCGACCACGCCGACGAGCCGGCTGGTCGCGTGAACCAGCGTGTTCCGGCTCTTGTTGATCATCGCGTCGCCGACGCTGGCATTGCCGTCGGCGTCCTTCGGGCTGACCTGCCAGACGGCGTCCCAGGCCCCGAGGTCGGACCAGCCGGCCGCCAGCCGAACCATCCGGATGTCGAAGCGGTTCGCGCCGCCGCCGGCGGCGGCGGCCGGGCATTTTTCCATCACCGCGTAGTCGATCGACTCGCTCGGAATCGCCGCGAAGGCGTCCTTGTCGGGGCGGATGAAGCTGCCGTCGGTCGTCCGGGTGGCCCAGGCCTGGCGCGAGGCGCTCGCGATGTCGGGCCGAAACCGCTCGATCGCCGCCAGCCACACCGACGCGCGCACGACGAACAGCCCGCTGTTCCAGTAGTAATGGCCGTCTGCGAGGTAGCGCTGCGCGGTCGCGAGGTCGGGCTTCTCGACGAACTCGGCGACCCGCTCGGCGCCGAGCGCATCGGGCGCGTCGGTGCTGCGGATGTAGCCGAAGCCGGTCTCGGGGCGGTCCGGCGTGATGCCCAGGATCACGATCGCGCCATCGGCTGCGGCCCGCACGGCGCGCTGCAGCGCGGCGGTGAACGCGGCTTCGTCGGTCGCCGTCTGGTCGGCGGGGCCGACGACCAGGATCGGGTCGTCACCGGCCTCGACGGCATGCAGCGCGGCCAGGGTCATCGCCGGCGCGGTGTTGCGCCCGACCGGCTCGAGCAGCACCGAGGCCGGCGCGAGCGCGAGCTCGCGCAACTGGTCCAGGATCAGGAAGCGGTGCTGGTCATTGCCCACCACGCAAGGCGGCGCGACCTCGACATCGGCCGCGGTCGGCGACGACAGGCGCTGCACCGCTTGCTGGAACAGGCTGCGGTCGCCCTGCAGCACCAGGAACTGCTTTGGGTACTGAGCGCGCGACAGCGGCCACAGCCGGGTGCCACTGCCGCCGGCGAGGATGATCGGTTGGATTTTCATGGGGGAAAGGTTGGCTATCGAGGATTCTTCAGGTCGCCGGCGGCGCCGGGTCGCCCGCGAGGCCGGCAGGGTTCATGCGCTGCCAGCGCCAGCTGTCGGCGCACATCGCGTCGAGGTCGCGCGCCGCGCGCCAGCCGAAGAGCTCGTGCGCGCGCGTCGCATCGGCGTAGCAGGCGTCGATGTCGCCGGGCCGGCGGCCCACGATTTCGACCGGGATCGGCCGCCCGCTCGCGCGCTCGAACGCCTGGACGAGCTCCAGCACGCTGTGGCCGCGCCCGGTGCCGAGGTTGGCGGTGACCGACGCCCGGGTGTCCAGCAGGTAGCGCAGCGCGTCGACGTGGCCGGCGGCCAGGTCCAGCACGTGGACGTAGTCGCGCACGCCGGTGCCGTCCGGCGTCGCGTAGTCGTTGCCGAAGACCTGCAGCCGCGCGCGCTTGCCGACCGCCACCTGGGTCACGTACGGCATCAGGTTGTTCGGGACGTCGCGCGGGTCTTCGCCGATCAGGCCGCTCTCGTGCGCGCCCGCGGGGTTGAAGTAACGCAGCAGCGCGATCGCCAGCGCCGGGTCGGCGCGCCCCGCGTCGCGCAGGATGTTCTCGCCCATCAGCTTGGTCGCGCCGTAGGGGTTGGTCGCCGACAGCGCGGCGTCTTCCTTGATCGGCAGGCTCTCGGGCCGGCCGTAGACCGTCGCGCTCGAGCTGAACACGAAGGTCTTGCAGCCGTGGCGCGCCATCGCCTGGCTCACGCTGAGCAGGCCGCCGAGGTTGTTCGCGTAATAGGCCAGCGGCTTGGCCGCGCTCTCGCCGACCGCCTTGAACGCGGCGAAATGGACGACCGCGTCGATGCGCTCGCGCGCAAACAGGGCGTCCATCGCCGCGCCGTCGCAGACGTTCGCGCGGACGAATTCGGGCACGACCCCGGCCAGGCGCTGGAGCCGCTCCAGCACCGCCGGCGAGCTGTTGGAGAAGTCGTCGACGCCGACGACGCGGTACCCTGCGGCGAGCAGACTCAACCAGGTGTGCGAGCCGATGTAGCCGGTCGCCCCGGTCAGGAGAATGCGCGCCGGGTTCGTCATCGCAGCAGGAACTGCGCCGAGCAGCTGGTCATGTTGACGATGTAGGTGAACGGCCCGACGCCCGAGACGTCTCGGTTCTGGTGCGAGTAGTTGCAGGCCAGTTGCCAGTTGCGGTCGAAGTCGTAGGTCAGCCCCAGCGACACGGTCTGCAGCTTGTCGTTCTGGGTGCCGGTGGTGGTGCCGTCCGCGGCGTCCGTCTTCGAGTTGCGGTACTGGTAGCCCAGCGTCCCGGCGATCTTCGCGGTCGCGAGGTAGCGCAGGCCCAGCACGCCGGTGTTCGTGACCTGGCTGTTCTCGGACAGCGAGACCGTCGACGTGGTCGGGCCGGTGGTCGTCGTCGGCGCGCCGATCACGTTGAAGAAGGTCGCGTTGATGCCGGCGTCGCGCAGCAGCGCGGCGCTGAAAAAGAGCTTGCCGGTCGGCTGGTAGTTGGCGTAGATCGCCCCGGTCAGCCCGGAGAAGCCGTCACCCGAGGTGGAGCCCGAGAAGGTCTGCTTCGTGTAGCTCAGGCGTGCGTTCACGTTGGTCTGGACGCTGTACTGCCAGTCGGCGGTCAAGTCCAGGTTCTTGCCGTCGGTGGTTTCGGACTGGAAGCCGCCGCCGCCCGCGACCGGCGCGGCGTTGGGCTGGTACACCCGCGTGAAGCGGCCCGCCAGGCCCAGGCGCAGCGTGGGCCCGACGCGGTAGAAGCCGCCGAGGCTGCTGGTGTCGGCCGAGGATTCCTGGGTGATGTAGGCCGGATCCGAGTAGCTCACCCGGCTGTGGCCGAAACTGCCTTCGAGCGAGAGCAGGCCCTCGCCGCCCCAGCGGACGATCGCGGCGAGCTGGTCCGTCTTCGCGAGGTTGCGCTCGGTCGTCGGGATGCTGGCGTTGCCGGACAGGCTGGCCAGGCTCTTGGTCGCGCTGCCGGTGAAGCTGCCGGAGAGCTTTTCGATCGTCGCCCAGTCCCAGCCGCCATTCACGTTGTAGCCGGTGTTGTTCAGCGCGGTCGCGCTGTGGTAGCGGTTCAGGTCGACGTCGGCGGTGCCATACAGGCGCTGGCGGCTGTAGGTCTTGTCCAGGCCGCCGAGCAGGCTGGTGGTGTAGAAATAGTCGTGCGGGCCGTCCGGCACGACGAAGACGTTGGAGGTGCGCCCGACGGTCTCGCGCAGCCCGAGGTAGTTCGTCGCCGGGGCCTCCTGGGCAAACGCCCCGCAGCCGGTGGCCGCCAAAATCGCGGCGACCAAGGGCTTTTGCAGCGGCGATTTGAGGATCTGGGCTTTCGGAGCTTGCATGTTCTGTGTCCTCCAAGGGGGTTCACGGCGACTCTGCCGACCCGAATTATTGCGGGAGATCGTGCGCGGCACGCCGCGCATCGTCCTGATTCAATAAGCGTGCCGGTCGAACAACACCAGCCGAATCGTTCGCACGATGATCTGCAGGTCCAGCCCCAGCGACCAGTTGCGCAGGTACTCGAGATCGTATTCGACGCGCGCCTGCATCTTGTCGATCGTGTCGGTTTCGCCGCGATAGCCGTTGACCTGCGCCCAGCCGGTGATCCCGGGCTTGACCTTGTGGCGCACCATGTAGGCGCTGATCAGGCGTCGGTACTGCTCGTTGTGCGCGACGGCGTGCGGGCGCGGCCCGACGATGCTCATGCGGCCCTGCAGCACGTTGATGAACTGCGGCAGCTCGTCCAGCGAGGTGCGCCGCAGGAAGCCGCCGAACGGCGTGATGCGCGCGTCGTTCTTGGTCGCCTGGCGCACGACGCTGCCGTTGTCCTGCGTCGTCATCGAGCGGAACTTGTAGACGATGATCTCGCTGCCGTCCAGGCCGTTGCGGCGCTGCTTGAAGATCACCGGGCCGCGCGAGCTGAGCTTGACCCCGATCGCGATGGCCAGCAGGATCGGCGAGATCAGCAGCAGGATCAGCGAGGAGAGCACGATGTCGCTGATGCGCTTGACGAGGTCGTTGGTGCCGGTGAACGGCGTCTCGCAGATGCCGACGACGGGCACGCCGTTCATGTCCTGCAGCCGGCCCTGGATGATGCTGATGCCGAAGACGTCCGGCACGAAGAAGAGCGAGGCGGTCGTGCCCTGGATGTCCTGCAGCAGCTCGACGATGCGCGGCTGCGAGCCCAGCGGCAGCGTGATGTAGATCTCGCGCACGCGGTGCTCGTTGCAGTACGCGGCGACGCTTTTCAGGTTGCCCAGGAATTGCGGGTTCGCCTCGGCGTCGATGCGGTCGTCGGTGCGGTCGTCGAAGTAGCCGATGAAATCGACGCCGAGCTCGGCGCTTTGCGTGATCGCCTTCGCGACCTTGACGCCGAGCTGCCCCGCGCCGATCACGACCGCGGTGCGGCGTGCCGAGGGCTGGGCCGACAGGCGCTGCACGATCGACTTGCCGATCCACACCGCGACCCACTGCAGGATCGGTGTGGCGATCAGCCAGCCGGGCAGCGCGTCGTTGTGGAAGTAGTGCAGGCTGCGCGTCGCGTAGCCGCACAGGCCGAGGATCGCGATCAGCGTGATCCACGACGAGAGGATGTCGACCCCGGCGGCGATCAGGTTGTCGCGGAAGCGGTTGCGGCCCGGAAATGTCAGCGCAAACACCAGCAGGCACAGCGTCAGCGCCGGCCGATCGACCGGCGCGCCGGAATACACCGTCGCGAACAAGAAGGTCAGCACCATGATGCTGGGCTCGAGCAGCGCCGCCACCAGCGAGGTGACGGATTGCGGTGCGCTGTAGAACGTTCTCTTGTAAGTGGGGTCTTCGAACATGGGTCAGTGTGGGTACGCGCCAGCTGCGGATTGTGGAGCCCTCGGCGCGGCATGCGAGCCGCCATCGAAGGCCGGCGGGCCCCGATGCCGTCGCGTCAAAGTATCGAGCAAATTCTCCTTCAAATTGCAAACTCTTCTGCCCTCGAACACGGGGTACGACCTTCATCTGCGTGCCTACAATCCGTGCATGTTCCACGAACTCAATATATTGTTCAGCAAAGCGGTCATGGAGCGCCTGACGCTGCTGGTCAACCACGTCCTGAGCGCCGAGCCGCTCGCCGCGCGCAAGCTGGCGGCGCACGCCGGGCGCTGCATCGCGCTGAGCTTCGACGGCTGGCCGACGCTGCTGCCGGCGCTGCCGGCCACGCGCTTTCGCGTCACGCGGGCCGGGCTGATCGAATGGTGCGAGCCGGGCGACCCGGCCGAGCCCGATCTGCATGTGCGTATCGACGCCTCGAACCCGGCGCTGGCGCTCTCGCAGGCGCTGATGGGGGTGCGGCCGAAGGTCGACGTCTCCGGCGACGCCGCCTTCGCGTCCGACCTGAACTGGCTGTTCGACAACCTGCGCTGGGACGTGCAGGACGATCTCGCCCGCGTCGTCGGCCAGGCCCCGGCGCGCGAGATCGCGCGCGTGGCGGGCGGCATCGCGGCCGGGGTTCGGGCGTTGATCCGCACGGTCGACGGCCTCGTCTCGCGGGGTTCCGGTTCAGCGTCGAAATGAGGCATCTCGCCAGGCTGATCTTCATCTCGATCACGGTTCTGCGCTACGGGCTGGACGAGCTGGCGCTCTCCAGCTTCCGCCAGCCCTGGGTGCGGCTGCTGGTGCGGCTGATGACGCTCGGGCGCTCGCTCGACGCCCCGCGCGGCGAGCGGCTGCGGCTGGGGCTGGAGCGGCTCGGCCCGATCTTCGTGAAATTCGGCCAGGTGCTGTCGACGCGGCGCGACCTGCTGCCGGCCGACTTCGCCGAAGAGCTCGCGAAGCTGCAGGATCGCGTGCCGCCGTTTCCGGCCGCGCTGGCCCGCCAGCTCGTGGAGCAGGCCTTCGGCCGGCCGATCGATTCGATCTTCGAGAGCTTCGAGGCCGAGCCGGTCGCCAGCGCCTCGATCGCGCAGGTCCACTTCGCGGTGCTCAAGGGCGGGCGCGAGGTCGCGGTGAAGGTCCTGCGGCCCGGCATGCTCGACGTGATCGACGACGACCTCTCGCTGATGCGCACGCTGGCGCGCTGGGTCGAGCGGCTGAGCGCCGACGGCAAGCGCCTGAAGCCGCGCGAGGTCGTGGCCGAGTTCGACAACTACCTGCACGACGAGCTCGACCTCGTGCGCGAGGCCGCGAACGCCGCGCAGCTGCGCCGCAACATGCAGGGCCTGGGCCTGGTGCTGGTGCCCGAGATGGTCTGGGACCTGTGCACCCAGAGCGTGATCGTGATGGAGCGCATGAAGGGCCTGCCGATCAGCCAGGTCCAGCGCCTGCGCGACGCCGGTGTCGACATCCCGAAGCTCGCGCGCGACGGCGTCACGATCTTTTTCACCCAGGTGTTTCGCGACGGCTTTTTCCACGCCGACATGCACCCGGGCAACATCCAGGTCAGCACCGATCCGGCGAGCTTCGGGCGCTACATCGCGCTCGACTTCGGCATCGTCGGCACGCTGACCGAGTTCGACAAGGAATACCTCGCGCAGAACTTCATCGCGTTCTTCCGGCGCGACTACAAGCGCGTCGCCGAGCTGCACGTCGAGAGCGGCTGGGTGCCGCCGCACACCCGCGTCGACGAGCTCGAAGGCGCGATCCGCGCCGTCTGCGAGCCGCATTTCGACCGCCCGCTGAAAGACATCTCGCTCGGCCAGGTGCTGCTGCGGCTGTTCCAGACCTCGCGCCGTTTCAATGTCGAGATCCAGCCGCAGCTGGTGCTGCTGCAAAAGACGCTGCTCAATGTCGAAGGGCTCGGCCGCCAGCTCGACCCCGAGCTCGACCTGTGGAACACCGCGAAGCCGTTTCTCGAGGACTGGATGAACCAGCAGGTCGGTTTCAAGGGGCTGATCGAGCGGCTGAAGAACGAGGCGCCGCGCTACGTCCAGCTGCTGCCCGAGCTGCCGCGGCTGCTGCACCAGGCCTTGCAGCCGCGCGCCGGCGCGCAGGAGCGGGCGCTGGAGGCGATGCTGAACGAGCAACGCCGCACCAACGGCCTGCTGCGCCTGATGATCGCCGTCGCGTTCGGCGTGCTGATCGGGCTCGGGGCAGCGGCGCTGTTCCTCCATGGCCGTTGACCGCGCCGTATAATTCGCGGTTTTCCTTTTCGAATCAAGACCTTAGGGGTACAGATGCCAATCTACGCCTACCGCTGCACGACCTGCGGCCACGCGAAAGATGTGCTGCAGAAGATGTCCGACCCGCTGCTGACGGTGTGCCCGTCCTGCGGCGCGGCGACGTTCGCGAAGCAGGTCACCGCGGCGGGCTTTCAGCTCAAGGGCTCGGGCTGGTACGTGACGGACTTCCGCGGCGGCGATTCGGCCAAGGGCAAGCCGGCTGCCGGCGAGGGCGCGGACGGCGCGAAGACCGACGCCGCCAAGCCCGACGCGTCGACTGCGGCCCCGGCGCCCGCCGCCTCGAAGAGCGACGCCGCGCCGGCCCCCGCGCCCGCGCCCTCGGCGCCGGCGGCACCGCCCGCGGCCGGTGCGAAGTGAACGGCCTGCCTTGAAGAAATACCTGATCGCCGGGCTGCTCGTCTGGCTCCCGCTGGCCATCACGATCTGGGTCCTGCAGGCCGCGCTCGGCCTGCTGGACGGCGTGTTCGGCTGGTTCCTGAACGCCGGCCGCGCGGTGCTGCCCTCGGCGGCCGCGCCGCTGATCGACATGCTGCTGCAGATCCCGGGCCTGGGCGTGATCGTGATGGTGCTGACCCTGCTCGTCACCGGCATCTTCGCGACCAACATCGTCGGCCAGTGGTGGCTGCGCCAGGGCAGCCGCCTGCTGAGCCAGATCCCGATCGTCAAGTCGATCTACAGCTCGGTCAAGCAGGTCTCCGACACGCTGTTCTCCAGCAGCGGCAACGCGTTTCGCGAGGCGGTGCTGGTGCAGTACCCGCGCGCCGGCAGCTGGACGATCGCGTTCGTCACCGGCAAGCCCGGCGGCGAGGCGGCGCTGCACCTCGCGGGCGACTACCTGAGCCTGTACGTGCCGACGACGCCGAACCCGACCTCGGGCTTCTTTCTGATGGTGCCGCGCGCCGACGTGATCGTGCTGCAGATGAGCGTCGACGAGGCGCTGAAGTACGTGATTTCGATGGGCGTCGTGGCCCCCCCTGTGCATGCGGCGGCGCCCGAAGTCGGCAGCCGCCCCGGAGTGATTTCATGAGAACAACCTACTGCGGCCTCGTCTCCGAGGCCTTGATGGACCAGACCGTCACGTTGATGGGCTGGGCCCATCGCCGCCGCGACCATGGCGGCGTGATCTTCATCGACCTGCGCGACCGCGAGGGCATCGTCCAGGTCGTCTGCGACCCGGACCGCGCCGAGATGTTCAAGGCCGCCGAGGACGTGCGCAACGAGTTCTGCCTGAAGATCACCGGCAAGGTGCGCGCGCGCCCGGCCGGCACGGTCAACGCGAACATCACGAGCGGCAAGATCGAGGTGCTGTGCCTGGAGATCGAGGTGCTGAACCCGAGCATCACGCCGCCGTTCCAGCTCGACGACGACAACCTGTCGGAGACGACGCGCCTGACCCACCGCGTGCTCGACCTGCGCCGCCCCGCGATGCAGCGCAACATGATGCTGCGCTACCGCGTCGCGATGGAGGTGCGCAAGTTCCTCGACGCGAACGGCTTCATCGACATCGAGACGCCGATGCTGACCAAGAGCACGCCCGAGGGCGCACGCGACTACCTCGTGCCCAGCCGCGTGCACGACGGCATGTTCTTCGCGCTGCCGCAGTCGCCCCAGCTCTTCAAGCAGCTGCTGATGGTCGCGGGCTTCGACCGCTACTACCAGATCACCAAGTGCTTCCGCGACGAGGACCTGCGCGCCGACCGCCAGCCCGAGTTCACGCAGATCGACATCGAGACCTCGTTCCTCACCGAGGAAGAGATCCGCACGATGTTCGAGGGCATGATCCGCAGCACCTTCAAGCATGCGATCGGCACCGAGCTGCCGGCCTTCCCGGTGATGAAGTACGCGGACGCGATGCACCGCTACGGCTCCGACAAGCCCGACCTGCGCGTGAAGCTCGAGTTCACCGAGCTGACCGACGTGATGAAGGACGTCGACTTCAAGGTCTTCTCGGCCCCGGCGCAGATGGTCGGCGGCCGGGTCGTCGCGCTGCGCGTGCCGGGCGGCTCGGAGATCAGCCGCAGCGAGATCGACGCCTACACCGAGTTCGTCAAGATCTACGGCGCCAAGGGCCTGGCCTGGATCAAGGTCAACGACCTCGCGAAGGGTCGCGAAGGGCTGCAATCGCCGGTCGTGAAGAACCTGCACGACGCCGCGCTGGCCGAGATCCTGAAGCGCACGCAGGCGGCCGACGGCGACCTGCTGTTCTTCGGCGCCGACAAGGCCAAGGTCGTCAACGACGCGATCGGCGCGCTGCGCGTGAAGGTCGGCCACAGCGAGTTCGGCAAGGCCCACAACCTCGTGCAGGGCGTGTGGGAGCCGCTGTGGGTGGTCGACTTCCCGATGTTCGAGTATGACGACGGCGCGCAGCGCTGGAGCGCAGTGCACCACCCGTTCACGTCGCCGAAGGACGGCCACGAGGACCTGCTCGAGACCGACCCGGGCGCGGCCGTCTCGAAGGCCTACGACGTGGTGCTGAACGGCATCGAGCTCGGCGGTGGCTCGGTCCGTATCCACCGCGAGGAGGTGCAGAGCAAGGTGTTCCGCGCGCTGAAGATCGACGCCGAGGAGGCCCAACTCAAGTTCGGCTTCCTGCTCGACGCGCTGCAGTACGGCGCGCCGCCGCACGGCGGCATCGCGATCGGCCTGGATCGCTTCGTGATGCTGATGACTGGCGCCGAGTCGCTGCGCGATGTGATCGCGTTCCCGAAGACCCAGCGCGCCCAGGACCTGCTGACGAACGCGCCCAGCGAGGTCGACGAAAAGCAGCTGCGCGAGCTGCACATCCGGCTGCGCAACACCCAGACCGCGGCAGGCTGATTCGCGCCTGATGCAGAATGAAGCGGGCGCGGTCGTCGCGCCCGTTTTCATTTGCATCGAGCCTCAGCCTGCGGTGAGCAATAAGCCCTTCAAGATCCCCGAATCCGTGCTCGTCGTGATCCACACGGCCGGGCGCGAGGTGCTGCTGATCGAGCGCGCCGACCACCCGAGCTTTTGGCAGAGCGTGACCGGCTCGAAGGACGCTGCGGACGAGCCGCTGGTGCAGACCGTCGTGCGCGAGGTGCGGGAGGAGACCGGCATCGTCGTCGGCTCGCCGGCCGTGCCGCTGGAGAACCTGCGCGACTGGGGCCTGAGCAACGTCTACGAGATCTACCCGGTCTGGCGCCACCGCTACGCGCCGGGCGTCACACGCAACACCGAGCACGTGTTCGGGCTGCGCGTGCCGCGCGATACCCCGATCACGCTCTCGCCGCGCGAGCACCTGCACCACCAGTGGCTGGACTGGCAGGCCGCGGCGGACCGCTGTTTCTCGCCGTCGAACGCCGAGGCGGTGCTGCAGTTGCCGCGCTTTCTTTGACGCAGGCCTTGCCGATGCGCAGCACGCCCCACTCGACGCTGTTCCCGGGCCACGTGCTGCGCGTCGCGACCTACAACATCCACAAGGGCGTGCGCGGCGTCGGCCCGCGCAAGCGGCTGGAGATCCACAACCTCGCGCTCGGCATCGAGGCGCTGGACACCGACCTCGTGTTCCTGCAGGAGGTGCGCGCGATGAACCGCGCCGAGGCCCGCAAGTTCCCGGACACGATCCACGGCTGGCCGCGCATCCCGCAGGCCGACTACCTCGCCCCGGAGGGTTACGAGGTCGCGTACCGCACGAATGCGACGACGACGCATGGCGAGCACGGCAACGCGCTGCTGTCACGCTGGCCGCTCGGCGACATCGGCCACCACGATGTCTCGGACCACCGCTTCGAGCAGCGCGGCCTGCTGCACGTGCCGGTCACCTGGAACGGCACGCTGGTGCATGCGATCGTCGCGCACTTCGGGCTGATGCACGCGAGCCGAGTGCGCCAGGTCGAGCGCCTGAAAGCCTTCGTCGCGGCCGAGGTGCCCGCGCACGAGCCGCTGATCGTGGCCGGCGACTTCAACGACTGGGGCGCCAAGCTCGACGCGCCGATGCGCGTGCTCGGCCTGCACCGCGCCGGGCGGCCCGACGATCCGGCCGCGCACAGCAACACCTTCCCCTCGCGCATGCCGGTCTTCTCGATGGACCGCATCTACCTGCGCGGGCTGGAGTGCCTGTCCACCCACGTGCCGCGCGGCGCGGCCTGGGCCCGCATGTCGGACCACCTGCCGCTCGTCGCCGAGCTCACGCTCGAATGACGCCGACGTCGCGCGCGCTTCGTCCGGGGCACGCGTTGACGCTGCTGAAGGGCGGCGAGGCCTTCTTCCCCGCGCTCGCCGAGGCGATCGCCGCGGCGAGCCGCGAGGTGCTGCTGGAGACCTACATCTTCGACTTCACGCGCTCGGCCGCGACGGTTGCCGCCGCGCTCGAGGCGGCGGCGCGGCGCGGCGTCGCGGTCCGCGTCGTCGTCGACGGCGTCGGCACCGGCGACGTCCCGGCCGAGTGGCAGGCGCGCTGGCGCGCCGCCGGCGTGCAGTGGAGCGTGTTCAACCCGGCCCAGGGCTGGCGCCTGCTGGTGCCCAAACGCTGGCGCCGGCTGCACCGCAAGCTGTGCGTCGTCGACGGCGCCGTCGCCTTTTGCGGCGGCATCAACCTGCTCGACGACTTCTTCGATCCGAACTACGGCGTGCTCGAGCAGCCGCGCTTCGATTTCTCGGTGCGCGTCGCCGGCCCGCTGGTGGCGGACGTGCACGACACGATGACGCGGCTGTGGTCGCGGCTGCAGCTGGCGCGCCATGTGCACGGTGCGGTGCAGGCGATGCGCGACGTCGCGCACGCCGGCACCGACATGGCCGACGAAGGCATCAACACCGGCATCGGCGTCCCGCCGCCGCCGCCCGGAGCCGGCATGCTCGCGTCCTTCGTGCTGCGCGACAACGTGCGCTTTCGGCGCAGCATCGAAGGCAACTACCGGCTCGCGATCGGGCAGGCGGCGAGCGAGATCATCATCGCGAACGCGTATTTCATTCCCGGCGTGCAGCTGCAGCGCGCGCTGCTGCGCGCGGCGCGGCGCGGCGTGCGCATCACGCTGCTGCTGCAGGGCAAGTACGAGTACTTCATGCAGTACCACGCGAGCCGCGCCGTCTACCACGTGATGCTGAAGGCCGGCATCTCGATCATCGAATACGAAGAGAGTTTCCTGCACGCGAAGGTCGCGGTGATGGACGCGCAGGGCGGGGCGCTCGCGACCGTCGGCTCGTCCAACCTCGACCCCTTGAGCCTGCTGCTGGCGCGCGAAGCGAACCTGTTCATCCGCGACGACGCGTTCGCCGGCGAGCTGCGCACGCACCTGCTGGACGCGATCGCGCACGGCCGGCGCGTCGCGCGCGACGAGCACACGCGCTGGCCGCTGATGTCGCGCGGGCTGAACTGGATCGCCTACGCGCTGATGCGCGCGCTGCTGTTCGTGTCCGGCAAGCGTTATTGATGACCGCCCCCACGTCGCTTCGCTCCTGCCCCCCGAGGGGGCGCTCAGCCGCCTTGGGGCGGCCCGGCGCCGGCTGAGGCCGCCGTCAGCACCGTTCCCGCCGATCATGACCGCGCCCGACGACGACCTGATCGTGCAGCGCCCCGAAGGCCTGTACTGCCCGCCGGGCGACTTCTATATCGACCCGTGGCGGCCGGTCGAGCGCGCGGTGATCACGCACGCGCACGCCGACCACGCGCGCCGCGGCCACGCGCACTACCTCGCCGCCGCGCCGGCCGCGGGGGTGCTGCGCGCGCGGCTCGGCGAGATCACGCTGCAGGCGCTGGACTACGGCGAGGTCGTCGACCACTTCGGGGTGCGCGTCTCGCTGCATCCGGCCGGGCACGTGCTCGGCTCGGCGCAAGTGCGGATCGAGCACCGCGGCCGCGTGTGGGTCGCCTCGGGCGACTATTTCCTGGCCGGCGCGGTCGACGATGCGCGCGAGGACAACGCCACCTGTGCGCCGTTCGAGCCGGTGCGCTGCGACTGCTTCATCACCGAGAGCACCTTCGGGCTGCCGATCTACCGCTGGGCGCCGCAGCGCGACCTGTTCGCCGAGATCGACCGCTGGTGGGCCGCGAACGCCGAGGCCGGCCGCGCGAGCCTGCTGCTCGGCTACAGCTTCGGCAAGGCGCAGCGCATCTTGAAGGGCGTGGATGCCGGCATCGGGCCGATCCTCGTGCATGGCGCGGTCGAGCCCTTGAACCGGGCCTATCGCGCGGCTGGCGTCGCGCTGCCGGCGACCCGGCTCCTCGGTGAGATCACCGACAAGGCAGTTTTCAAGCGCGCGCTGGTGCTCGCGCCGCCGTCGGCCCGGAACTCGAGCTGGACGCGCCGCCTCGGCGAGCACGGCGACGCGTTCGCGAGCGGCTGGATGCAGCTGCGCGGCGCGCGCCGGCGGCGTGGCGTCGACCGCGGCTTCGTGCTCAGCGACCACGCCGACTGGCCGGGGCTGCAGCGCGCGATCCGCGCGAGCGGCGCGGTGCGCGTGATCGTCACGCACGGCTACGAGAGCGTGATGGTGCGCTGGCTCGACGAACAAGGTTTACGAGCCGGCTCGTTCGCGACCGAGTACGGCGATGAGCAGGAAGGCGCGGCCGAAGCGACGGATGGCGAACCCGGCGCAAGCCCGGACAGCCTTGCCGGGGCGACGGGATGAAAGCCTTCGCGCGCCTGTTCAACGAACTCGACGCGAGCACCGCGACGAGCGCGAAGGTCGATGCGCTGAAGCGCTATTTCGCTGCCGCGCCGTCAGCCGATGCCGCCTGGGCGGTCTACTTCCTGGCAGGAGGAAAGCCGCGCCAGGTCGTGCCGACCGCGGTGCTGCGCGAGCTGGCGTGCGAGCGCGCCGGCATCGCGCCGTGGCTGTTCGAGGAGTCGTATCAGGCGGTCGGCGACCTGGCCGAGACGATCGCCCACGTGCTGCCGGCGCCGAGTGCGCCGCGCGAGCTCGGCCTGGCCGAATGGGTCGAGCAGCGCCTGCTGCCGCTGCGCGGCGCGGCGCCGGCCGAGCAGGCGGCCCGCATCGCGCAGTACTGGGATGAGCTCGACACCGACGGCCGTTTCCTGCTGACCAAGCTGATCGGCGGCGGCTTTCGCGTCGGCGTCAGCAAGCTGCTGGTGCAGCGTGCGCTCGCCGAGATCGCGGCGCTCGATCCGAAGCTGGTTGCGCAGCGCATGATGGGCTACACCGACGCGAAGCAGGCGCCCGACGCCGCGCGCTACGCGCAGTTGATCGCGCCGGCGAGCGAGGCCGCGCCGGCCTCGGGCCAGCCCTATCCGTTCTTCCTGGCGCACCCGCTCGATGTGCCGGCGGGCGAATTCGACGCGCGGCTCGGCCCGCCGTCGAACTGGTTCGTCGAGTGGAAATACGACGGCATCCGCGCACAGCTGGTCAAGCGGGCCGGCACGGTCTGGATCTGGTCGCGCGGCGAGGAGTTGATGACCGAGCGTTTTCCGGAGATCGTCGCGTTCGCCGCCGCGCTGCCCGACGGCTGCGTGCTGGATGGCGAGATCGTGGTCTGGAAGGACGCCGCGCCGGCGCCGTTCAATTTGCTTCAGCAGCGCATCGGCCGCAAGACGCTGACGAAAAAGGTGCTGGCCGACGCGCCGGTCGGTTTCATCGCATACGACCTGCTGGAGTGGCAGGGCGTCGATCGACGCGGCGAGCCGCAGGCCGCGCGACGCGTGCTGCTCGAAGCGGCCGCGCAGCTCGCGCCCGATATCCATTTGTCGCCGGTCGAAGCACGGGCAAGTTGGGACGAGCTCGCGCTGCTGCGCGACTCCTCGCGCGAACGTGGGGTCGAAGGCTTCATGCTGAAGCACCGCGACGCGCGCTACGGCACCGGCAGGACCAAGGCCGACGGCACCTGGTGGAAATGGAAGATCGACCCGCTCAGCGTCGATGCGGTCTTGATCTACGCGCAGGCCGGCCACGGCCGGCGTGCGAGCGTCTACACCGACTACACCTTCGCGGTCTGGAGCCGCGCGCCGCTCGATGCGGCCGAGGCGCAGGCGGCGATCGAGGCGATCGCGGCGCGCGAGCCGCCGGCCCCCGACGCGCTGCAGCTGGTCGCGTTCGCGAAGGCGTATTCGGGGCTGACCGACGCCGAGTTCGCGCGCATCGACCGCGCGATCCGCGGCACCACGCTGGAGAAGTTCGGCCCGGTGCGCAGCGTGCGTCCGACGCTGGTGTTCGAGCTCGGCTTCGAGGGCATCAACCGCAGCCCGCGCCACAAGAGCGGCATCGCGGTGCGCTTTCCGCGCATGCTGCGGATTCGAGACGACAAGCCGTTGCATGAGGCGGATACGCTGCAGACGCTGGAAGCGCTGCTCTTGAGCTGATCGGGGTCAGCGCAGGGTACGCAGCGGGGGCGCGGCGACGAGCCGGCCGACCTCGATGCCGTTCCAGTTGCTCAGCGTCACGTCGCTGAGCGAGCGCAGCAGTGTCGCTTCGTCGTCGTCGAGCGCGACGAAGGATTCGATCACCGCGGCCATCGCGACCTCGGCCGCGCGGGCGTTGTTGCCGTCGTCGATCTTGATCGCGACGCCCAGGCCCGATTGCGGCAGCGCGGCGCAGAACACGCCCTCGGCGCCAACCTTGCAGAACACGCGCTCGCCCAGGCGCTCCATCACGCGGGTGTCGAAGCGGCCGGTGCCGGCGACCATGAACGGCGCGCCCGCGACGGCGCCGCGCAGCCGCGTCGCGGCGCGCGCGTGGCCCTCGCTCAACCCGACGCCGGTGCCGAAGCGCGCGAACGCGTGCGCGAGGTGGCGCAGCGGCACCGCGTAGGTCGGGATCGAGCAACCGTCGGTGCCGCGCGGTGCGGTGGCGAGGTCGAAGCCGGTCGCGGCCTGCAGCGCGGCCGTGACTTCGCGCATCACCGGGTGTTCGGGCCGCACGTAGCCGTGCACGTACCGGCGCAGGTCGGAGCCGCCGCCGTGCAGCGCGCAGGCCAGGCACAGGAAGCCGGCGTGCTTGCCGGAACAGTTGTTGTTCAGCGCGGTCGGCTCCAGGCCTTGTGCGGCGAGCGCGCGCGTCGCGCTGTCCAGGTAAGGCCAGTGGGCGCCGCATTCGAGCGCGCCGGCGTCCAGCCCGGCCTTCGCGAGCATCGCAGCGGCCGTCTGCGCGTGCAGCGCTTCGCCGTTGTGCGAGGCGCAGGCGATCGCCAGCTCGGTCTCGGTGAGCCCGAGGCGGTCGGCCGCGCCGCTGGCGATCAGCGGCAGCGCCTGCAAGGCCTTGACGGCCGAGCGCGGGAAGATCGGCCGCTCGATGTCGCCGAGCGAGGCGACGATGGCGCCGTCGGCGTCCAGCACCGCGAGCGAGCCGCGGTGCGTCGATTCGGTCGCGTCGCCGCGCAGCACGTTGACGAAGATCGGGTTCATCGGACGGTTCCTTTCACGAACGAGATGTGGGCTCGTTAGAGTAGCGAGCCTGCCGACTCTAGCCGTTGCGATGACCGCTTCCCATGCCGAACCCCCTTTCCTGGCGGGCATCGACTTCACCAGCCGCCCGACCCGGCGCAAGCCGATCACCGTCGCACTCGGCCAGCTTCGCCAGGGCGCGGTGCGGCTCGCGCGGATCGAGACGCACGAGAGCTTCGAGAGTTTCGCGGCCTGGCTGCAAAGGCCGGGGCCGTGGCTGGGGGTGTTCGACCTGCCGTTCGGGCTGCCGCGCGAGCTCGTGCTGGCGCTCGGCTGGCCGACCGAGTGGGCGCCGCTGATGCTGCACTACGCGGCGCTGTCGCGCGAGCAGATCCGCGCCCGCTTCGCGGCCTTCTGCGATGCGCGGCCGGTCGGTGCCAAGTTCGCGCACCGCGCCGCCGATCGGCCGGCGGGGTCGTCGCCGTCGATGAAATGGGTCAACCCGCCGGTCGCCTACATGCTGCACGCGGGCGTGCCGCTGTTGATGCAAGCGGGGGTCCACCTGCCTGGGCTGCACGCGGGCGACGTGTCGCGCGTCGCGCTCGAAGGCTACCCGGGGCTGCTGGCGCGCGAGTTGATCGGTGCACGCTCGTACAAGAGCGACGAGAAGGCGAAGCAGACACCCGAGCGCCTGATCGCGCGCATCGACCTGGTCGACGCGCTGGACCGCGGCGAGACGCGCCTCGCGCTGCGCCTGAAGCTCACGCACGCGCAGCGTGAGGAGTTGATCGGGGACGCGTCCGGCGACCGGCTCGATGCGGTGCTGTGCCTGGTCCAGGCAGGCTGGGCAGCGGGGCGGCCCAATCACGGGTTGCCGACCGGGATCGACCCGCTGGAGGGCTGGATCGTCAGTGCCTGAGGGACTGGCGGCGCGTTTCGGCGGACGGGCGGCTCACCTCGAGAGCTCGTTCGAGAAACAATAAGTCCACTGGCGCGCATTCCTCACCGAATAGCGTCCGGAACGAGCCGCTGTTTCGTGCGGGCCGGCAAACTTCAGATCATAAAATTTCGTTGCCATGACCGAACTTGTCAAGATGTGTGATTGCCGCGAGGCGCCGCAACGGGCGAGCCGTCTGCGGCATTGGCGTCGTGCCGGGTTCACGCTGATCGAGTTGCTGGTCGTCATCGCGATTGCGGCGATTCTCACGATGATCGCGATTCCCGGGTTCACCGACATGATCCAGCGCAATCGGGTTTCGGGCGAGGTCAATTCGTTCGTTGGCGACCTTCAATACGCTCGCTCCGAAGCGATCAAGACCGGCCAGACGGTGTCGATCTGCCCGTCGAGCGACGGCAGCAGCTGCCTCGGGACGAACGCCTGGCAATCGGGCTGGATCGTTTTCACCGATGTCAACGGAAACGGCGCGGTCGACACCTCCGCCACCCCCTCCGCCAACGACAACGTGTTGCGCAAGCGCGCGGCCTGGACCGGGGGGGACACGTTCCTGCCCATCTTGCCGAACGCGACCGGCACCACCGTGATCACCTATGGCCGCATGGGCTTCGCGACCAACCTGAACGGCGCGTTGGCGTCGATCAAGGTGACGACGACGCCCGCCAACAACAACGCGGTTCGCTGTGTCGTCGTCAGCCTGATCGGTCATCAGGCCGTGCAATCGTTGGGGGGCGCCCAGTGCACCTGAAGATGCGGTCTCGCCAGGCGCAGCCCGGCTTCTCGTTGATCGAGGTGCTGGTCACCATCGTCATCGTCTCCGTGTCGCTGCTGGGTGTCGCAAAGATGCAGGCGGCGTCGATCTCCAATACGCAAGTGGCGCGTGTGCGCTCGCTGGTGGCGTTGCAGGCCAGCAGCCTGGCGGCGCTGATGCATGGCAACCCCGGCTACTGGGGCAGCCCGTCCGCCCCCACGTCGCTCAGCGCCACCGGCGCGAGCACGGCCGGCGTGAGCGACTGCTTGAATGCTCTTTGCAGCAACCCGGCGGATATGTACGCCTATGACTGGAAGAACTGGGTCAACGGCATCAACAGCCAGATCCCGAGCTACAGCGCGACCGTGTCCTGCACGCCCACTGCCACTCCGGTGACCTGCGTCATCACGATTTCGTGGGCCGAAAAGACCGTGGCCATCAACTCCTCGCAGGCGTCGGCGGCTGGGCAGGTGACCAGCCAGCCGTATTCGCTGTTCGTTACGCCGGGCACGCCATGAAGCCAGAACTCCTGTCACGCCGCCGTTCGGGCCGATCGATCGAATCGGGCTTCAGCCTGATCGAGTTGATGATCGCGGTCACGATCGGCCTGTTCATCTCGGCGGCTCTCGGTGCCGTGTTCATCAACACCAAGTCGGCGTTCAGCTCGCAGGACCAGCTCGCGCAGCTGGAAGACAACGAGCGGCTCGCGATGACCTTGCTGACCTCGTCGATCCAGGCGGCGGGCTTCTTCCCGAATCCGAATCAATTCACGCGGGTCCAGGCCCTGCCGGCGTACAGCGTCCCCAACAGCACCGCCCAGTTCCTCGCCGGGCAGGGCATCGCCGGCGTCTCCGGTGGCGCGAACGGTGTCGGCGAGGTGCTCGCCACGCAATTCGCGGCGCTGTCGACCGACCTGCAAAGCAGTTGCCTCGGAGACAGCGCGACCTCGGCGACCGTGCCGACGGTCATCGCCAGCGTGTTCAGCGTCAGTGCGACCAACGATTTGCAGTGCACGGTCTATCTCAAGGGGTCCCTCACCCCCACGCCGGCGGGGACCAACGCACTGGTCAGCGGGGTCAAGTCGTTCACGGTCCTGTACGGTGTCGACGCCGCGGGCACCGGCGGCAACAGCGCGACCCAATACATGGCGGCGTCCTCGATGACCGGCCTGTGGAAGTTTGCGAAGACCGCGCAGATCACGATCAATTTCGTCAATCCGTACGGCACGCAGCCGATTACCTGGGTGACGACGGTCAGCCTGATGAACGGCAACCAATGAACCAGCGTCGTCCCCTTTTCTCGCGCGCGCGCCGCCGGCATGCCGATCGCGGCTTCATCCTGGTCATCGGCCTGCTGTTCATGCTCGTCTTGCTGCTGCTGTCGGCCTCGATGTTCCGCAGCTTCACGATGCAGGAGAAGATCGCCGGCAACACACGCGACAAGCAGCGTTCTTTCGAGGCGGCGCAAGGTGCACTGCAATACGGTGAAACGTGGCTTGGCCAGGGCAACGCGGGGACGCAGATCGCGTGCACCGCGTCCAACCAGGCGATCGCATCGCTCGCCGTGTGCAGCGGTGGCCTCGCGACGCCGGCGCTGGAAGACACCTGGCCGGGGTGGTACAGCTACAAGCCGGCGGGCATGGTGGTCCTCGCCGGGGGCGGTTTGGCGACGGGTGGCGACATCAACTACCAGGCCATGCCCCGGTTGTACGTGAGCTACCTCGGGCTCACAGCCGACGCCAACGGCTCCTTGTATCAGGTCACCGCGATGGGCCAGGGCGGGAGCTCCGAGACCCGGAGCGTGGTCCAGAGCACGTATCGATTGCAGTCACAAGTCACATGCGGGAGTTGCCCATGAAAGCCCTCGATCTGTTTCGCGCCGCGGGCCTTCTCGGTCTGGCGGCATGCCTGCACCAGACGGCGCAGGCACAGCTGGTCATCAGCGACACACTGAATGGCGCTGCATCCACGCTCAACTGGAAGGCGCTCAACGGTGCGTGCCTGACTGCCGGCGACGGCAGTGGAGCGATCCCCAAATGCGTGGGATTGCCGTACTACGGCAGCGCGACCCAGGTTGGGGGCGCGACCGGCCGGCTGCCCGACACCGTGGGCAATGGCGCGCTGCGCCTCACCAACGGCGACACGACCACCGGCACCAACGGCAACAACCAGACCGGCGCCGTCGTCTCGAACTTCACCTTCCCGAGCAATCAGGGGCTGCAGGTGACATTCAAGACCGTGACCTACGGAGGCAATGCGTACGCGAACAGCAATAACAAGGCGTCCGGCGCCGACGGCATCAGCTTCTTCCTGTCCGACGGGTCGTCTGCGCCCAGCGTCGGTGCGCTGGGGGGGAGCCTGGGCTACAGCTGCTCGAACGGCAATCCCGTCTACGACGGTGTGATCAATGGCTACATCGGTGTCGGCATCGACGAGTTCGGCAACTTCACGAATCCGGGCGACAACACGAACAGCGGCGCCGGGCAGAATCCGGGCCAGATCGCGATGCGCGGTGCGGGCAACACCGCCTGGGCCTCGCTGCACACGCTGAACTCGACCTACTACCCATCGACGCTGAGCGCGGCGAACCAACTGGCGGCGGTCCACAACACCTGTTCGACGGGAACGTTGTGGGACTACAGCAAGGCCAGCAAGCCGGTTGATTCGAAGGTCAAGCTGGCCTTCAACTACCCGATCCTGGCGACCAGTACGCTCACTGGAGTCACCCTGTACAGCCAGGAAGCCGTCAACATGCCGTTGCGCGGCAGCGCGACCCCGGTCACCTATTCGCTGAATCTCACGTACGACGGCTACCTCGATTTCTCGTACAGCATCAACGGCGGTGCGTCTCTGCCGGTGATCACGCACAAGCAGATCACCGAATCGAACGGCCCGCTGCCGGCCACTTTCCGTTTCGGCTTCTCGGCCGGCACCGGCGGCGGCAGCAATGTTCACGAGATCACCTGCTTCAAGGCCGCCCCGACCCAGCTGGCCGACAGCTCGGCCAGCACGAACGGCCAGCAGTCGGCACCGGTCAACGCGGGCACGCAGGTCTACCTGGCCTATTACCATCCCTTGAACTCGTGGGGCCAGCTGACGGCGACCTCGTTGTTGACCGACGCGACGACCGGGGCCGTGAGTTATGCCGGCTCGCCCAACTGGGACGGGAGTTGCGTGCTCACCGGCGGCGCCTGCCTGTCGACCGGCGGCACCACCACCGCGCAAGGGTCGGGCGCGCGCAGCCTGCTGACCTGGAACGGCACGACCGGTGTCCCGTTCGAGGGGGCGAACCTCACGGCGGCCCAACTGACCGCGCTCGGCGATTCGAGCCCGGGGTTCGTTCGGCTGAACTACCTGCGCGGCGTTCGCACCAGCGAGCTCGCCAACGGCGGCACGCTGCGCACGCGCACCGGGGTGCTCGGCGACATCGTCGATTCGAGTCCGACCTGGTCCGGGGCACCATCCTTGCCGTACGCGATTTCCTGGCAGGACGCGAAGTACCCGACCGCGACGGTGCTCGAGAAGGCCGGTTCGTACGCCGGCTTCGTCAGCAGCAACGCGTCACGCCAGAACGTGGTCTACGCCGGTGCGAACGACGGGTTCCTGCACGCCTTCCGCGCCGGCTTCACCGACAGCAACGGCACCTACCAGGGCACGACGGCATCGTGGCCCAATGACGGCAAGGAAGTGCTGGGCTACATGCCGGCGGCAATTCTGTCGACCATTCATCCGAGCACGCCGACACTCGACTTCACGGCCGTGCAGTACGCGCACAATTTCTATGTCGACGCGACGCCGGCGATCGGCGATCTCTATTACGGCAACGCCTGGCACACCTGGCTGATCGGCGGCGCCGGCTACGGTGGCAATGCCACCGGGGCGGTCGGCGACGGCCTGACGACCGCCAACGGCGTGATGTTCGGGCTCGACGTGACCGACCCGACGAAGTTCGCGGAGACCACGGCGGCGGCTTCGTCACTCGTGCTCGGTGAATGGACCACGGCCACGCTCTCCTGCGCGAGCGGCGGCGGTGCGACCTGCGGAACCAACCTCGGCAGCACCGTGGGCACGCCGATCATCCGCCGGCTGCACAACGGCAACTGGGCGGTCCTGTTCGGCAACGGGCTGAACAGTTCGACCGGCACGGCCGGGATGTACATCATGCTGGTCGACAGCAACGGTGGGCGGACCTTTCGATTCCTCGACACCGGGTATGGCCCGAGCCAGGACCCGGCCGGCAAGAACTCGAAGAACGGCATCGCCTATGTGGCGTCGCTGGACCTCGATGGCGACCACATCACCGACTATGCGTACGGCGGCGACGCCTTCGGCAACCTCTGGCGCTTCGACCTGACGAGCCAAGATCCGGCGGCCTGGACTGCGGCTTCCGCGCCGATGTTCAAGACGACGAGCGGCCAGCCGATCACGACGTCGGTCGTTGCCGCCATCGTTCCCGCTGCGACGACCGGCGGATTGCCGCGTGTCGTGGTGAGCTTCGGTACCGGCCGGCAGTATCCGCAGACGCTGACCAGCGCGGTGAGCTTTGCGTCCGGTACCCAGCAAGCGCTGTATGGCATCTGGGACTGGGATCTGAGCACGTGGAGCGCCTCGGCGCCGGTCGGTGCCAGGTACGCCAGCCTGGCTGCGCCGCAGACCGTGACGGTGGCCAAGCTCGTGAGCCAGACCACCGCGAACGTTGCGAGCAGCGGGACGTCGACGGTGTCGGGCGGCACCCGGACCGTGACCAACCTGCCCGTCTGCTGGAGCGGCGCGACCGCCTGCTCCACGGGCAACACCAAGTTCGGGTGGGTTCTGCCGATGCCGCTGCCGGTGTCGTCGGGCGAGCAGATCATCTTCAACCCGGTCCTCTCGGGCGATACCGTGCTTGTCAACACGGTGATCCCCGCGGTCGCGCAGAACTTGTCGTGCGACCCGCAGCCGGCCTCCGGTTTCACGATGGCGGTGAGCGTGGCCAACGGGGGTTCGGGAACCTCGTCGTTCTTCCTCGACAGCAACGGCAATCCCCTGACCGCCACCGGCGGGATCGTCGCCGGCCTGGGCTTGAGCGGGACGGGTTCACCGTCGATCGTGACGACCAGCAAGGGCCAGCGCTACGTGATTCAGCAGAACGCCGGCGGCACCGGCAGCGCGCCCGGCACCGTTCCTCCGCGCGTCAAACCGGCCGGCGGCGGCACCGGCACTCGGCTCAACTGGAAGCAACTGCGCTAAACGATGAACAACTGCCTTTCCGTCATGTCTCCACGGCGCCGGCGCGGTGGCTTCACGCTGATCGAAATGATGATCGTCGTGGCGATCATCGGGATCCTCGCGGCGATCGCGATTCCCGCGTACACGAGGTACATCCAGAAGGCGCGCCGCACCGATGCGAAGAACGCGCTGCTGGACCTCGCCGCGAAAGAGGAGCGTATCTACAGCATCAAGAACCAGTATTCGAACACGCCCGCGGACTTCGGCTACGCCGGCACGTTCCCGGTCAACATCATCTCCAGCGGCACGGCTTACTACCAGTTGAACGTCTCGCTCCCGACGACGACGACCTTCACGGCCACGGCCACGCGCGTCGGCGCCCAAGCGAACGACACCTGCGGCGACTTCAAGATCGACAATTTCGGTGTGCAGAGCAACGTCAACAACACGCTGACGACGGCCAACTGCTGGTAGCCCTCAGCGCCGCATCAACGTGCTCTTCCCGAACAGCGACTCGATCAGATCCACCGCGACGATCGCGGTGCCGTTGCGCACGTCCAGCGCCGGGTTCAGCTCCATCACGTCCAGCGACGCGAGCCGCCCGGTGTCGGCGATCATCTCCATGCACAGCTGCGCCTCGCGGTAGGTCGGCCCGCCCTTGACCGTCGTGCCGACGCCCGGGGCGATGTCGGCGTCCAGAAAATCGACATCGAAGCTCACGTGCAGGTGCGTGTTCGCGTCCAGCGTCGCGAGCGCCAGCTCCATCGTGTGGCGCATGCCCATCTCGTCGATGTAGCGCATGTCGAAGACCTCCAGGCCGGCCTCGTGCACGAGGCGCTTTTCGCCCGGGTCGACGCTGCGGATGCCGATCTGGCGGACCGCCTTCGGGCTGAGCGCCGGCACCGTGCCGCCGATCTCGATCAGCGCCTGCGGGCCGTAGCCGCACAGGCACGCGACCGGCATGCCGTGGATGTTGCCGCTCGGGGTCAGCGCGCTGGTGTTGAAGTCGGCGTGCGCGTCCAGCCACAGCACGCGCAGCTTCTTGCCGGCCTCGCGGCAGTGGCGCGCGACGGCGCTGATCGAGCCGATGCCCAGGCAATGGTCGCCGCCGAGCAGGATCGGCATGCGCCCGCCCTGCAGCTCGGCGTAGACGGCGGCGTGCACGGCTTGGTTCCAGGCCACGACCTCGTTCAGGTGGCGGTAGCCGGCGACCGGCGGCAACCAGGGGTTGGCCGGGCCGGCGAGGTTGCCGCGGTCGATGACGTCGACCCCGTGCCCGGTCAGCACCGGCCCGAGGTTGGCGACGCGCAACGCCTCCGGCCCCATGCTGGCGCCGCGGCTGCCGGCGCCGATGTCGGTCGGGGCGCCGATCAGGGAAACGAGCCGGTTCATCGGGCAGGCTTTCGGTGGCGGGCTAGAGGTCGGGCGCCGGCGCGGCCTTGTCCGGGTCGCGCAGCTCGAAGCCGTATTCGGTGTCCAGCACCTCCCAGGCTTCCTCGGCGGTTTCGACGAAGCGGAACAGCTTCAGGTCGTCCGGGCTGATCATGCCGGTCTCGACGAGCTGGTCGAAGTTGATCAGCTTGTCCCAGAACTCGCGGCCGAACAGCAGCACCGGGCGGCGGCGCGACTTGCCGGTCTGGATCAGGGTCAGCGCCTCGAACATCTCGTCCAGCGTGCCGAAGCCGCCGGGAAAGCACGCGAGCGCCACCGAGCGCATCAGAAAGTGCATCTTGCGCAGCGCGAAGTAGTGGAACTCGAAGCACAGCTCGGGCGTGATGTACGGGTTCGGCGCCTGTTCGTGCTGCAGCACGATGTTCAGCCCGATGCTCTTGCCGCCGGCCTCGAACGCGCCGCGGTTGCCGGCCTCCATGATGCCGGGGCCGCCGCCGGTGACGACGTAGATCGGCGTCTCGAGCGTGCGCGACTTCTCGGTGATCAGCCGGCCGAAGCGGCGCGCCTCCTCGTAGTAGTGCGACATCGCCACGTTGCGGCGCGCGATCGCCATCGCCGCGACGTTGTTGGTGCGGGTGGCGTCGTCGAGCGCGCGCTGGGCGACGTCCGGCGGCGGGATGCGGGCGCTGCCGAAGATCACGATCGTCGATTCGATGCCCTGCTCGTTCTGGATCATCTCGGGCTTGAGCAGCTCGAGCTGCATGCGCACCGGGCGCATCTCCTCGCGCAGCAGGAAGTGCTGGTCGGTGAAGGCGAGGCTGTACGAACTTTCGGGGCCTTCGTAACGGCCCAGGGTCTTGGTCGCGTTGGTGGCGTTGGCGGCGGCGTCCTGTTGGGCGCTGGGGAAATTGCGGCCTGTCAGAGTCGATTTCTTCATGGCCGAAGCTTACGACAACGGGGAGGAGGTTCGTGGAGCGAGGCCGGCGTACGTCCGGGTGCCCGGCACAGTGAGGGGTAGAGCGTTCACTGCGCCGGGCACCCGAACGCATTCCGACCCGAGCGCAGGCAGACATAACGAGCGGCCGCTACGCGCGGCGGATTCAACCGGTCGTCGCTTGGTCCTAGGTTTCGACCAACAGGCTGAGGAAGGCTTCGTAGAGGGTTGGCGTGCAGCCCAGCAGCGCGCCGCTGCCCAGCAGCGGGCGGCCGTCGCGGGCCTGGACCAGGGCGCCGGATTCCTGCAGCAGCAGCACGCCGGCGGCGGCCTCCCAGGCGCTCATGTCGTGGGCCCAGAACGCGTCGATCCGGCCGGCCGCGAGGTAGGCCAGCTCCAGCGCCATCGAGCCCGAGCGGCGCAGGCCGCCGAAGCCCTTGAGCACGCGGCCGAACTCGCCGATGAAGCGCGCCATGCGCAGGCTCTTGGGCGCCGGAAACACCGTCGCGGCGAGCGCCTGCGACGCCTCGTGCGGCGGCGCGCAGTGGATCGCCTGGCCGTTCAGCACCGCACCGCGGCCGCGGATCGCGCCGAAGAACTCGTCGCGGATCGGGTCGTAGATCACGCCGACGAGCGGCACGCCGGCCTCCACCAGCGCGATCGAGACGGCGTACTGCGGGTAGCCGCGCTGGTAGTTCGCGATGCCGTCGAGCGGGTCGACGACCCAGTGCGGCTGGGTGTCGGCGAGCAGGAAGGTCGTCGCGCCGGCGTCCTCCTCGCCGATGAAATCGTGGTCGGGGAAGGCGCGGATCACGACCTCGCGGATCAGCGCCTCGGCCTCGCGGTAGATCGTGCGCACGACCTCGCCCGGGTCCTTGTGCGTGATCATGATCTCGGCCAGGCGCGAGCGCGACGCGCGCAGGTGCGTGCCCGCGGCGTAGGCGGCCTGCTCGGCGGCGCGGGCGGCGCGGCGCAGGTCAGTCATGCGAGGCGCCTGCCGGACGCGACAGCAGGTTCACGACCTCGTGATGCGCCGTGTCGATCGTCGAAAGACGGTACTCGACCGGCCGGTCGCCGAAGGTCATCGCGGTGCGCCGCACCTGCATCACCGGCTGGCCCGGCGCCAGGCCGAGCGCGCGCACCGACTGGCGGTCGGCGGTGCCGGCGCGGGCGCGCTCGGCCGCGTTGAGCACCGTGATGCCGAAGTCCGACTGGTAGAACTGGTAGATCGTGCCGGGCCGCTCGCGGAAGCGCTTTTCGGTCAGGCCCTTGAACAGCGCCTGCGGCAGGGTCAGCAGGTCGTGGATCACCGCGCTGCCCTGCAGCAGCAGCCGGTTCTCGATCCGGATCACCGGCTCGCCGAGGCGCAGGCCCAGCGCGTGCGCCGGCTCGGCGTCGGCGCGGCCGCGTTCGAACGAGATCAGCTCGACCTGCGGCGCCTCGCGCAGCCCGTCCTCGCGCTCGACCTGGAAGAACTGGGACAGGAAGCGGTCGGTGCCGTGGGTCGCGACGAAGGTGCCGCGGCCCTGGCGCCGCACCAGGATATGCTCGGCGGCGAGCTCGTCGACGGCGCGCCGCAGCGTGCCGATCGAGACGCCCATCGCGACCGCGATCTCGGTCTCGCTCGGCAGCGTCTGGCCGGGCGGGTAGCTGCCCGATTCGATTGCGTTCAGCAGCGAGCGCTTGACGACCCGGTACAGCGGCATGTCCGCCGCCTCGGGGGCGATGGCCTCGAACGCTGCTGCGGGAGAGGGGGCGGGCATGAGACGGAAGTATACATTTGTATCAACCGGATGATGCAAGTGAATCAAGTCATGTAGATGACCCGAATGAGTGGCGGGGGGCGGCGGGGTCAGTGCCGGGCGGCGCGGGCGTTGCCGCACACCGGGCAGCCGGGGGCGCGCCGGATCGCGATCTCGGTCCACTCCATCGTCCGCGCGTCCAGCATCTGCAGCCGCCCGGCGAGCGATCGGCCGATGCCGGCGAGGAGCTTCAAGGCCTCGGCCGCCTGCACGCTGCCGATGATGCCGACCAGCGGCGCGAACACGCCCATCGTCGAGCACAGCACCTCCTCGACCGGGGCGTCGGGCGGGAACAGGCAGGCGTAGCAAGGGCGGGTGTCGTCCGTGGTGTCACCGTCTCTGGTGTCGTAGACGGAGACCTGCCCGTCGAAACCGATCGCCGCGCCGGCGACGAGCGGCTTCGCGTGCGCGACGCAGGCGGCGTTGATCGCCTGGCGGGTCGCGAAGTTGTCGCTGCAGTCGACGACGACGTCGGCCGCCTCGACGAGCCCGTCCAGGAGCAACGCATCGGCGCGCTCGTGCAACGCCGTCACCTGCACGTCTGGGTTGATCGCGTGGATCGCGGCGGCGGCCGAGCTCGCCTTGGCCTGGCCGACGCCGGCCAGCGTGTGCGCGATCTGGCGCTGCAGGTTGGTCAGCTCGACCCGGTCGCCGTCGACGATCGTGAGGCGGCCGACGCCGGCCGTCGCGAGGTACAGCGCGACCGGCGAGCCCAGGCCGCCGGCGCCGATCACGAGCGCGTGCGCCCGCAGCAGCCGTTGCTGGCCCTCGATGCCGAGGTCGCCGAGCAGGATGTGGCGCGAGTAGCGCAGCAGCTGGTCGTCAGTCATCGCCGGCGCCTGAAAAAACGCCCGCGACAGGCGCGGGCGTTGGTTCGAATGGGGCCACGGGGCCGGCTCACCGCAGGCTAGTTCGTCGTCTCGGTTTCGGGCTTGCGCTCGACCGCGGTCTTGCTGACCAGCACCGGCTTGCCCTTGAGCTGGTTCAGCGCCTGGGCGAGCTGGAAGTCTTCGGCGGTTCCGAACTCCGGCGGCGGTTTCAGATCCTTGGCGGCCTGCTTGGCGCTGGCGTTGGCGGTGTCGTCCTCGAGCTTCTTGCGCGCTTCGTCGCGCGCCTTCTCGCGCGCTTCGTCCTTCTGCTCGGTGCCTTGGCCGCTGGAGATGTGCTTGTCCAGGTCGGCCTCGCGGGTGCGCAGCGCGGCGAACAGGTTGCCTTCGGCGGTTTCGTCCAGCATCACGTCGGGCACGATGCCCTTGGCCTGGATGGACGCGCCGCTCGGCGTGTAGTAGCGCGCGGTCGTGATCTTCAGCGCGGTGTCGGGCGAGAGCTGGCGCACCGTCTGCACCGAGCCCTTGCCGAAGGTCTGCGCGCCCATCAAGGTCGCACGCTTGTGGTCCTGCAGCGCGCCGGCGACGATCTCGCTGGCCGAGGCCGAGCCTTCGTTGACGAGCAGGATCAGCGGCACGTGCTTGACGGCCTCCGGCAGGCGCTTCAGCGGGTCGCTGCCGCCGCGGCGCAGGTAGTCGGACGGGCTCGCCTTGAAGGTCTGCTTCGAGTCGGCGATCTGGCCGTTGGTCGAGACGACGACATCGTCGGCGGGTAGGAAGGCCGCCGCGACCGCGACTGCGCCCTCGAGCAGGCCGCCCGGGTCGTTGCGCAGGTCCAGCACGAGCCCCTTCAGGTTCGGCTCCTGCTTGTAGATCTCTTCGAGCTTCTTCGAGAAATCCTCGACCGTGCGGTCCTGGAACTGGCTCACCCGCAGCCACGCGTAGCCGGGCTCGATGATCTTGGCGCGCACGCTCTGGGTGCGGATCTCTTCGCGCACGATCGTGACCGGGAAGCTGCGGCTCTCGCTCTTGCGGAACACCATCAGCACGACCTTGGTGTTGGGCTCGCCGCGCATCTTCTTGACGGCCTGGTCGACCGTCAGGCCCTTCACGACGGTGTCGTCGATCTTCGTGATCAGGTCGCCGCTCTTCATGCCGGCGCGGAACGCCGGCGAGCCTTCGATCGGGCTGACGACCTTCACGAGGCCGTCTTCCATCGCCATCTCGATGCCGATGCCGACGAAGCGGCCCGTGGTCGCTTCGCGGAATTCCTTGAAGGTCTTCTTGTCGAAGTACTGGGAGTGCGGGTCCAGCCCGGAGACCATCCCGCCGATCGCGTCGCCGATCAGCTTCTTCTCGTCGACCGGGTCGACGTAGTCGCTCTTGATCATGCCGAACACCGCGGCCATTTGCTGCAGCTCTTCCAGCGGCAATTGCGACAGCCCGTTGCGGGCGGTGGCCTGCAACTGCATCGTGGTGAGCGCGCCGGCGACGGCGCCGACGGCCAGCCACCCCGCAACCCTGAGTTTGGCACCCATCTTTGACCCCTTGTATTCGCCTTGGTGCTGCCCTGCGGCCGCGTGTGATTGACTCAGATGAACCTCGCTGGCGAGTATATTCCCGCATGAAATTCATGGAGTCGGCCGGGGCAACGAAAGTTGCACCTCCCGGCGGCTGCGGCGGGCAATCCGGCCGGTAAAGAAGAATTAATCAGCCCGCTCGTACAGCGTGACGACGCAGGCGCCGCCCAGCCCGAGGTTGTGCTGCAGCGCGAGCCGGGCGCCGTCGACCTGGCGCTCGCCGGCCGTGCCGCGCAACTGATGTGTCAATTCGTAGCACTGGGCCAGCCCGGTCGCTCCCAGCGGGTGCCCCTTGGACAGCAGGCCGCCGGACGGGTTCGTCACGACCCGGCCCCCGTAGGTGTTGTCGCCGGCCGCGATGAAGGCCGCGGCGTCACCGATGGGGCACAGGCCGAGCGCCTCGTAGCTGATCAGCTCGTTCTGCGCGAAGCAGTCGTGCAGTTCGACGACGTCCAGGTCCGCCGGGCCGACGCCGGCCTGCTCGTAGACCTGGGCCGCGGCCGCCTGGCTCATCCCGTAGCCGACCAGGGCCATCATGTCGTGGCTGTCGAACGAATCGGGGCGGTCGGTCGTCATCGCCTGGGCCCGGATCGAGACCTCGGCGCGCAGGCCGTGCTTTTTGGCGTAGGCCTCGGAGACCAGCACCGCCGCGGCCGCGCCGCAGGTCGGCGGGCAGGCCATCAGGCGCGTCAGGACGCCGGGCCACAGCATCGGGGCGTTCATCACGTCCTCGGTCGTGAGCTCCTTGCGCAGCAGCGCAAGCGGGTTGCGGGCCGCGTGCCGGCTCGCCTTGGCGCGGATCTGCGCGAAGGCCTCCAGCGGCGTGCCGTGCTTGCGCATGTGCGCCAGGCCCGCGCCGCCGAAGTAGCGCAGCGCGAGCGGCAGCTCCGGCATGCCGACCAGCGCCTCGGCCTCGCGGTCGAAATCCTCGAACGGGCTCGGGCGGTCGTCGAACACGACGCCGAGCGCGCCGGGCTTCATCTGCTCGAAGCCGAGCGCGAGCACGCAGTCGGCGGCGCCGCTGGCGATCGCCTGGCGGGCCAGGAACAGGGCGGTCGAGCCGGTCGAGCAGTTGTTGTTGACGTTGACGATCGGGATGCCGCTCATGCCCAGGCCGTACAGCGCCTTCTGGCCGCTGGTGGAGTCGCCGTAGACGTAGCCGACATAGGCCTGCTGGATGTCGTCGTAGGCGAGGCCGGCGTCGGCCAACGCCTGGCGGCCGGCGCGCGCGGCCATCGCCGGATAGGGCTCGTTCGCGCCCGGCTTGACGAACGGGATCATGCCGACACCGGCGACGACGACCTTGGATGAGCTCATGTGGGGGTCCGATTGCTTTCAGTTCGTCTTGTTCAACAGCTTGTTCAGCAGCGTGGCGCGCACGTCCTTCTTCATCACCTTGCCGACCTTGGAGCGCGGCAGCTCGGGCCAGACCTCGATCTGCTTGGGCGTCTTCACGCTGCCCAGGCGCGCCTTCACGAACGCCATCAATTGCGCAGGGTCGAGTGTGCGCCCGGCATGCGCCTGCAGCACCGCGACGACGCGCTCGCCCCATTTGTCGTCGGGCAGGCCGACGACGGCGCTGTCCTGGACGTCGGGGTGCTGCATCAGCGCGGCCTCGACCTCGACCGAGTAGACGTTGAAGCCGCCGGTGATGATCATGTCCTTCGCGCGGTCGACGATGAAGAGAAAACCGTCGGCATCGAGAAAGCCGATGTCGCCGGTGTGGTGCCAGCCGAAGCGCGAGGCTTCCTCGGTGGCCGCGGCGTCCTTGTAGTAGCCGGCCATCACGAGCGACGAGCGCACGACGATCTCGCCGGTCTCGCCGGTCGGCAGCAACGCGCCCTCCGCGTTCATCGTCGCGACCTGGACCAGCGGCCCGGGACGGCCGGCGCTGCTGAGGCGCCGGCGCGCGACGCTGCCGTCGGCGTTGAAATGCTCGCGCGGCGCCATCATCGAGATCATCATCGGCGCCTCGGTCTGGCCGAAGAGCTGCGCCATCACCGGGCCGATCTTGGCGAGCGCCTCCTCGAGCCGCGCCGCGGCGATCGGCGCGGCGCCGTACCAGAAGCACTGCAGCGACGAGCGGTCGGTGCCGGCGAGCCGCTCGTGCTGCAGCAGCATGTAGATCAAGGTCGGCGGCAGGAAGGTGTGGGTGATGCGGTGGCGCTCGATCAGCGCGAGGAAGTCGCCCAGGTCGGGCCTGGGCATGATCACGATGCGCCCGCCCAGCGCCATCACCGGCAGGCACAGCACGCCCGCGGCGTGCGTCAGCGGCGCGAGCGCGAGGTACGAGGGGCGGCCGTCGAACGGGTAGCCCATCAGGGTCAGCGCCGACATGGTCTCCAGGTTGCGCCCGGTCAGCATCACGCCCTTGGGCCGGCCGGTCGTGCCGCCGGTGCCGGCGATCATCGCGACGTCGTCGATCGGCGTCACGGCCAGCGGCGCATCGCTCGCGCCCTCCAGCCACTCGGCCAGCATCGGCGCGAACGGGAAACTGCGGTCGAGGCAGACGAGCGCGCGCAGCTTGGGCAGCTCGGCGCGCATCTGCTCGACCATCGGTGCGTAGTTGCTGTGGAAGATCAGCGCGGCGCAGTCGAACGCGTCGAGCACGAAGCGGTTTTCGCTCGTCTCGTTGCGCGGGTTCACCGGGCACCAGACGGCGCCGGCGCGCGAGATGCCGAACACGCAGGCGAAGGCATGCGCGTCGTTGCTCGAGAGCACCGCGACCTTGTCACCGGGCCGGATGCCGGCGCGCTGCAGGCCGCGGCCGACGCGGTGGCTGATGCGCTGGACCTCGCCGTAGCCGAGGTCCGTGCCGTTCATCGTCAGGCAGGGCGCCTCGGCGCCGAGCTGGGCGCCCTTGTCCAGGTAGTCGACGAGGCGCATGGGTCAGGCCCGCGTCAGCACCGGCTCCTGCACGAGCCCGAAGCCCTTCAAGGTGCCGAGCAGCTCGTGGTGCCCGAAGGCCTGGCAGCCCGACGCGAAGCCGACCCGCTTCGGCGCCTGCTGCAGCAGCGACGCGGCCGCGAAGGCCTGCAGCAACCCCGTCTGCTTGTAGTTGCAGTTGCCGTAGATCACGCAATGCGCGCGGCCGAGCGGGCCCTGCGCGTGGACCGAGTCGACCGACTTGTTGATGCGCGGGTTCTCGCGCGGCGGCATCGTGTTCATCACGCTCGAGGCGGTCTTCGACAGCGCGGCGTAGCGGTCGTCGGCATTCATGCCTTCGGTCGCCTTCAGCGCGCCGGCGACGATCTGCGGCACCGCCATCATCAACGGCTTGTTGAAGACGCCGCCGAGCACCTTGACGTTCGCGACGCGCGGGTCCTTCTTGAACCAGACCGGGTGCGAGGTGCCGCCCCAGGGCAGCGCGAGCGCGGCCTCGTGCTGGCCCGGGATCGAGAGGTTGTACAAGCCCGCGTCGGCCGGCCACTCGACGTACTGGTTCTGCTCCAGGAAGAAGGCCTTGGAGGTCGCGGCATTGACGAGGATGGTCTGCGTCGACGCGATCGTCGGGCTGCCGCCCCAGAACACCGCGATGTCGAGCGTGTCGAGGCCGGGTTGCTCCAGGCACAGCTGGGCCGCGATCTCGCCGGTCGTGTACATCTGCGCCAGGCCCGGCGAGAGCAGCAGGCCGGCCTTCGCGAAGGCCGGGCCGAACTCCTGCTCGAGCGTGATCAGCCAGTCCTGCTCGCCGGTCGTGTCGGTGTAGTGGCACTTCGCGGCCAGGCACGCCTGCACGACCTCGGGGCCGAACTTCGCGAACGGCCCGACCGTGTTCAGCACGACCGAGGCGCCCTGGAACAGCTTGGTCAGCGCTTCGGTCGTGTGCGCGACCTCGACGACTTCATAGCTCGCGGTCTCGATGCCGGCGACATTGGATTTCATCGCAGCCTGGATCTTCTCGGCGCTGCGGCCGGCCGCGATGAACGGGATGTTGTACTCGCGCAGGTATTCGCAGACGAGGCGGCCGGTGTAGCCGGAGGCGCCGTAGACGACGACGGGTTTCTTGCTCATGGTGATGTCTCGCTTTGTTGTGGGGGTGTCGATGGAAGACCGGCCGGTCACATGCCCATGCCGCCGTCGACCGGCAGGCCGACGCCGGTGATGAATTTCGCCGCGTCGGAGCACAGGAACACGACCGCGTCGGCCATCTCGTCGACCGCGCCGAGGCGGCCCAGCGGCGTCTGCCCGATCACGTCGCCGACGGCGGCCTCGACGCTTGCCGCGAGACCGGCCTTGACGATGTCGTTCGCGAGCTTCATCCCCATGTCGGTCGGTACCAGGCCGGGGTAGACGCAGTTGACGCGCACGCCGTAGCCGAGCTTGCCGGATTCCATCGCGGCGACGCGGGTCGCGCGGTCGACCGCCGACTTGGTCGCCGAGTAGCCGGCGATCGCCGGGAACGCGATCGTCGCCGCGACCGAGGAGATGTTGACGACCGCGCCGCCCTTGCCGGCGCTGCCGTTCGGCCGCATCGCGCGCAGCGCGTGCTTCATGCCGAGCATCGTGCCGACGACGTTGACGTCGAACATCTTGCGCAGGTCGGCGGCATCGACATCGGCGACCAGCGAGGTGATCTCGATGCCGGCGTTGTTGACGAGGATGTCGAAGCCGCCGAGTTCTTTCACGGTCGCCGAGACGGCGCTGGCCCAATCGGCGTCCTGCGTGACGTCCAGCGGCACGAAGCCGGCCTTCGCGCCGGTCGCGGCGATTTTCTGCGCGGTCTCGCGGCCGAGCTCGGCGAGCACGTCGCCGATCATCACCGAAGCGCCGGCGGCCGCCAGGGCCTGCGCGATGCCGGCACCGATGCCGCGTGCGGCGCCGGTGACCAGGGCCTTGCGGCCCTTCAAATCGAATGTCGCCATGTCTCGTCTCCTGGGGTGTGGGATGTTGCTGGACGAGTGTCAAGATTTTCTTGGGCAAGTGTCAAGGGAGTGTTTTCACGGGGCCTGTTCACGGCCGGCGGCGCCCTGGCGGCGCGGGTGCCGTGCTATCTTTGGTGAAGCAGTTCACCCCACGTTCATGGACAGAATCCCGAGAGCACGAGTCGACAAATTCGCCGAGCGGCGCGCCGAACTGGGCGAGGCGGCGCTGCTGACGCTGGCCGAGCTCGGCTACGCCCGCACCAGCCTGCGCGAGATCGCACAGAACTCCGAGTTCTCGCACGGCGTGCTGCACTACTACTTCAGCGACAAGCTCGACCTGATCCTGTGCAGCGTGCGCCAGTACAAGGCGCGCTGCGTGACGCGCTACGACCGCGTCACCGCGGAGGCCGCCTCGAGCGACGAGCTGCTGGACGGCTTTCTCTTCAGCCTCGGCGACACCGTGCGCACCGAGGCGCCGATGCACCGGCTCTGGTACGACCTGCGGGCGCAGTCCCTGTTCGAGCAGGCGTTCCGGGCCGATATCGCCGAGCTCGACAAGAGCCTGGAGCACATGATCTGGCGCGTGATGGTGCGCCTGGCCGAGCTGGCCGGGCGGCCGCTGCAGGTGCAGCCGGTGGTGATCTACGCGATGCTGGACGGGCTGTTCCAGCAGTGCCTGATGAAGCACTTGTCGGGCGACGCCGGCGCCATCGCGGCGATGCAGGAGCAGGTGCGCTGGACCGTGACGCAGGTGCTGGGCTTGCCGGCGGCGGTGGTGGCGAAGCCCGCCCGTAAGCGCGGCCCCGTTCGCGCACTCGCCTGACGGGCTCCATCTCCCCAAAGGGGCGAGGGAGAAGAGCGCGCGCTCAGGGGGCGTAGTTCACGACGTCCCGATACGGCGGCTCGTCGTGCAGCGCCCAGTACGCGTCGTACAGGCGCGTCGTGACCGGCCCCGGGAACTGCGGCAGTGGCTGGCCGTCGATCTTCGCGATCGGCAGCACGCCGCCGCCGGTCGAGGTGAGAAACACCTCGTCGGCGCCGCGCAGCGCAGCGACCGGCAGCGGCGCGACGCGCAGCGGGACGCCGAGCTTCTCGCACAGCTCTAGCGCCGTGCGCCGCGAGATCCCCTCCAGCACGCCACGGTCGGCGGTGTGCACGACGCCGTCCTTCACCGCGAACACGTTGAAGCCCGGCCCTTCGGTCACGTTGCCCTGCGCGTCGACGACGCAGCTGGTGTCGCGCCCGCGGTCGTAGGCGTCGAACATCGACTGCACCAGATCCATCCAGTGGTAGTTCTTGACGGTCGGGTCGACCGACGCGCTCGCGATGCGCTGGCGGTCGCTGACGTGCAGGTCGATCCCGGCGAGCTGCTTCTCGCGCGGCGCGATCATCACGAACGGCAGCGCGTAGGCGTAGAAGCGGTTCTGCGCCTGGCGCGGGTCGCGCGCGCCGCGCGGCGGCACGCCGCGCGTGCACAGCATCGCGACGTACGCGTCCTTCAGGCCGCCGCCGCGCACCACGCCATGCAGGATCTCGCGCAGCTCGGCGCGGCTGTACGGGATCTGCAGGCGCATCTTGGCCAGGCTCGCGAAGAAACGGTCGAGGTGGTCGTCGAGCCGGAAGAACGCGCCCTGCCACGTGCTGACGACGTCATAGGTCACGTCGGAGCGCGTGAAGCCCCAGTCGAACAGCGAGACCTTGGCCTCGGACAGCGGCGCATAGGCGCCGTCGATGAAGACGCTGCCGCCTTCGAACTGGCCGGGAGAGGGAGAAACGGGGACGGTCATGGCGGGCTCCTAATGAGTCAAATAATTGTACGGCGTTCAATATCGATCGGCCAGCATAATTGAACATCGCTCAATATTTGCCAGGATCACCGCATGCCCACGCCCCGACGCAGCGCCGGCCGCCCGCCCAAGGCCCCCGGCGCGCTCGACCCCGAGCGCATCCTGCGGGCGGCGCTCGCGCAGATCGACGCGAACGGCCTCGCGGCGTTCAACATCCGGGAGCTGGCGGCCGCGCTCGGCGTCGCGCCGGCCGCCGTCTACTGGCACGTGCCGAACCGCGCGGCGCTCGTCTCCGGGGCGATCGGGCTGGCGCTCTCCGAGGTCGCGCGCGCGTTGCCCGCGGGGCCCTGGCAGCGGCGGCTGCGCACGCTGATGCAGCGCTTTCGCGACGCGCTTCGGCGCCACCCGCAGCTCGCGCCCGCGGTCGCGAGCGAGCTCGGGCACAACGGCAGCTTCGATGCGCCGCTGGTCGAGCACGTGCTGGCCGCGCTGGTGGAGGCCGGCTTCGAGGGCGCCGGGCTGGTCGACGCGTTCAATGTCGTGATCGCCGCGCTGTGCGGCTTCGCGACGCTCGAGCTCTCGACCGCACCGGCCGGTGCCGACCCGGCGTGGCCCGACGCGGTGCGTGCCCAGCTCGACGGCGTGGACGCCGCGCGCTACCCGCAGTTCGCCGCCCACGCGGCGGCGCTGCGCAACCGCGCGTTCCTGCTGCGCTGGACCAGCGGCGACCATGCGCCGCTCGCGAGCAGCTTCGAGGCCTGGATCGACGTGATCCTGCGCGGCCTCGAATCGCGCTGCCTCAGTCGCCCCGCCGCATCAATTGGCGCCGGAACGCGAGCAGGCCGCCCAGCGCGGTGATCGACAACACGATCCCGACCACGATCCAGAACCCGTGCGCGTGCTGCGCCAGCGGCACGCCGCCGACGTTCATCCCGAGCAGGCCGGCCACGATGTTGATCGGCAGCGCCAGCACCGTGACGACCGTCAGCACGAACAGGCTGCGGTTGTTGTCCTCGTTGACCTGCGCGGCGATCTCTTCCTGCAGCAGCTTGATGCGCTCCTGCAGCGCGTTCATGTCGTGCAGCACGACCGAGAACTCCTCGCTCGACTGGCGCAGCCCCTGGGCGTCCAGGTCGGCGACCCAGCCCGGCGGGTGCTGCAGCAGCCGGAACAGCGCCGCCGGCTCCGGCGCGAGCAGGCGCTGCAGCCGCACCAGCAGGCGGCGCAGCGCGCCCAGGCGCAGGCGCTTGCCGTCGAGCCGGTTCGCGAGCATCTGGTCCTCGATGCGGTCGACCCGGTCGGTCACGTTGCGCACGATGTCGACGAGGACGTCGGCCTGGGCATGCAGCAGGTGCTCGAGCAGCTCGACGCTGGAGCGAAAGCGCTGGCCGCCGTTGACGGCCTCGCGCAGCTTGTCGACCGAACGCAGCGGCTGCTGGCGTGCGGTGACGACGAGCCGCCGCTCGACGTTGATCCACAGGGTCGAGATGTCCGAGGGCTCGAACGCGAAATCGAAATTGACGTCGTTGACGACCGCGACCAGCGTCTGGTCGCTGCGCTCGACGCGGGTCGAGTGCGAGCCATCCTTCAGCATCTCGAAGAAGTCGTCGGGCAGCGCCGCGTGCGCCTTCAGCCACGGCAGCGCGCCGGTGTGCGCGAGGTTGAAGTGCAGCCACAGGAAGCCCTCGCCGTCCTCGCCGCCGTCCGCCGGCGGCTGCGCCAGCCAGGCCGCGGCGGCGTCGCATTCGAGCGGCTGCGCCGCGGCGTCGGGGGCGATGCGGTAGCCGCAGATCAGACCGAGCGGCGTGACGCCGTAGCTTGCGAGTTGGGTGTTCACGTCGGCAGCAGGTAGACCGTGGGGCGAAGACGCCAAGCCCACCAGTCTGAGACGCCCGCGTGACAGCGCGATGACGCCGGGCGCGTCACACGGCCGACACCAACCCGCCACGATCAGGTCACAGCGCGCGCGCAGCATCGCAGGCCATGCAACGTGAAGCCTCGCTGCTGCGCGCGTGGAGCGCAGCCCAAGCCTCCGCCCCCGGCGATGACGATGACACCCCTCATCGCGGCCGGCGCCGCTACCGCACGCTCTGGATTTCCGACCTGCACCTGGGCACGCCCGGCTGCCAGGCGGGCGCGCTGCTGGACTTCCTGCGCCACACCGAGTGCGAGACGCTGTTCCTGGTCGGCGACATCATCGACGGCTGGCAGCTGCGCCGCCAGTGGTACTGGCCGCAGGCCCACAACGATGTGATCCAGAAGCTGCTGCGCAAGGCCCGCAAGGGCACGCGCGTGATCTTCATCCCCGGCAACCACGACGAGTTCGCGCGCGGCTTCGTCGGCCACGACTTCGGCGGCATCGAGGTCGCCGACGAATGGATCCACACCCTGGCCGACCAGCGCAAGCTCTGGATCACGCACGGCGACCTGTACGACGGCGTGATCCAGTGCGCGAAGTGGCTCGCCTACGTCGGTGACTCGCTGTACGAGTTCACGCTGAAACTGAACCGGCACCTGAACTCGCTGCGGGCGCGCATGGGGCTGCCGTACTGGTCGCTGTCGAAGTACCTGAAGCTCAAGGTGAAACGCGCCGTGAGCTATGTCGGCGACTTCGAGGCCGCGGTCGCACGCGAGGCGCGCCAGCGCGGCGTGCACGGCGTCGTCTGCGGCCACATCCACCACGCCGAGCTGCGCGAGATCGATGGCGTGCTGTATGCGAACGACGGCGACTGGGTCGAGAGTTTGACGGCGCTGGCCGAGCATCTGGACGGGCGGCTGGAGATCCTCGATTGGGGTGCGGCGATGGCGGAGGATTTGGCGCAGGTGAAGTCGCCGACGCAGGTCGTCGGGGCGCCAGCGGAGCCGGTCTCGGAGGCGATGTAGGGCTGCGTTCGCCGCATCGCGGCGGACTGTCGCGGTGTACGTCGACGGTCGAGCGGCGCCGCGGCAGGCGATGCCCGCGGGGGCTCCAGTCGAAGTGCTTCCAGGTCGCAGAGGAGGCGATAGTCGGCAGTCGGCCACGAGCAGCCTTTGGTCGACGCCTGGCTGGCGGCAGCTTCGTGCCCATAGCTGAAGTTAACCCGCAGCCAACAGAAGCGTCGACAGCTGGTGGAGCCCTTCATAATCAAGAGCTGACCTCGCTTGTTCGAGATGCCTCACCTTTCATCATGGATAAATTATTGCTTCGGCAGCAGGTGCTGGAACGGCTCGCCGAAGACCTGCTGCAAGCAGAACAGGCAGCGCGGGCGGCCCATGAAACGGCGACTCACGAAGAAAGCGTCGCCGAAAACAAATACGACACATTGGGTCTCGAAGCTGCCTACCTGGCCACCGGCCAGGCTCGTCGCGCCGACGCCATCCGCCAGTCGATGGCCAATTGGCGCCAATTCCACCCGCGCCCCTACGACGCCAGCAAAGGTATACAGCTCGGCGCGCTGGTCTGCCTGGTCGATTCCGACGACAAGCAGCAACAGCTCTTTCTCGGCCCGGATGGGGGCAGCATGAAGTTGGTCAGCGGCGCTCAGCTCGTTCAGGTCATCAGCAGCGAAGCCCCGTTGGGCAGGGCCATGCTGGGTAAATGCGAGGGTGATGAGGTGTCGATACAGGTCGCTCCAATCCGACAGCAGTTTGAGGTGCTGCGGGTTCATTAAGCCGCCAGCAAGTTCACCGGCCGCCCACGCTGAATTTGTCGAAGATCAGTCTATTGCTGACGCTCGATCGACCCGCTTCAAGATGGCGGTCTCCGGCCTCTCCCGCGCTTTCGACGTCGTTGAAGCTCTTGCGTGAACGCCCTCCACGCTTGTATCGCCTGCCGCGGCGCCGCTCGACCGTCGAAGTACAAACCAAAGTCCGCGACGCGCCGGTCGCGGACCTCACTCAACCGATCAGAACACGTTCGAGAACAGCCAGTACAGGCTGCCCGACAGCAGCATCGCGGCCGGCAAGGTCAGCACCCAGGCCATCGCCAAACTGCGCACCGTCGACCACTGCAGGCCCGAGCCGCTGGCCGCCATCGTGCCGGCGACGCCGGAGGACAGCACGTGCGTGGTCGAGACCGGCAGCCCGTACATGTCGGCCGCGCCGATCGTCAGCATCGCGACGACCTCGGCCGCGGCGCCTTGCGCATAGGTCAGGTGCGTCTTGCCGATCTTCTCGCCCACCGTCACGACGATGCGCTTCCAGCCCACCATCGTGCCCAGGCCCAGCGCCACCGCGACGGCGACCTTGACCCACAGCGGGATGAACTTGGTCGCGTCGTCGATCAGGCCCTTGAACGCCTTCAGGTTCTTCTTGGTGTCGGCATCCAGGCTCACGCCGTCGGTCTTGTCGAGCACGCGGATCGCTTCCGAGGTCAGGTACATGTCGTTTCGGACGTTCGCGACCGCGGCCGCCGGCACCTTCGCCAGCGTGCCGTGCTCGCCGACTTGCGTGCCGATGCTGCCGGTGATCGCGGCGAGCGCGGGCACCAGTTCGGCGCTGAGCTGCTTGGTGCGCACGAAGTCGCTCAGCGTCTTGCGCGGGTCCGCCGGTGTGGCGACCGTGCTGTTCTTCGCGAGCTCGGCCTGCGTGACCCGGGCGACCGCGGCGAACTGCGTCATCTGCTCCACCGGCATCGAACGGTTCAACGCGTAGGCCATCGGCACCGTGCCGACCAGGATCAGCATGATCAGGCCCATGCCCTTTTGGCCGTCGTTCGAGCCGTGCGCGAACGACACGCCGGTGCAGGTCAGCACCAGCAGGCCGCGGATCCACCACGGCGGCGGCTCGTTGCCCTTGGGCGCTTCGTACAGCTCGCGGTTCTTGACCAGCGCCCGCAGGGCCAGCAGCACCAGGGCCGAGGCCACGAAGCCGACGACCGGGGAGACCAGCAGCGTCGTGCCGACCGCCTTGACCTGCGACCAGTCCACGCCGGCGGTGCCGTCGCGGCCGTGCATCAGCGCGTTGGCGATGCCGACGCCGATGATCGAGCCGATCAGCGTGTGCGAGGACGAGGCCGGCAGGCCCAGCGCCCAGGTGCCCAGGTTCCAGATGATCGCGGCGATCAGCAGCGCGAACACCATCGCGAAGCCCGCGCCCGAGCCGACCTGCAGGATCAGCTCGACCGGCAGCAGCGAGATGATGCCGAACGCGACCGCGCCGCTGGAGGTCAGCACGCCCAGGAAGTTGAACAGGCCCGACCACATCACCGCGAAGTTCGGCGGCAGCGAGTGGGTGTAGATCACGGTCGCGACTGCGTTCGCGGTGTCGTGAAAGCCGTTGACGAACTCGAAGCCGAGCGCGATCAGCAGCGCGACGCCGAGCAGGATGTAGGGCACCCAGGTCGTCGCGAACGCGCCGGCGGCGCTGACGTCGGTCACCAGGCTGTAGCCGGTGAACAGCAGGCCGATCGCGAGCAGGCCGATGAAGACGATCGCGGTGACCGGCCCGGGCTTGCTGTCGAATTTCGGCCGCGCGGCGGCAGAAGAAGGCGCGGCGCCGGAGGGCAGCGCCGCGGTGGCGGTGGAATTCATGAAGTTGTTTCCAGAGGTTGTTTGGATCGATCCTCGCTGCCGTCCGTGACAGTCATGTGTCAGTCCGGTGACAACGAGGCCGGCGGGTCGCGCTCAGGCGAACCGTTCAATAGATCTCGGGCACCAGGATGTCCTGCGGGACCGGGTGGCGGACGTAGTCCTCGTGGCGCTCGCGCTCGGGCAGCACGATCGGGGCGTGCTCGGTCTCTTCATACGGCATCTGGCCCAGCAGGTGGTGGATGCAGTTCAGGCGGGCCTTCTTCTTGTCGACGGCCTGCACGACCCACCACGGCGCTTCCTTGATGTGGGTGCGCTCCAGCATGATCTCCTTCGCCTTGGTGTACTCCTCCCAGCGGCGGCGGGACTCGAGGTCCATCGGGCTCAGCTTCCACTGCTTCAGCGGGTCGTGGATGCGGCCGAGGAAGCGCAGGTGCTGTTCTTCGTCCGAGATCGAGAACCAGTACTTGATGACCTGGATGCCCGAGCGCACCAGCATCTTCTCGAACTCGGGCACCGAGCGGAAGAACTCCTCGTACTGCGCGTCGTCGCAAAAGCCCATCACGCGCTCGACGCCGGCGCGGTTGTACCAGCTGCGGTCGAACAGCACCATCTCGCCGGCCGCCGGCAGGTGCGCGACGTAGCGCTGGAAGTACCACTGCGTGCGCTCGCGGTCGTTCGGCGCCGGCAGCGCGGCGACGCGCGCGACGCGCGGGTTCAGGCGCTGCGTGATGCGCTTGATCACGCCGCCCTTGCCGGCAGCGTCCCGGCCCTCGAAGATGATCACGACCTTGTGGCGCGCGGCGACGACCCAGTCCTGCAGCTTGACGAGCTCGCCTTGCAGCCGAAAGAGTTCGCGGAAGTAGGCCCGTCGGGCTTCCTTGTAGTCGTCGCCGTGCTCGGACATGCCGGAGAGGTCGTCGACGGTTCGGTCCTCGAGCTCGAGTTCGAGCTCCTCGTCGTAGCTGTCGGCCAGATCGGCGTGGATGCGCCGGATCGTTTCGGCATCGGTGGGGTTCATGCGGAGTTCCTTCTTCAGACGTACCGGGCAAGCCCGCATGCTGGTGCCGCTCTGTGACGGCCGCATGACCGGCGCGTGGACAGGCGCGGTCACACGCCTGTCATCGATATCCGGTATCTCGCCATCGCCGCGCCGTCCCGGCGCGGCTTCAGGCCTTCAGCGCCCCGTCGTCGCAGGCGGCGTTGAAGACCGCGGCGTCGCGCCGCAGCTGGTCTGCGGCGGCCAGCGCCGCGTCGAGCAGCGCGGGCTTCCACTTCTTGCGCGAGCCGAAGTCGATCAGCTCGTCCAGGTTGGCCGAGCCCTGGCGGCCGGCGCTGCGCAGCTGCGCCCAGGCGACGATGCGGCCCAGGTCGGCCATCAGCTGGGTCAGGTGGCCCGTATTCGCGCGCACCAGGCTGACGCGGTCCTCGGCCGGTTGCAGCGCGCGCAGCACGAACGGCCGCCCGTCCATCACGACCGGGCGCAGGAAGGCCATCGGCGCGGCCTGCAGGCGTTGCTGCAGCGTCGCGACGCGCTGCGCCGGCGTGGCCCAGCGCGGCTGCGGCGTCTTCAGGCGGGCCGTCAGCGCCGAGGGCAGGGCCGCCTTCAGGTCGAGCAGGTAGTTGCCGTCCGGCGAGCCCTTGCCCTTGACCAGGATCACGTAGCGCTCGACACCCAGGCTGCCGGTGCCGGCGATGCGGCGTGCGACGTCGAGCGTCTTGTAGAAGCCCGGGTCGGCTTGCGTCGCGGCGAACTCGCCGAGGAAGCGGGTGACGCGCCGGCGTTCGTCGGCGGTGGCGTCGAAGGCCTTGCGGCCGTCGACGAGCAGCCGGCGCTTGCCGGCGCGCAAGGTCGTGCGGGTGTCGAGGAAGGCGGGCCGCTTGCGCGCGCGCAGCGACGCGAGCAGCTGGCCGACGAGGCCGGAGGCGGTGTCGCGCTCGACCCAGTACGCCTTGCCGGCCGTCAGGGCCGTGGCGTACGCGTCGAGGACGACCCGGCAGAGCGCGGTGGCGTCGGCCGCGCCGGCCACGAGAGGCTCGGTGCCGATCAGCACGCTGGTCAGCAGGCGCACCAGGTCCCAGCTGGCGGGGGCGAGCGCCGCCTCGTCGAAGTCGTTGAGGTCGAAATAGGCGAGGCGGTTGTCGGCCTTGTAGCTGCCGAAATTCTCGAGGTGCAGGTCGCCGCAGGACCAGGCGAGTGGCGCCGACTTGAACACGCCGCCGCGCGGCAGCCGCGCGTAGAACAGCGCGCAGCTGCCGCGCAGGAAGCCGAACGGGTCGGCGCGCATCGCCGCGTACTTCAGCGCCAGGCGCTGCGGGTCGCGGCCGGCGTTGGCCGCGCGGATCTGCTCGATGACGTCCATGCGCGGCTGCGTCGGCGTGCTGCCGCAGCGTTACTCGGCAGCGGCCTTGGCCTTCGGTCGACCGGTCTTCAGGCTCGGCACCGCGCTCAGCGCGGCGAGGAAGGCGGCATCGTTCATCGCGCGCAGCGCGCTGACGCCGGCGCGCAGCAGCTCGCTCTTCTTGACCGGGCGCTTCAGGTTCGCGGCGCGCAGCTTCAGGCCCTGCAGCTCGGTGTACTCGGCCTTCGGGATCGTGAAGCTGTCGCGCACGAGCTTGTGCTTGAGCTTGGGCTCCGCCACGGGCTTGACCGCCGCAGCGGGCGCCGCCGGCTTCTTGACCGCAGGTTTCGGTGCGGGCTTGGCCGCCGTCTTCGGCGATGTCTTCGAGGCGGCCTTGGCCGGCGTGGCAGCCTTGCGAACGGCCTTGGCCGAAGTCTTGACAGTGACCATGAATCCACTCCAATCGATGTATACGGTATATACAGTTTACATCGATTCGAGCCAGCGGGCCACCTGCTCGGCGACCCAGGGCCCGTCGTCCAGCGTCAGATCGTGACCTGCTGCCGGGTTGACGGCGCTTTCGCAGTGCCAGTGCGCGGCGATCGCCTGCGAGCAGCGCGGGTCGACGAGCGCGTCGCGCCGGCTGCTCAGGATCAGCAGCGGCACGCGCGGCGCCTGCGCCGGCGCCCGGTAGCGCGCCGCGGCCAGCAACTGGCGCAGCGCGTTCGCGGGCGCGACCGGCTGCGTCCGCCGCAGCGTGGCCCAGCGCTCGAGGACCGCGGCGGCGGCCTGCGGGCGGCGGCTCGTCAGGCGCAGGACCGAAGCCTCCCGGTCGGCGGCGCTGCCGGGCCCGAGCGCGATCGACAACAACTGCGGCCAGCTGGCTGGGCGCAGGCGCTGATGAAAAGGGCTGAAGCGGCGCAGGCTGGTGTTGACGAGCACGCCGCCGGCGAGCGACTCGGGCGCGCGCGACGCCCAGTCGACCGCGACCATGCCGCCGAGCGAGACCGCGAGCACGTAGTAGGGCGGCGCGGCGCCGAGCTCGCGCAGCCGGCCGAGACACCACGCCGTCATCGCCTCGATGCGGGTGTGGCTGCATTGGCGGTACAGCGCGCCGTTGCCCGGCAGGTCGAGCGCGATCATGCGCGGCGCGGCCAGGCGTTCGCGCAGCACGTCCTCGAACCCGGCCCAGTGCCCGCTCTCGCGCGCGAGGCCGCGCAGCAGCACCCAGGTGCTCACCGGCTTCGCCCGCCGTACCAGCGCGTCATCGCGAGCCCGCGCTGTGCCTCGCGCTGCGCGCCGCTGGGCAGCCAGCGCGTATGGCTGAACGCGGCACGCGTGATGAAATCGAGCCAGACGAGGTGGCGGCGCAGCACGCGCTGTTGGCGGTGCGGGGTCATCGGGTTGAACAGGCCATGGCGCGAGAACAGTTGGCGCGGGTTCTTGCGCACCCACAGCCACGAGCCCATCTCCAGCGTCAGCGGCAGGAACGGGCGGCCGGCCGGCGCGGTCAGCACGAGGTGGTCCCACAGGTCGCCGTGCGTCAGGTACTGGTGGCTTTGCGGCTCGATCAGGTAGCGGTGGTGCAGCAGCGTCTCGTCCATCGTCTCGCACAGCGCGTGGATCTCGGGCAGTCGCTCGATCGGTCGCGCGGTGTGCGCGAACGGGAACCAGACCCGATCGTGCAGCCCGAACCCCGAATGGCAGTCGATCGCGAGGCTGAACGCGTGCGGCCACAGCTCCTCGCGCACGACGCGGCACAGCGCCGCGCTCTCGAGCTCCATCGGCGCGCCGGCCGCGCCGCGGTACCACGGCAGCTTTGCGCTGAGGCGCTGGCCGCCGATCAGGTGCGGCACGCGCTCGGCCGAGTCGACCGGCGCGTTGCGCATCAGGTCGATGCCGTTCGGGTTCGCGCGCGTGCCGCTGACGAGCCCGCCGGGGTTCACGAGCGGCACGAACAGCAGCCGCATCGTCTCGAGCTGGCGGTGCAGCGTCTCGTCCCAGCGCAGCCGCATCACGAGGCTGCGCAAGTAAGCGATGACGACTTCGGCACCGATGCGCTCCAGCCCATGCACGCCGCCGAAGAAGCCGACGGCGGGGGCGTCGGGGTGCGGGCTGCCGAGCGTGTACGCATGGATCGGCAGGCGCTGCTCGCCGAGCGCGACCTCGCACAGCAGCCGCCGTTCGAGCAACGGGCCGCCGAGCGCCGCCAGCGCGTCGAGCTCGGCAATCAGTTCGGGCGGGGACACGAAGCTGTCATCAGGTGGCGCTACCGTGTCCGGACCGCCTCGCCTGCATCCGGGACCGCATCATGATCAACTCATCACTCCCGCAACGTTCGCCGACGATACGCCATGCCGCCGTGCTGGCCGGCGCGCTGCTGTGGGGTGTCGTCGAGGTGATCGCGCTGGCCCGCGCGCGCTGGTCGCGCTGAGGCCACGCGTCGACTCCGGAGAAGCAGGCCCGTTTAGAAAAAGTGCTTGCGGTAGCGCGCCGGCAGGTCGCCGATGCGCAGCAGCAGCGGCAGGTCGGCGGTGTTGAAGGCCGGGTCCCAGGCCGGCGGGCCCAGCACCTTGGCGCCGCAGCGCAGATAGCCCTTGATCAGGGCCGGCGCCTCGGCCGGCAGGTCGTTCCGCAACTCCTCGACCGGCAGCGCGAGGCGCGGCGTCACTTGCCAGTTCAGCGGCGCGAGGTGGGTGTGGCGCAGCTTTTCCCACAGGCTCGCGGCGAAGTGGCCGCCGTCGCGCATGCTGACGCTGGCGCAGCCTATCATCGTGTCGAGATCGTTGCGGTGCATGAACTCGGCCAGCGCCGCCCACAGCGCGAGGATCACGCCGCCCGAGCGCCAATCCGGGTGCACGCAGGAGCGGCCGAGCTCGACCATCTTCGCGCGCAGCGGGCGCAGCCGGGTCAGGTCGAATTCACCGTCGCTGTAGAGGCCGCCGACGCGGCGTGCGTTGGCCGGCGTCAGCACGCGGTAGGTGCCGATCACCGGGCCGGGTTCGCCGTCGCTGCCCGCTGCGCGCACCAGCAGGTGCTCGCAGAACGGGTCGAAGAGGTCGATGTCGTGCAGCGCGGGCGAGCCGGCCGGAACGCTCAGGCTCGCTCCCATCTCGTCGGCGAAGACGCGGTAGCGCAGGCGTTGCGCCGCGCGAACGTCTTCTTCATCGCGCGCCCAAACCACTTCCAGGCCCGCGGCCGCGGCATCGCTTCCGGGTGCTTCGATGCCGCTCGGTCGAAGTGACCTCCGGGGCGCGACGGGCGCGCTGAGGTCGGCGATCGGGAAGGTCGGCATGGGCAGGTCGCGCATCGTGTTCTCCGGGGCTGAGATATGGCGCGATGGTGACGAACGATGGTGACATCGGCGTGAGCACGGCGTGACGCAGCGATGACCCGTTGGGGTCCGGGGCGTGACACGCGGCGATGGCACGCGCGGAACCTTCGCCGCGACGATGCGCGGCAAAGCGCGGCGAGCCGCGCGACCGCCCTCAGTGCGGCCAGAAGCGGCGCAGCGCCGCGATCGGCAGCAAGGCTTGCTGGGCCTCGCGTGCGGTCACCGCGAGGTGAGCGAACAGGTAGCCGGCCGCGAACAGCGAGCGCGGATCCTGGTCGGCATCGGCATGGAACTTGTCCGCCGCGACCGCGATGTCGTTGTGGTGGCCGAGCGCGTCCTGCGCGCGGGCGAGCGGTTTCAAATAGCGCCGCGCGGCCTTGCCGGGCCAGAGCGGCGCGGCGAATTCGGCCAGGTAGCGCAGCCGCTTCAGGCGCTTGCGGACCTCGTGTTGCCGCTCCAGCGGCAGGGCTTCGAAGCGCCGGCCGTCGCGCACGACCTGGCGGTGCAGCGTCGAGAGCCGATCGGCGATGTGGGCGAGCGCCTGTTCGGGTGAGAGGCCGATCGGCAGCGGCGTTGCGGCGAGCGCCGCGTCCAGAGGTGTGTGATCGAGAGACCGGCGATCGACAGGGACGTGCGCCAGCAGTGCATGCTCGAGCATCGCGAGCAGCGCCGCCTGGAAGCGCGCCTCGCGCACGACCGCGCCCGGATCGAGCTCCGCCGTCGGCATGGCCCACGCGAGCCGCGGCGCGCCGGCGCGTTCGAGCAGCGGCCGCACGGCGCGCGCGACGCTCTGGTTGTCGCGCAGTGCGCCCAGCTGCGCGAACGTGACCGCGAGCGCGGGCGCCCAGGCCGCATCGACGCCGGTTCCGAGCGGCGCCAGGTCGCGCAGCAGGCCGCGCAAGCGGCGCAGGCCGACGCGCAGTTGGTGAACGTGTTCCTCGTCGTTGCTGCCGGCGGCGAGCTCGCTCGAATTCGCGAGCACCGCGTCGAGCGCGCTGCGGACCGCGCCGGCGAAGAGCTGCGGCCCCGTCATCTGCCGGTGCACCACCGGCGGCCGTGCCTTCGCCGCGGCGCCGTAGAGCCGGCCGCTGATCAACAGCGCGCCGCGCTCGGACTTGGGCCGCACGTCCAGCCACAGCCCGCCGTGCGCGCGCCATGCCTGCGCGAGCGCGAACAGGCCGCGCGGGTCGCCCGATTTCAGTTCGAGCTCGAGTTCGCAGATTCGCACTTCGCGCTCGCCCGCGCGGATCGTGCCGAGGTCCAGCGCCACCTCGACGCCGCTGCCGAGCGGTTGCAGCACGCAGGCGCGGCGCATCACGTCGGTGCTGCAGCGCTCGATCAGCAGCGGCGCGGCGGCGCCCGTCTCGGTGAGCTCCGGCTCGGGCGTGCCGTTCCGGCGGGCGCTTGCGATTTGCAGCAGCAGCGCCCGCAAGGCCTCACCCACCGCGCTGCCGCGATGCAGCGTCGGGTCCAGCATCGGCTGCGTGCCGGACGGCACGCGCAGCCGGACCTCGTGTTCGAGGCGCTGGACCGCGCTGCCGCCGTCGCCCTTCACGGCCTGCACCCAGGCGCGGCCCTCCTTGCGCAGCCGCAGCGCCAGGCGATTCGCGCGCAGCGCGCCGTCGGCGGTGTCGAAATAGCGTGCGAGCAGCCGCGTCGAGCGCGCGCCGTGCGCCTTCAGCTCGTCGGTCAGCGAATCCAGGCAACTCTCGGGGACTTGAAACTTCAGCTCGAATTCGAGCATCGAGATGATTCCGCAGCGTCGGGTGACGGTCAGGTGACGAGGTGCCTTGGCAATCAGGCGGCGAGCGGCAATCGTACAACCGCGCGCAGGCCGTGCGGCTGCACCGGCTCGAGCGTCACGCTGCCGCGGCTGCGCTCGACGATCTCGCGCACGATCGCCAGACCCAGGCCGCAGCCGTTGCCTTCGTGCGTCGCGCGGGCGAAGCGCTGGAACACGCGCTCGCGGTCCGCCTCGGCCAGGCCCGCGCCGCTGTCCTCGACGAACAGCACCGCCTCGGTGCCTTGCGCCTGCGCGCCGACCGTCACGCTCGCGCCGCGCCCGGCGTAGCGGATCGCGTTGTCGATCAGGTTCACGAGCGCCTCGCGGATCAGCATCGCGTTGCCGAGCACCGGCAGCGGCGGCGCCGCGGGTTCGGTGTCTTCGCTGCCGAGGTCGATGCCGGCGGCGAGCGCGCGCGGCACCTGCTCGGCCGCGACGTCGCGCGCCAGCCGCCGCAGGTCGAAGCGGGTGCGCGATTGCGCCATCGCCGCCTCGGGCTCGGCGCGCGCGAGCGTCAGCAGCTGGCTCACCAGGTGGGCGCTGCGCGTCGCGCCCTCGTGCACGCGCTTGAGCCGCGCGTGCAGCTCCGGGTCGGTGCTGCTGGCGGTGCTGGCGAGCGCGAGCTCGGTCTGGCTTTTGAGGCCGGCCAGCGGCGTGCGCAGCTGGTGCGCGGCGTCGCTGATGAAGCGCTTTTGCGCCGTCACGTTCTCGCGCACCTCGGCGAGCAGCGCGTTCAGCGCGCGCGCCAGCCCGCGCACCTCCTCGGGCGCGGCCTCCAGCCGCACCGGCGCGAGGTCGTCGGGCGCGCGGTTCTCGACCACGTTGCGCAGCCGCTCCAGCGGCGCGAGGCCGCCGCGGATGCCGGCCCAGACGATCAGCGACATCAGCGCGATCAGCCCGGACAGCGGCAAGGTCGTGTCGATCAGGATCTGGCGCGCGAGCTCCTCGCGGCTCGCGCGGCTGCGCGCGACCTGCACCAGCATGCGCTGCGGCTTGCCCGGCTCGCCGTACGCGAGGTAGAGCGCGACGACGCGCACCGTGATGACGCGGCGGTGGTGCTCGGGGCCCGATTCGACGATCGTGCCGTCATACAGATAGGGTTGGTCCAGGCGCGGGTCGTCCAGCGGCGGCGGCGCCGGCATCTGGCTGTTGCCGAGGATGAACTCGCCCGGCGGCGTGCTGACCATGTAGTAGACGCGGTCCTCCGGGTCGGCCTCGATGATGTCCTGCGCGGCGCGCGGCAGGTCGATCAGCAGCCCGCTGCCGCTGGGTTTCACCTGGCGCGCGAGCGAGCGCGACGCGGTGCTCAGGCTCGCATCGATCGCGCGGTTCGCGTAGGTGTCGGCCAACTGGTACGTGAAGCTCGCGGCCGCCAGCCACAGCACCAGCTGCGGCAGCAGCAGCCACAGCAGCAGATGGCGGTGCAGCGAGCGCGTGCCGGGCGTGAGGCCGGGGACGCGGCGCAGGGCGCCCAGCGGCGCTCGGGAGAGCCAGCCGAGCGCGGCCAATGGTCAGCCTTCGGTTTCTAGGAGGTATCCCAATCCGCGCACGGTGCGGATCGAGACGCGCGAGCCCTCGAGCTTGCGGCGCAGGCGGTGGATGTAGACCTCGATCGAACCGGGGTTCTGGTCGTTCGGCTCGGGCGACCAGCCTTGCACGATCTGCTCCTTCGTGACGACGCGGTCGCGTTGCGTCAGCAGCAGGTCCAGCAGCGTCCACTCGCGCGGCGAGAATTCCAGCGGGGTCTTGTCGACGCTGGCGCGCCTCGCGTCGCGGTCGAAGCGCAGCAGCCCGGTCAGCTGCACCGCGGCGGTGCCGGCGGCGTTGTGGGCGCGGCGCAGCAGCGCGCGAATGCGGGCCTCCAGCTCGGGGAAGTCGAAGGGCTTGGTCAGGTAGTCGTCGGCGCCGGCGTTCAGCCCGGCAACGCGCTGCTCCAGGCCGTCGAGCGCGGTCAGTACCATCATCGGCAGCTCGGGCTTGGCCTGGCGGACCTTCTTCAGCACCGTCAGGCCGTCGATCAGCGGCAGCCCGAGGTCGAGCACGCCGATGTCGAAATCGTGGCGCAGCAGCAGGTATTCGGCGACGGCGCCGTTGCTGGCGACTTCCACGTCGAAGCCGCTCGCGTTCAGGCTCACGGTGAGCGCGTCGGCCAGGATCGTGTCGTCTTCGGCGAGCAGCAGTTTCATAGCGCAGTCGAGTCGGTTGACTGCGATGTTAAGGCCGCGGGCGCCCCGGCCGCCGAGTGAATGCCCCGAGGCCGAAGCCCGGGGCGCCGATCATCGACCGCCTGCCGGCGTGGGCGGCCGCTTACTGCGCGGCGGCCTTCTTCTTGACCGTGTGCGCGGCGGTGGCGACGCCCGGGCGCGCGGCCATCACGCCGTCGACGGTCGAGCAGCCGTAGCGGCGCTTCTTGCCCTTGGCCGTGGTGAAGCGGACACGATCGCCGTCCTTGTGGTCCTTGCAGGCGTCGATCGCGGCCTGCTCCGGGGCCATGTTGGCGCCGGGCTTGGTGGTTTCGTCCTTGGACGGACCGCCAGTGCCTTGCGCCGAGGCGAGCCCGGACAAGGCAAGCGTCGACACGGCCGCCAGCGTGGCGAGTCGGCGTGCGATGGTTAGGGTCATGTGTTGGTCTCCTCTGGGTGTGCCACTGGACCAGTGGCCGGTATCTGCGCAAGGTCGGCGCCGGGTGAAGACGCCGCTTCGCGCGAGATGGGGGATTAGAGCAGCTGCATCGCTTCGTGGCGCGGGTGCTGCTCTTCGTCTTTCAGACAAACCGGTTCACGACGTTCTCGAGCCGCTCCTGATGGCCCGAACGCGGCTTCGGGTCGAGCCCGCGCTGGTGCGCCAGCCGCGCGACCTCGGCCAGGCTCGCGCCGCCCAGGATGGTGCGGCCCAATTCGCCGCTCCAGCCGGCATAGCGCTCGCTGCGGGCGCGCTCGAGGTCGGCGGCCTGGTACAGCTCGGCGGCGCTGATGAAAGCGCGCGCGAGCGTGTCGATGCCCCCGATGTGGCCCTCGTACAGGTCTTGCGGCGCCAGGCTCTGGCGGCGCAGCTTGGCGTCGAAGTTCATGCCGCCGGTCGTGAAGCCGCCGGCGCGCAGCACTTCGAGCAGCGCCGGCACGAGGGCCACGTGGTTGTTCGGGAACTGGTCGGTGTCCCAGCCCAGTTGCTCGTCGCCGCGGTTCGCGTCGAGCGAGCCGAAGATGCCGAGCGCGGCCGCGGTCGTCACCTCGTGCTCGAAGCTGTGGCCCGACAGCGTCGCGTGGTTGACCTCGATGTTCACTTTGACCTCGTGCTCGAGCCCGTAGCGCTTCAGGAAGCCGAATACCGTGGCGGTGTCGTAGTCGTACTGGTGCTTGGTCGGCTCTTTCGGCTTCGGCTCGATCAGGATCGTGCCCTTGAAACCGATCTTGTGCTTGTGCTCGACGACGCTGGCCAGGAAGCGGCCGTAGGCGTCGAGCTCGTGCTTCATGTCGGTGTTCAGCAGCGTCTCGTAGCCTTCGCGGCCGCCCCACAGCACGTAGTTCTCGCCGCCCAGGCGCTGCGTCCATTCGAGCGCGTGCTGGACTTGCGCGGCCGCCATCGCGTAGACCTCGGGATCGGGGTTTGTCGCGGCGCCGCTCATGTAGCGCGGGTGCGAGAACAGGTTCGCGGTGCCCCACAGCAGCTTCACGCCGCCGTCCTGCATCTTGCGGGCGGCGCGCTCGAGCACGCTGTCGAGGATCGCGTTGGTCTCGCGCAGGCTGGCTCCTTCGGGCGCGACGTCGCGGTCGTGGAAGGTCCAGTACGGCAGGCCCAGGCGGGTGAAGAAGTCGAACGCGGCGTCGAGTTTCAGCTGCGCGGCGGCGACCGGATCGCCCTGGAACCACGGGCGGTCGAACAGCTGGACGCCGAGCGAGAACGGGTCCTCGCCGCGCCAGCAGAAGCTGTGCCAGTAGCAGACGGCCGGGCGCAGGTGCTCGGCGAGCGTCTTGCCGAGCACGACGCGCTTCGCGTCGTACCAGCGGAACGCGAGCGGGTTGCGGCTGTCGGGGCCCTCGTAGCGGATCGGGTCGATGTCGGAATAGACGCTGCTCATGATGTTCAAGGCCTCGGCTGGGGAGAGAGTTGGCGCAGCGGCTGATAGGCGCTGCGAAAGCGTTGAAGGCGTTGGTGCAGGGCGGCGGTGGCCGCGGCCTGCGGGCTGAAGCTGCGCGCGATCGGCGGCGCCTTCGCGACCCCGTGCACGCCCTGGCTGCGCAGCGCCAGGCGGGCCGCGCCGAGCGCGGGGCCGACCTCGGCGCCGCTCGGGCGGTCGACCGTCAGCGCGAGCGTGTCGGCCATCAGCTGCAGCCAGGTGTCCGATCGCGCGCCGCCGCCGATCGCGAGCAGGCGCGTGGGCGCGCTGCCTGCCTCGCGCAGCGCGTCCAGGCCGTCGGCGAAGATGAACGCGACGCCTTCGAGCACCGCGTAGCTGAGGTCGTCGCGCGTCGTCGCGTGCGTCATGCCGATGAAGCTCGCCTGCGCGCCCGGGTCGGCATGCGGCGTGCGCTCGCCGGACAGATACGGCAGGAAGAGCGGCGCGCCGGGCCGCACCTCGCCCGGCTTCAGGGACTGGAGCAGCTCGTCCGGCGTGTGGCCGGTGATGCCGCACCACCAGCTCAGCGCGCTGCTGGCCGAGAGCATCACCGCCATCTGGTGCCAGACGCCGGGCAGCGCGTGGCAGAAGGTGTGGACGCCGCGTTCCGCGTTCGCGTGCGGGCCGTCGGTCGCGACGAAGATCACGCCCGAGGTGCCGAGCGAAATGAAACCGGTGCCCGGCGTCTTGATGCCGACGCCGACCGCGCCGCCGGCGTTGTCGCCGGCCCCGGCCGCGATCGCGATTTTATTTGGCAGGCCCCAGGCCGTGGTCCAGCGCGGCAGCAGGTGGCCGACGACGTCCGGGCCTTCGTACAGCTTGGGCATCTGGTCCAGCCGCATGCCGCTGGCGGCCAGCATCTCGGGGCTCCAGGCCCGGCGGCCGACGTCGAGCCAGAGCGTGCCCGAGGCGTCCGAGCTGTCGCTGCTCATCACGCCGCCGAGTTGAAGAACGAGCCAGTCCTTCGGCAGCAGCACCTTCGCGGTCTTCGCGAAGACGGCCGGTTCGTGCTCGGCGACCCACATCAGCTTCGGCGCGGTGAAGCCGGCCATCGCGCGGTTCGCGGTGATGCGGCGCGTCGCGGGCTCGCGCGCCTCGAGCGCGGCGCATTGCGCCTGGCTGCGGCCGTCGTTCCACAGGATCGCCGGGCGCAGCACCTCGCCGGCCGCGTCGAGCAGCGTGGCGCCGTGCATCTGGCCGGCGATCGCGAGCGCGCGCACCTCGTTCCAGGCGGTGCCGGCGCGCGTGCGCAGCTCGCGCATCGCCTGGTCGGTGGCGGCGAGCCAGTCGGCGGGTGCCTGCTCGCTCCACAGCGGGTGCGGGCGCGAGACCTCGAGCGGTGCGCTCTGCTGCGCGACGATGCGGCCGTCGTCGGCCAGCAGCAGCGCCTTCAGCGCCGAGGTGCCGAGATCGATGCCCAGGTACAT
>DASYCA010000142.1:0-34878 GCA_036500445.1 Burkholderiaceae bacterium | reverse complement strand
TGTCCGACCGGCGTCGACATGGCGAAGATGAAGATCGAGTTCCTCGCGCATTACAAGGCGAAGCACGGCCACACATTGAAGGACAAACTCGTCGCCCGCCTGCCCGAGTACGCGGACAAGGCGAGCCGCGTGGCGTGGCTGATGAACCTGCGCGATGTGCTGCCGGGTGGCGCCTGGCTGAGCGAAAAACTGCTCGGTTTGTCCGCGCGGCGCAGCCTGCCGCGATGGCGTGCCGACACCTTCTGGCGCGCCGCCGGCGTCGATGGTGCGGGCGCGCTCGCGACCCGCGAACAAGCCCTGGCCGCGATGGAGAAGACCGGCCGTGCCGCGGTGCTCTTCGTCGACACTTTCAATGGCACCTTCGAAAGCGAAAACGCCTGGGCCGCGCTGCGGGTGCTGCAGGCGGCCGGCTACGCGGTGCACACCGTCGCGAAGGACGACGGCCATCACTGCTGCGGCCGCACCTACCTGGCCAGCGGCATGGTCGAGGCCGCGAAGGCACGCGCGGGCGCATTGATCGATGCGGTGCTGCCGCTCGCGCAGGCGGGCATCGCGATCGTCGGGCTGGAGCCGTCGTGCCTGCTGACCTTGCGCGACGAAACGCTGGTGATGGACCTCGGCGAGAAGGCGGTGACCGTCTCGAAGCACGCGCTGCTGCTCGAGGAGTTCATCGCCCGCGAAGCACGGGCCGGCCGTTTCTCGATCGCGCTGAAGCCGGCCGGCAAGCCGATCCTGGTGCATGGCCATTGCCACCAGAAAGCCTTCGGCGCGGTCGCCCCGATCCTCGAGGTGCTGCGGATGATCCCGGGCGCGAAGCCGGCGCTGATCGAAGGTTCGTGCTGCGGCATGGCCGGCAGCTTCGGCTACGAGGCCTCGCACTACGAGGTCTCGATGCAGATGGCCGAGATGAGCCTGCTGCCGGCGGTGCGCGCGCAGCCCGACGCGATCGTCGTCGCCGACGGCGCCAGCTGCCGGCACCAGATCGCCGATGGCGCGAGGCGCGAGGCCGTGCATGTGGCGAAGCTGCTCGCGTCGCTGCTGGCCTGAAAACCCGGTCCGCGTATCATCGGCGTCGTGGATGTGACGTATACGTCAATGTCGCTTCCGAACCGACAAAAGCCAGGAGACCCGCGATGAACACCTTGCCCGGCCTGAACTTCCAGCTCGGCGACGACGTCGATGCGCTGCGCGACGCGGTGCGCGATTTCGCGCAGGCCGAGATCGCGCCGCGCGCGGCCGAGATCGACCGGTCCGATCAGTTCCCGATGGACCTGTGGCGCAAGATGGGCGCGCTCGGCGTGCTCGGCATCACGGTCGGCGAGGAATACGGCGGCTCGGGCATGGGCTACCTCGCGCACATGATCGCGATGGAGGAGATCAGCCGCGCGAGCGCGTCGGTCGGCCTCTCCTACGGCGCGCACTCGAACCTGTGCGTGAACCAGATCAAGCGCAACGGCAGCGACGCGCAGCGCGCGAAGTACCTGCCGAAGCTGATCAGCGGCGAGCACGTCGGCGCCCTCGCGATGAGCGAGCCGGGTGCCGGCTCCGACGTCATCAGCATGAAGCTGAAGGCGCAGGACAAGGGCGACCACTACCTGCTCAACGGCAACAAGATGTGGATCACGAACGGCCCGGACGCCGACACGCTCGTGGTCTACGCGAAGACCGAGCCCGAGCTGGGCGCGCGCGGCGTGACGGCCTTCCTGATCGAGAAGGGCATGAAGGGCTTCAGCATCGCCCAGAAGCTGGACAAGCTCGGGATGCGCGGCAGCCACACCGGCGAGCTCGTGTTCAACGACGTCGAGGTCCCGGCCGAAAGCGTGCTGGGCCTGCTCAACGGCGGCGCGAAGGTGCTGATGAGCGGCCTGGACTACGAGCGCGCGGTGTTGACCGGCGGTCCGCTGGGCATCATGCAATCGGTGATGGACAACGTCGTGCCCTACATCCACGACCGCAAGCAGTTCGGCCAGAGCATCGGCGAGTTCCAGCTGATCCAGGGCAAGGTCGCCGACATGTACACGGTGCTGCAGGCCGGCCGCGCGTTCGCGTACACGGTCGCAAAGAACCTGGACATGCTCGGCAGCGAGCACGTGCGCCAGGTCCGCAAGGACTGCGCGAGCGTGATCCTGTGGACGGCTGAAAAAGCGACCTGGATGGCCGGCGAGGGCGTGCAGATCTTCGGCGGCAACGGCTACATCAACGAGTACCCGCTCGGGCGGCTGTGGCGCGACGCGAAGCTCTACGAGATCGGCGCCGGCACCAGCGAGATCCGCCGCATGTTGATCGGGCGCGAGCTGTTCTCCGAGACGATGTAGCGCTCGTGCTCCATCTGCCGCGTGGCCAGCGCCGGGCCGCTCCCAAGCGGCCACGCACCCGCCCGGCGGGTGGTGCGGTACTCCGCACCGGGTGCCCCATTCACGCGCGGAAGTAGACGATCTGGTGCGTGCTCGCGAGCAGCGCGCCGGCATCGCTCCAGACCTCGGCGCTCTGGTCGAAATAGCCGTTGCGAAAATTCAGCGCGCGTGCGCTGCCGAGCACCGGCCGCTCGGCCTGCGCGGCGAGCATCGCGGCGTCGGCGTGGAAGTAGGTCGTCAGTGACACGGTGCCGATCGGCACGCTCTGGCGGCGGCGCACGAAGATGCGCGGAAAGAAGCTGTCGCAGATCGCCGCGAGCGATGCGAAGTCGAGCGGGCGGGGCGGCTCGTCGCGCACCCACATCACGCTGCTCGAATCGGGTTGTTCCTGAGCGTCGAATTCGGCCGGCATGCCGCCGCGGATGAAGCGCATGTCGTAGCGCTCGATCCAAGGCAGCAGCGCCCGGTCCAGGCGCGCCAGCGTCTCCGGCCGTGGCAGGTCGGCCGGCATCACCGCTTCGGGCGCGGACCAGGTCTCGCGGCGCTGCGCGAACACCGCGGTCGCGGTCGCCGCGACCTCGTCGCCCTGCGTCAGCAGCATCGTCCAGTGCTGGGTCGAGCGGTTCGTGCGCACCGCGCGCGCCTCGATCTCGAACGCGCCGTCGGCGATCGCGCTGGCGAAATTGACCGTCAGCGCGATCGGCTCGCCGAGCCGCGCCGGGTGCTGCAGCGCCGCGTTCAGCAGCACGGCGCCGGTCGTGCCGCCGAACGGGCCGACCATGTTGGCGTACGCGGGGCTGGTGGCGCCGCGGAATCGGTCGTCGCCCGCGGGGGTCAGGGCGATCGCGGTGTCGAAGAAATGCATGACGGCGAGTGTCGCATCGCGCGGCGGCGCCTGCTGTCACGCAGGCGGCAGCCGTGGCGGGCGCCTGTCGATCGCCCGATTCACCCCGCTCCGGCGCGAGCGCCGTGTAAGCCATGTCCCCACTCTTCACCAGGAGCCTCGCATGCCTACTCGCCGCCTCTTCGTCACCACGCTGGCCACCGCGGCCGCGCTTTTCACCGCTGTGCCCGCGTTCGCGCTCGGCGCGCTCGTCGAGGTTCAGCTCGTCGACCGCGCGCAGCGCGACACCTTGCCGACCTACGCCGCCCGCGGCGCGACCTGGGTCGCTGGGCGACCGGGCAGCCGCTACGCGGTGCGCCTGACGAACCGTTCGGGCGCGCGCGTGCTGGTCGTGCTTTCGGTCGATGGCGTCAACGCGGTCAGCGGCGAGACCGCGGCAGCGGATCAGACCGGCTACGTGCTCGGCCCGTACCAGACCACCGAGATCACCGGCTGGCGCAAGAGCCTGACCGAGGCGGCCGCGTTCTACTTCACCGCGCTGCCCGATTCGTACGCGGCGCGCACCGACCGGCCCGACAACGTCGGCGTGATCGGCGCCGCGGTGTTTCGCGAGCGGGTCGACGAGGCGGCGTTGAACGCGCGCCGCCGGCTCGAGGCCGAACGCTCGGCGCAGGCCGCGCGCGGCGCGGCCGAGCCGGAGTCGAGCGCCGCCGCGCAAGCGCCGGCCGCGTTGCCGGCGAGTCCGTCCGCCGCACTCGGGAAAACCGCGCCGATGCGGGACGAGCGCCTCGGCACCGGCCACGGCGAACGCGAATACGCGCCGACGACGCAGGTCGCGTTCGAGCGCGCGAGCGAGACGCCGACGGAGATCGTGCGGCTGCGCTACGACAGCCGCGCGAACCTGGTCGCCAGTGGCGTGATCCGGCCGCCGCGGCACGTGCCCTCGATCGCGCCGGATCCGTTCCCGGCCTCGTTCGTGCCCGATCCGAAAGGCTGAGCGCGCGGCCAGGCGTTCGCTATGCCCGAATGTCGCGGTCTTCCGGCGCGGCCGTCACCAGCTGACCCGTGGCCTGCGAAAGCCCATCGCGGCCCATGACGACAGAAGCTTCCACATGAACGTGCCGGGGCGGGCCGCGTGGTTCGGCACGTCGTCGGGAAGCGTCACGTCGGCGGGTTTGTCCGCCGTCATCACGCGCATTTCCAGCGCGGGGATGTGCTCGGGCAGGCGGCTCCGATAGAAGGTCACCCAGTGTCCCTTCGTGAATTCCAGCAACATCGGCGTGTTGCAGCATGTCGCGATCATCCGCCGGGTGGGCGACTCCGGCGTCAATCGGTGTTCGCTCAACCGACCCGCACCGGAGGTTAGGGAGACACGGTCCTTGCGACAGAGGACGTAGTCGGTCCCGCCATCGCCGGCAACGACGGGCGGCGCGCCGAGTGTCCGTTCGAACGCCTGGCCGGCGGTCCGGCAGCTGGTGCAGTAGCAGGCGACATGCATGATGGGCGCCCCGCTGATCGCGAACCCGGCCTGCCCACAGCGGCAGGTCGCGGTCATCGGGTGGGAACTGTTGGCCATGCTGAGCTCGCGGTGGAATGACGCCGGCGAGATGATAGGCTGAACCGATGTTGCCCCCGACGCTCAGCGGCAAGACCCGCCTCGTTCCGATCCTCGCCCACCCGGTCGATCACGTGCGCGCGCCGCGCACCTACAACCCCGCTTTCGCCGCCGCAGGGCTCGACTGGGTCATGGTCGCGATGGGCGTGCACCCCGACGACCTGGCGGCCACGCTCGCCGCACTCGCCCGCGTCGGCAACCTGCAGGGCGTGAACCTGACGATCCCGCACAAGGCCGCGGCGCATCGCCTGTGCACGAGGCTGACGGCCGAAGCGCGCAGCACCGGGATGGCCAACACGATCCGCCTCGAGGCCGACGGCAGTTGGGCCGGTGCGAATTCCGATGGCATCGGCTTTCTCGGCGCCGCGCGCGCCCACGGCCTGCTCGACGTAGCGAAGCCGGTCGTGATCGCCGGTGCCGGTGGCGCCGGCACCGCGATCGCGTTTTCGCTCGCCGCGGCCGGCGTGCGCGAGATCGACGTGTTCGACAGCGACCCCGCGCGCGCCGACGCCTTGCAGCGCGCGCTGCAGGCCGGCTTCCCAGGCCTGCACGCCGGCACGCGGCGCGATGCCGCGCTGCGCGGCGCCGGCCTGGCGGTCAACGCGACGCCGCTGGGCCTGCACGACGGCGAACCCTCTGCGTTCGACGCGGCGCTGCTGCCGCCGGGCGCCGCGCTGTTCGACATCGTCGCCGCACGCGACACCGAGCTGATGGCCGCCGCACAGGCGCGCGGGCTGCGCGTGCTGGGAGGCCGGGCGATGGTCGAACACCAGGTCGCGCACCAGATCGCGTTCTGGCGCCGCGACGCGGCGATCGCGCTGGAGACCGCGTCGACGCCGGGGCGCTAAACCGCCGCGCGCAGCGACGACCCGCGCACCCGCAGCTCGCCCGGCAACAGCAACTGCCGCGGCGCCGCGTCCAGCCCTTGCAGGCGTTCGATCAGGCACTGCGCGGCGGTGCGGCCGATCGCATCGGTCGGCTGCGAGATCGTGCTGAGCCCGGGGCCGATCAGCGAGGCCCATTCGGGATCGTCGAAGCCGACGAAGCCCAGGTCCGCGCCGAAGCGCCACTTCAAACGCGCCATCGCTTGCGCGACGCGCAAGGTCACGACCGCGTTGCCGGCGATCACCGCGGCACCGACGCCATCGGTCGCAGCGTCCGAGCGGCGGGCGGCGTGCGCCGCCCGCTGGCGCAGTGCGCGCAAGGCCGCGTCGAGCGCGGCACCGTCGTCGTCCACGCTCTCGAACACTTCTCCGCCGGCCGGCGGCTGCTGCGCCGCGACGCAGGCCGCGAAGGCGCTGCTGCGCTCGCGCCGCGAGCTGACGCCCTTTTGCGGCTCGGTGATGTACAGCAGCTCGCGGTGGCCGCTCTCGACCAGGTGCGCGCAGGCCGCGCGCATCGCCGCGCGGTTGTCCAGCGCGACGAAATCGGTGTGCATGCCGGCGTGGCGGCGGTCGACCAGCACCGCCGGCTTGCCGTGCAGCGCGTCGGCGTCCGCCAGCCCCGCGCCGCGCCCCAGCGTGTTGAGGATGAAACCGTCGACCTGGTAGCCGGCGAGCGCGTCGATCGCCTCGCGCTCGCGGTGTGCGTCGTTGCCGAGGTTGAACAGCATCACGAGGTAGCCGGCCTCCTGACAGGCCTTCTCGGCGCCGCGCAGCACCGCGACCGAGTACGGGTTCGTGATGTCGGCGACGATCAGCCCGATCAGGCGCGAGCGGCCGCGGCTCAGCGCCTGCGCCATCGGGTTCGGCGTGTACGCGAGCGCGGCAATGGCCCTCTCGACGCGCGCGGCGATGTCGGGGCTGAGCAGCCGCTCGCGGTGGTTCAGGAAGCGCGAGACCGTCGCCTTCGAGACGCCGGCGGCCTGCGCGACGTCGGCTATCGTCGCCTTCGCCCGCGGGGCAATGGCTGCTTTCGCCCGCGGGGCGATCGTTGCGTTCCCGCGCGCGGCCGGCGGGATCTTCACGCGTACCGCGCCGCGGCCCCGGCGATCACAGTGCGGCCTCGAGCAGCTGCGCGCGCGTCGGCAGGCCTTCGGTGTCGCCCAGCACCTGCACCGCCCGGGCGCCGATCCAGGCGCCGCGGCGCACCGCGTCGGGCACGCTGCGGCCCTCGAGCAGCGCGCTGATCACGCCGGCCGCGAAGCCGTCGCCCGCGCCGACGGTGTCGATCACTTCTTTCACCGGGAAGCCGTCGACGAGGCCGGTGCCGGCGGTCGCGCTGTCGTAGTACGCGCCCTGCGCGCCGAGCTTCACGACGACGAGCTTCGCGCCGCGCGCGCGGTAGAAGCGCGCGATGCCCTCGGGCGTCGCCTCGCCGGTCAGCAGCAAACCTTCCTCGACACCGGGGAGGACCCAGTCGGCGCGCGCCGCGAGCTCGTTGATGCCCTGCCGCATCACCTCGGTCGAGGCCCACAGCGTCGGCCGCAGGTTGGTGTCGAACGAGATCGTGCGGCCGGCGGCGCCCATCACGTCCATCGTTTTCAAGGCGGCCTGCAGGCTGGTGGCCGAGATCGCCGCGAACACACCGGTCGCGTGCAGGTGGCGCGCCGAGCGCAGCCAGGCCTCGTCGATGTCGTCCGGCCCCATCCGGCTCGCGGCCGAGCCCTTGCGGTGGTATTCGATCGGCGGGTCGCTGCCGTCGGCGACGCGGCCCTTGAACAGGAAGCCGGTGCGCTGCGAGGCGTCGCAGATCACGTGCGAGCAGTCGATGCCCTCGCGCTGCATCGCCTCGATCAGCGCGCGCCCCATCGAATCGGTGCCGAGCCGGCTGGCCCAGCCGATTTTCAGACCCAGCCGCGCCAGTCCGATCGCGACATTCGTTTCGGCGCCTGCGGTGCGCTTGTAGAACGACTCGGCATTCTCGATCGGGCCGGGCCGGTCGGCGACCAGCATCAGCATCGCCTCGCCGAACAGCGCGACGTCGAACGCCGTGTTGTCAGAACCGGTCATGACGTTCAGTGCGCCTGGTTCGAGCTGAGAATCTGGCCGAGGAACTGCTTCAATTTCTCGTGCTTCGGCTGGCCGAAGAACTCGGCCGGCGGCCCCTGCTCGAGGATCCTGCCCTCGGCCATGAAGATCACGCGGTCGGCGACGCTGCGCGCAAAGCCCATCTCGTGGGTCACGCACAGCATCGTCATGCCGTCTTCGGCGAGGCCGATCATCGTGTCCAGCACCTCCTTGACCATCTCCGGGTCGAGCGCCGAGGTCGGCTCGTCGAACAGCATGATCTTCGGCGCCATGCACAGCGCCCGCGCGATCGCGACGCGCTGCTGCTGGCCGCCGGAGAGCTGGCTCGGGTATTTGTTCGCCTGCTCCGGGATGCGCACGCGCGTCAGGTACTTCATCGCGACCTCTTCGGCCTGCGCCTTGTTCAGGCCGCGCGAGCGCATCGGTGCCAACGTGCAGTTCTGCAGGATCGTCAGGTGCGGGAACAGGTTGAACTGCTGGAACACCATGCCGACCTCGGCGCGCACCGCGTCGACGTTCTTGCCGCCGCTCTTGCCATCGCTCGTGAGCTCGATGCCATCGACCGTGATGCGGCCTTTTTGCACCGTCTCGAGCCGGTTGATGCAGCGGATCAAGGTCGACTTGCCGGAGCCCGACGGGCCGCAGATCACGATGCGCTCGCCCGCACGGACCGTGAGGTCGATGTCGGTCAGCACCTGGAAGGCGCCGAACCACTTGTTGACCGCCTCGATGCGGATGATCGCGTCGTCTGCCATGTCGTGTGCCGTGCCGCCCGCTTACTGCAGCTTCGGCAGGTCGGTCTCGAGCCACTTGCGGTAGAGCTTGTTCAGCTCGCCGTTCGCGGTGTTCTTCGCGACGAACTCGTTGACCGCCTTGGTCAGCTCGTCCTGCCCGGGGCGCATCACGATGCCCATCGCCTGCTGGACCAGCGTGAACTTGTTTTCGAAGGTATTCGCCGGGACGCGCTTGGCGATCTGCGCGGCGACGGTGACCGAGCAGCCGATCGCATCGACCTGGCCCGAGATCAGCGCCTGCATCCCGCTCGCGTCGTCGTCGAAGCGGCGGATCTCGGTGCCTTCGGGCGCGGCCTTGGTCACCGCGACGTCCTGCGTCGACGCGCGGGCGACGCCGACGCGCAGGCCCTTCAGGTCGGCCGCGCTCTTGATCGGCGTGCCGGTCTTGCCGTAGAGCACGATCGTCGCGGCCGCGTACGGCGTCGAGAACTGGACTTGCTTGGCGCGCTCCGGCGTGATCGCGAGCGAGGCGACCAGCAGGTCGACCTTGTTGGTCAACAGGAACGGGATGCGGTTCGGGCCGGTGACCGGCAGCAGGTTGAGCTTGACGCCCCAGTCCTTCGCGAGCAGCTTGGCGACGTCGGCGTCGTAGCCGTCGGGTTGATTCTGCGCATTGGTCGTGCCGTAGGGCGGGAAGTCGACCAACATGCCGATCGTGATCTCTCCCTTCTTCTTGATCTCGGCGACGGTCTGGGCCGACGCGAACGGGGCGAACACGGTCAGCGCAGCGGCCAGGCCGAGGGCGGCGAGGGCGGTGCGGCGTTGCAGGGAACGAATCATGGAATCAGTCTCCGGTTGAATTGGACGAGCAGGAAATCGGCGCGGTTCGGTGCGGCTCATCGAGCGAGCGCCCGCGCGCGGCGGCGCTCCATCTGGGCCGCCAGCAGGCTCAGCGGCCAGCAGATCACGAAGTAGATCGCGGCGACGACCGAGAACACGACGAGCGGTTGAAAGGTCGCGTTGTTGATGATCTGGCCGGCCCGCGTGACCTCGGTGAACCCGATGATCGCGGCCAGCGAGGTGCCCTTGATGATCTGGACGAGGTAGCCCACCGTCGGTGCCAGCGCGATCCTGAAAGCCTGCGGCAGGATCACGTCGCGCATGCGCGCGACGTAGCGCAGGCTCAGCGCCTCGGCGGCCTCGTGCTGGCCCCTGGGCACCGCGTCGATGCAGCCGCGCCAGATCTCGCCGAGAAAGGCCGCGCTGTTCAGGATCAGCGCGACGCCCGCGGCGATCCAGGGGTTGATGTCCAGGCCGATCACCGGCGCGCCGAAGAAGATCAGGAACAGCTGCAGCAGCAGCGGCGTGCCCTGGAAGATCTGCACGAACACGCCGGACGCGCGCCGCGCCGCCGGCGAATCGGCGGTTCGCATCAGCGCGATGACGAGCCCGAGGACCTCGCCGCCGATGAAGGCGATCAGCGACAGCGCGAGCGTCCAGCGCGCCGCGTCGAGGATGAACAGGAATTCGGGGGTACCGAAGGTGCGCATGGGGGTCGTGCCTCAGCGCCGGTCGGGGTAGTTCAGCGTGCGCGCATAGACCAGCTTGAACAGCGCCGAGAACGCGAGCGCGAGCAGCAGGTAGATCGCGGCGACGACGATGTAGATCTCGAAGCTGCGGAAGGTCTGCGACTGCAGGTTCGCGGCGACCGAGGTCAGGTCGTCCGCCGAGATCGCCGAGACGACCGCCGAGCTCAGCATCAGCAGGATGAACTGGCTCGTCAGCGCCGGGTAGATCGCCTTCAGCGCCGGCTTGATGATGACGAAGCGAAAGATCTCCCAGGCCTTCAGGTTCAGCGCGCGGCCGGCCTCGATCTGGCCCCTTGGAATGGATTCGATGCCGGCGCGGATGATCTCGGTCGCGTAGGCGCCGAGGTTCACGACCATCGCGACGAGCGCGGCCGTCTGCGGCGACCAGCGCAGACCAATCGCCGGCAGCGCGAAAAAGAAGAAGAACAACTGGACCAGGAACGGCGTGTTGCGGATCAGCTCGATGTAGGCGTTGATGATGAAACGCAGCGCGAGCGGCCCCGAGGTCTTGCCCCAGGCACAGACGATCGCGATCACGAGGCCGAGCACGGTCGCGGTCAGCGAGAGCTGGATCGTGATCCACGTGCCCTTCAGCAACAGCGGCCAGGCCGCAAACACGGCCTCGAACTGGAATTGGTATTTCACGCCGGCATTCTATGAAACCGGTTTCATAAAAACATCAGGGAAACCCCCAGGGGCCGCGAGGACCGCTGGGGGCGGGTGTTGAAGTCAGTGGCGGGCTACCAGCTGTAGCTGCCGTAGACCGGGTTGCCGACCACGCTCACCGGCTGGCTCGCGGTCGTGATGTAGGCCTGCACGTCGGCCGGCAGCAGCAGGCGCTGCGCGGCGAGCGTGTTGGCCGCCGACGTGACCGCCGCGACGTAGGCGGCGTGCGTGCCGTAGCGCTCGGCCAGCGACGGGCGCGGGTCGCCGAGCGTCGTGCGGGCGGCCGCATCGGGGGCGAACGGCACCAGCGTGCCGGTCGATTCGCAGCCGTCGGGGCCGCCGAACGCGGTGCTGCGCAAATTCCACCCAGCGGTCGTCGCGACCGGCACCGACACCGGCGGCAGCCGGATGCCGGCGATCTCGTTGCCGTCGGAATCGACCTTCGAGACGAACGACGGGTAGACGTTGCCGGTCGCGGTCGGCGGGTTGATCGTCATGATGCCGCTGTCGAACTGCGGGCCGAAGTTGAACAGGTTGCGCACCGTCACGAGCCCGGTGTAGAGCACGTTGGGGATCGCCGGCCAGCCGAGCGTTGCTTGCGGCACCGTGCCGACGCCCAGGCCTGAGTTCGCGGTCGTCGCCGTGAACACGGCCGTGCCGGTCGAGCGCTGCGGCACCGCGCTCGGCGGCGGCGGCGTGCCGTCCAGCCACTGGTCGAGCGCGACCCACAGCGCGCGCAGCGCCGGGTTCTGGTCGACCGAGTTGCCGAACTGCTGGCAGACGCCGAGCGAGTTGGCCGCCGCCGGGCTCGCGTGCTGCGTGCCCGAGATCAGGTAGTTGCGCACGTTGGCCGGGTCGGGGATGTCGTTGCCGGCGAGGTCGGTGTGGACCAGCGAACCGGCCTTGACCCAGTACTCGTTGGCCGAGATCACGTTCATCACCTTCGGGCAGGTGCCGCTCGCCATGCAGCGCATGTCGCGGCCGTCGACCTTGCCGGTGAACGGGTCGGTCAGCGTCGAGTACGAGAACGGGAACGGCGCCTCCGGGTAGAGCTTTTGCTGCCGGTTGCGCTCGGTGCGCCCGGACTGCTCGAAGCGGTAGTTCAGGCCCAGGCCGTCGCCGGCGCCGACCCAGTTGAACACGCCGTCGAAGACCTGCTTGTTCTGCAGGTCCTGGTTGAAGCCGAGCCAGATGAAGTCGTTCATGAAACGTGCCGGCTGCGACAGCGTCCAGGTCACGTAGCGCGTGATCGCCGCCTTGGCCAGCGGATTCGCGGTGCCGGCGGTGTCGGCCTTCGCGTTGCGCAGGAACGAGGCGAAATCGCGGATCGCGGCAAAGCCGATGCCGCCGACGACCGGGTCCTTCGCAGTGAACGTCAGCTCGTAGATCCAGCTCTGCTGGAACGGCGTGCCGGCCGGCAGCAGCGCGATCGTGTTGGCGCTGGTCCAGGTCCAGCCGGTCGGCGGCACCGTGACCGGCGTGTCGGTCAGGTGGTTGCGCATCGTCAGCGTCGCCTTGGTCGTGTCAGTGCTGTTGGTGTTGTAGGCGGTCGTGTACGAGGTCGTCGTCGCGTTGTCGTTCTCGATGTACTCGTAGTCCAGCCCGGTGATGGAGCTGCCGTCGGCGTTCTTCGCGATCGGCGAGGTCAGGCCCATCGAGTAGTTGGTGCGCGAGGTGGTCGGCTCCCAGCCGCCCCAGACCAGCGTGTAGCCCTGGTTCAGCAGGAACGCGGTGCCCGGGTCGGACGCCGTGGTCGGGTTGTTGCCGCCGCTGGAGCCGTTGAACTTGCCGAACTGCTTGCCGCCGCGATTCGGCGGCTCGAAGAAGACCTTGTGGTTGCCCTTGCTCGGGTCGACCGGCGTCAGGATGTAGAAGTCCATCGAGTAATCGACCAGCCCGTTGGCATCTTTCGGCGCGAGCTGGATGTCGGTGATCATCGTGTTGTGCGGGTCCTTCGGATCCAGCGTGCCGGAGGCGGTGCCGATGATCTTCTGGTACGCGCCGACCGGCCCGAAGGTCGTGCCGGCGAAGGCCGGGTTCTGGCTCGGTTCGGCCGGGTCGGTGGCCGAATTGATCGTGATGGTCGTGATGCCGGTGGCCGCCGGGGCGGGGGGCGGCGCCGCGGCGGCCGGGCTGCCGCCGTCATCGCCGCCGCAAGCGGCGAGAAAAACGCAGGCGGTCATGGCCGCCAGCGACAGCCTGGCTGTCGCGCTGGTCGTGAGCATGTCTTCTGTCTCCAACAATTCTTTGAATACCGTGCCGCGCTAGGCTGTGCGGTCCCGGCTGAAATGTTTCGAGACAGATCGACGATCCTCCACGTCGCCGCTTGAAACGCGGGGTGATCTTGCGACGGCGCGCGACTAGAAAACTTGACCGCGGTCAAGTTTTCGAAAGACCTCGGGCAAGCCCCTAGTGAGCCTCGCGCGCGCGAGATTCAGGCACAGTCGCAGGCTTCAACAGGAGCGTCTCGATGGTGATGAAGTGCGTGTTGGTGGGTTCGCGCTATTTCGGCGCGACGGTGCTCGAGGCCTTGCGGGCCGATGGCGTGGCCGAGTTCGTCCGCGTCGTCGCGCCGGCCGACGACGACCGGCTCGCGCTCGCGGCGCGCAAGGCGGGGCTGGACCTGCACGTGCTCGCGAACCCGAAGATCGTGCCCGGCGAGGCGATTCCCGAGGGCACCGACCTGATCCTCGCGGCGCACACGCACGCGCGCGTCAGCAACGAGGCGCTCGCGCGCTCGAGGCTGGGCGGCGTCGGCTACCACCCGTCGCTGCTGCCGCGGCACCGCGGCATCGCCGCGGTCGAATGGACCATCCTCGAAGGCGACGCGGTCGCCGGCGGCTCGGTGTACCACCTCGCCGACGGCTGGGACGCCGGCGCGATCGCGGCGCAGGACTGGTGCTTCGTCGACAAGCGCGAGAGCGCCCGCGAGCTGTGGGAACGGGCGCTCGCGCCGATGGGCCTGGCGCTGCTCGCGCGCGTCGTGCGCCACGCGCAGCAGCACGGCGCGCTGCCCGCGCACACCCAGGATCCGCGCTTCGCGACGCGCGCGCCGATGATCCGCCGCGCCGTCGTGCTGACCGACGACCAGCCCGTGCCGACGACCGCGCTGATCGTGACCGTGATCGGCACCGACCGGCCCGGCATCGTCAGCCTGCTGTCGGACCGCGCGCAGCGCCATGGCGCGAGCTGGGCCGCGAGCCGCCTGTCCAACCTCGCCGGCGAGTTCGCCGGCTTCGTTCACTTCGACGTGCCGCGCGACAACGCCGCGGCCTTCGAGGCCGCGCTGCGCGGGCTCGAGGCGCAAGGCCTGCGACTGCTGATCGCGCGCAGCGACGCCGGCGCAGCGGCGTCGCCGGCCGGCTTGCGCGGGGTCGACCTGGACCTCGTCGGCGAGGACCGGGTCGGCATCGTCAGCAACTTGACCCGCATCCTCGCCGAAAGCGGCATCAGCATCGAGCACATCCACACCGAGATCGCGGCCGCGCGCCATGGCGGCAAGCAGACCTTCAAGATCGCCGCGCACCTGCTGGTGCCCAAGGCCTTGTCGACCGATCAGCTCAAGGGCCGGCTGGACGCGCTCGCCAACGAGATGATGGTGGACATCGCGCTGGGCGAACGGGCGCCGGGCGAGCGCGCGTGAGTCACAGGTGCTCGCGCTCCCACCAACTGAACAGCACGTCGCGCAGCGCGTCGCCATCGACGCCGTCGTAGAGCTCGCCCAGGCCGGCTGACTGCAGCCGCGCGTAGTCCTCGGCATCGAGCGCGATCGGCCACTCGCGCTGCTGCAGCGGCACGTTGGTGAACTGCGGCGTGTAGCCCGGGTCGCGCTGCAGCGCGCGCGTCGCCTTGATCTGCGGGATCTTGAAGTTCTCGGGCGTCTTCTGGTTCGCGTAGCGCGGCAGCTCGGGCACGCGCGCCAGGTCGCGCACCGACGCGCCGTAGACCTCGAGCTTGACCGGCTTCAGCGCGAAGTTGCTGGTGCGCATCACGTCGGATCCGCAGACGTTGGGCACCGCGAGCACGTCCATCAGCGCGAGGAATTCGATGAAGTCCCCGGCCTTCGAATGCTGGCGCCGCACGACCCCGCGATCGCCTTTGACCTCCGTGCACATGAACAGGTTGAACGAGTCGTGCACGTCGTCCGGCGTCAGGCCGTACTCGCGCTGCGCCTCGGCCTGGATGTCGTGGCAATTCGTGTGGTCGTGAAAGCCGTAGGCCGATTCGTACAGGTAGGCGCTGCAGCGCGGGAACATCACGTCGTTGCAGCGCACGGTGTCTTCGAGCATCAACAGCATCGCGCGCTCGCGCGGCGGCGCCGACCACAGAAAATCGCCCGGCCCGGGGTTCAGGCCGTGCACGGTGCGGATGCGGCCGCAGTGCATGAACTCCTTGTAGTCGTGAAGATTGAAACAGTTGAAATCGACGCACTGCGCGCCCTCGACCTGCTCGATGCGCAGCACCTGGCCGGCCCGCAGTTCGAGCGCCTTGCCGGTGCCGGGCTGCATCACGTGTTCGAAGAGCTTCTCGCGCGCGGTCGACAGGCCGTCCAGGTCCGGGCTCGCGGGCGCGGGCCGCGCCCGCGCCGCTTGCCCTTGCTCGCGCAGTGCGCGGCGCGCGAGCGCGGTGATGTCCTCGCCCCAGCCTTCGGCGACGGTGCGTTGCAGCAGGTCGACCTGCTGCGTGTTCAGTTTCATCGAGACGACGTGTTCGCTCATCAAGGGCTCCTGGTCGACGGTGCAATGTACTTGTTGTATACGATAAAGCACGAGGAATGCCATCGAAGGATCTGCTTGGATCCGCTTCAATTGGTTTCTCTTCTGGTGCGTGCCGCGTTGTTGCGGTGCAAAAAGAGACACCGCGCCGCACCGCTTTGGTAATTTCTTGTATACCGAATTTGGCGATGAACGGTATACGTAGAATTCGGGAATGCTGAGCTCGAACAAGGCCGACCAGGCCTACACCGCGATCCGCCAGGCGATCATCGAACAGGCGCTCGCCCCGGGCACCAAGCTGCCCGAGGACAGCCTGGGCCTGCACTTCGGCATGAGCCGCACGCTGATCCGCGCCGCGCTCGCGCGGCTGGTCGCCGAGGGCCTGGTCGAGACGACGTTGAAACGCAGCGCGACCGTCGCGCAGCCCAGCCTGGAGGAGGCGCGCAGCGTGTTCGAGCTGCGCCGCTGCCTGGAGGCCGAGGCCGTGCGGCTCGTGCTCGCGCGCTGGCAGCCGGCGATGGGCGCGGCGCTGGAGGCCCACATTCGCCTCGAGGAGCAGGCCGCCGCCGCCGCGCAGGCCGCGGTCTCCGCGCGCCTGGCCGGCGAGTTCCACCAGCTGCTCGCGCAGATGAGCGGCAACCCGCTGCTCGAGCGCTACCTCGGCGAGCTGGTGTCGCGCTGCTCGCTGATCCTCGCGATCTACGGCCGCCCGCACCGCACCGATTGCGCGATCGCCGAGCACCGCGGCTTCCTGGACGTGCTGCGCCGCGGCGACGAGAAGGCCGCGCGCAAGCTGATGGCCGAGCACCTGGGCCACGTCGAGCAGCGCGCGCTGCACGGCCAGGCCGCCGGCGCGCAGCCGGACCTCGGGCAGATCCTGGCGCGCTATGCGAAGCCTGCGGCCGAGGCGGCCGCGCCGCCGCGCAAGCGTCGCGCCTCGCGCTGAACCGGTGATCGAGCGGCGGGCATGCGGCTTGCACCGAGCCGTTCAGCCCCTGTCCGCCACCCTTCATCGCCGAGGTCCCGCATGTCCACTTCCGATTGGAACCGCCGCCGCTTCATGCACACCGCGGCCGCCGGCGCCGCGCTCGGCGCGACCGGCCTGGCGCCGCTGCGCGGCTTCGCGCAGAAACCGGTGACGGTCGGCATCATCTACGTCGGCTCGCGCGGCGACTACGGCTGGAACCAGGCCCACGCGGTCGGCGCCCAGGCGCTGCGCACGGTGCCCGGCGTGAAGGTGGTCGAGGAAGAGAACGTGCCCGAGACGGTCGCGGTGCGCAAGACGCTGGAGGCGATGGTGCAGTCCGACGGCGCCTCGCTGATCTTCGGCACCTCGTTCGGCTACTTCGATCCGTTCATGATCGACATCGCGAAGAAGTACCCGAAGGTCGAGTTCCGCCATCCGACCTCGCTGTGGTCGGCCGACAAGCACCCGATGAACCTCGGCGGCTACTTCTGCTTCCTCGACCAGGCCCACTACGTCAACGGCATCGCCGCGGGCCTGTCGACCAAGACCAACAAGATCGGCTATGTCGCGGCCAAGCCGATCGCGATCGTGCTGCGCAACATCAACGCGTTCACGCTGGGCGTGCGCAAGGTCAACCCGAACGCGACCGTGCAACTCGTGATGACCGGCGAGTGGTCGATGCCGGTGCGCGAGGCCGAGGCGACCGTCTCGCTGTTCGGCACCGGCTGCGACGTGATCGCCTGCCACGTCGACAGCCCCAAGGTCATCGTCGAGACGGCCGAGAAACTCGGCGCGAAGAGCGTCGGCCACAACGCCTCGCAGGCCGCGCTCGCGCCCAAGGGCTTTATTACGGGCGCCGAGAACAAGTGGGAGACGGTCTACAAGTCGTTCGCCGCGTCGATCGCGAAGGGCGAGAAGTTGCCGAACACGTATTTCGGCGGCTACGACAAGGACATGGTCCAGAGCACGCCGTTCGGCGCCGGCGCGAGCGAGAAGGCGCGCAACGCCGCGACGCTCGCGATCGCCGACCTGAAGGCGGGCAAGCCGATCTTCGTCGGGCCGATCAAGAGCAACACCGGCAAGCTCGTGATCGACAAGAGCTACGGCAACTACGACCCCTTCCTGGACCAGATGAACTACCTCGTCGAGGGCGTCGTCGGCTCGCTGAGCTGACGCGCGGCGCGACCGGACGGCCGCGATGGCTCAGACCGTCGGCCTTCACAAGCTCGCCTGCCGCGGGCCGGGCGATCTCGCCCAGGCGCAGCGCCTGATCGCCGACGGGGTGCTCGACCCGCGCGAGATCGTCGCGGTGATCGGCAAGACCGAGGGCAACGGCTGCGTCAACGATTTCACGCGCGAGTTCGCGACCCAGGCCTGGTGCGCGTTGCTGGCCGGGCCGCTCGGCTGCGCGCCGCACGAGGTGCATGCGCGCGTCGCCTTCGTGATGTCCGGCGGCACCGAGGGCGTGCTGTCGCCGCATTTCACCGTCATCACGCGGCGCGCGGGCGGCGCGGCCGGGCCGGGAGAAAAGCGCTTGGCGGTGGGCGTGGCGTTCACACGCGACTTCCTGCCCGAGGAGATCGGCCGCGGCGTGCAGGTGACCGAGACGGCCCGGGCGGTTGCGCGGGCCTTGCATGATGCGGGCATCTCCGACCCTGCCGACGTCCACTTCGTCCAGGTGAAATGCCCGCTGCTGACCGCGGCGAAGATGGCGGACGCCGCCGGCCGCGGCAGTGAACCGGTGACGCGCGACACCTACGAATCGATGGGCGCCTCGCGCGGTGCGTCCGCGCTCGGCGTCGCGGTGGCGCTCGGCGAGGTCGACGCGGGTGCCGTGTCGGACGACTCCATCGGCCGCGACGGCGCGCTCTTCTCCCGCGTCGCTTCGGCGTCGGCCGGCATCGAGCTGGACCACAACGTCGTGATCGTGCTGGGCATGAGCGAGCAGGCCGCCGGCCCCTGGGTGATCGACCATGGCGTGATGCGCGACGCGATCGACGCGGCCCCGGTGCGCGAGTGCCTGCGGCGGCTCGGCCTCGACCCCGACCGCGATGCGGCGGCGATTGCCGAGCGCGTCCTGAACGTCTTCGCGAAATCCGAAGCCGCGCCCGACGGCACGGTGCGCGACGCGCGCCACACGATGCTCAACGACTCGGACATCCATTCCACGCGCCACGCGCGCGCCGCGGTCGGCGCGGTGCTCGCGTCGGTGGTGGGGCAGACGGCCCTGTACGTCTCCGGCGGCGCCGAGCACCAGGGGCCGCCCGGCGGCGGCCCGTTCGCGATCGTCGCGCGGGCGGCTCAGCCGCGCGGCACGTAGAGCGCGAGCGGCTGGGTGTAGTGCTTCAGGCCGTCGAGCCCGTACTCGCTGCCCAGCCCCGAGTTCTTCGCGCCGCCGAACGGCACCTGCGCGTCGAGGAACATGTGCTGGTTGACCCACGCGGTGCCGACCTCGAGCCGGGCCGCCAGCGCCGCGGCGCGGCCGACGTCGGCGCTCCAGACCGAGCCGCTGAGGCCGAGCAGCGTCGCGTTGGCGCGCTGCAGCGCTTCTTCGTCGTCGCTGAAACGCAGCACCGGCAGGACCGGGCCGAACGGCTCCTCGTCGACCAGGCGGCTGCCTTCGCGCAGGCCGGTCGCGATCGTCGGGGCGATGAAGTAGCCGGGCCGCTCCAGCGCGTGGCCGCCGGCCGCGAAGACCGCACCGTCGCGGCGCGCGTCGTCGAGCAGCTCCTGCACGATGCGGTACTGCGCGACGTTCTGCACCGGGCCGTAGTCGACGTCGGGCTGGAAGCCGTCGCCGACGCGCGCGGCGCGCGCGAGGAGGGCGAGTTCGGCGCAGAGGTCGTCGTGCACCCGCTCGTGCACGTACAGGCGCTTGATCGCCATGCAGATCTGGCCGCTGTTGGCGAACGCGACCGCGAACAGGCGCGAGGCGATCGCCTTCGGGTCGACGTCGGCGCGCACGATCGCGGCGTCGTTGCCGCCGAGCTCCAGCGTCACGCGCTTGAGCGTCGCGGCGGCGCCGGCCATCACGCGCTTGCCGGTCGCGACCGACCCGGTGAAGCTGATCTTGTCCAGGCCCGGATGTTCCGTCATCCAGCGGCCCAGATCGTTGCCGCCGGCCAGGATGTTGAACACGCCGGCGGGGAAGATGCCGCGCACCAGCTCGCCCAGGCGCAGCGCGGTCAGCGGTGTGTAGGGCGAGGGTTTGAGCACCACCGTGTTGCCGGTGTACAGCGCGTGCACGGCCTTCAGCAGGCTCAGCAGCAGCGGCATGTTCCAGGGCGTGATCGCGCCGACGACGCCGAGCGGGCGGTGATGCAGCTCGACGCGGTGGGCGGCGTCTTCCTTCAGCACCTCGATGGGCATCTCCAGCGCGACCAGGTGTTGCAGTTGCTGGGCCGAGCGCGTCACCTCGTCGCGCGCGCGCGCCAGCGGCTTGCCTTGCTCGAGCGTGATCACCGTGGCGAGCGCCTCGCGCTGCACGATCAGCGCCTCGGCCAGGCTCAGCAGGTGCTGGCGCCGCGCGTCCGCCGTCAAGCCTGCCCAGGCCGGCTGCGAGCGCCGCGCGGCCGCCACGGCCTCGTCGAGCTGCTCGCGGGTGGCATCCGGCGCGTGCGCGAGCACGAGGCCGGTGGCCGGGTTGAACACCTCGAAGTGGCCGGGGCTGCCCACCGGCTGGCCGTCGATCGTGTGCTGGAAGGGGTGTGCGAGGGCCGCGCGGGCGGCCTGTTCCATCGTGATGCTCATGGGGTCCGTTCTGTCGATGAGGTGCGATCAGGCGCCGATGACGTTCAGCACCACCTGGCGCCGCTGCTCCCGCACGATCCCGATCGCCCGCTGCAAGGCCGGCAGCAGGTCTTCGCGCCGCGTGACGCGCTCGCCGTGGCCGCCGGAGGCCTGCGCGTAGAGCTCGAAGTCGGGCACCGGGCGCAGCGACGAAAGCGGCGCCGTCCGGTGCGCCTTCGCATAGGCCTGGGTGTGGGCCTGCGGGTACATCGCGGTGGTCGCTTTCTCGACCGCGTCCCAGCCTTCGTTGTTGTAGACGATGGTCAGCACCGGCAGCTCGTGCATCGCCGCGGCCTGGTGGCAGGCGGCCGGGTTCGCGAACAGGTAGGCGCCGTCGCCGACGACGCTGATCACGACCCGCTCGGGCGCGGCCTGCTGCGCGCCGAGCGCGGCCGGCAAGCCCCAGCCGAGGCCGCCCGACGAGGGCAGCTGGAAGAACGTGCCGGGCTCGTCGAAGCGCATCTGGTCGCGCATCGCCGAGTACTCGTTGACGACGATCGCATCCGACGGACGGACCTCGTCGATGCAGCGCGACAGGAACAGCTTCGTGATCGACCCGCCGGCGTCGGCGTCCTTCGCGGCGGCCGCCGCGATGCGCGCGCGCCCGGCGGTGGCGAACGGCTGCACCCGGGCCCGCCGCGCCGCGGCCGTGTGTTCGGCCCCCGCGGCCGCGAGCGCCTGGATCAGCGCGGCCAGCAGCGCCGCCGGGTTGCTGGTGATGCTGAGGTCGGCGCGGAAGCTGCGCACCGGGTAGCGCACGAACGCCGGGTCGCTGCCCGCGAGCGCGACGAAGGCGTCCGCGCGCGGCGCGAAGACGGCCGGGATCCACGGCACATCGGTCTCGAGGAACAGCAAGGCATCGGCCTGCGGCATCAAGGCCGACATGTCGTAGCCCAGGTGCAGGGGGTGCGACGACGGAAAACTGATGTAGCGCGGCCGGTTCTCGGCGACGCCGATGCCGAAGCGGTCCGAGAGTTCGACCAGCAGCGCGACGGTCTGCGGGTCGGCGCCGCTGCAGGTGCAGACGATGGCCGGGAACTCGGCCGCGGCGAGCGCCTGCGCCAGTTGCGCGACGACGGCCGGGTCGGGGTACGCGGGCGACGAGACGACGCCGCGCTCGCCGATCACGCAGCTCTCCTTGCGCTGCGCGAGCGTCTCGCGCGGCAAGGTCAGGTAGACCGGGCCGCGCGGTTCGGTCATCGCGACGCCGAGCGCGCGGTCGACGATCTCGGTGACGTTCAGGCCGTCGCGCAGCTCGTAGTCCCACTTCACCAGCTCGCGCACCATGCCAGCCTGGTCGAACATCTCCTGGGCCCAGTGGACCTCGTGGCTGCGCGAGCCCAGCCGCCCCTGCTCGAACCAGGGCGTGCGCCCGGCCATCAGCAGCACCGGAACCTGCGCGCGCATCGCGTTCATCAGCGCGCAGACCGCGTTGGCGGTGCCGACGCTGACGTGCAGCATCACGGCCTGGGGCCGGCGCGCGACCATGTAGTAGCCGTGTGCCATCCCGACGGCCAGGTTCTCGTGCCCGGCGACGATCGGCCGCGGCAGCTCGAGGCCCGCTTCCTGCGCTCGCGCGTAAGCCTCGATCACCGGTGCGGTGTCGGTGCCGGCGCCGACATAGAAGCAGTCGATGCCGCGGTCCTTCAGCAGCACCAACAAGGCCTCGGCCACCGATTCGGTCGCGACCGTGGTCGGCATGGTCGAGGGCGCGGCCGGAACCGGGTCCGGCATCATTTGACGGTTCGCGCTCATTCGATCGTCACGTGGGCGGCGTCGATGACGGACTTCCAGCGCATCGATTCCTCGTGCAGCAACGCGCCGGTCTGGGCCGGCGTGCCGCCGACCGGGTCGGCGCCGAAGCCGGCGAACTTGCTCGTGACCTCGGGCAGCTTGATGATCTCGGCGACCTCCTTGGACAGCCGTGCGGCGATCTCCGGCGGCGTGCCTTCCGGGGCCACCAGCGCGACCCAGGTGCCCGACTCGAAGCCCGGCAGGCCGGCCTCGGCCATCGTCGGCACGTTGGGCGCGGACGGGATGCGCTTCTTCGTCGCGACCGCGAGGATGTTCGCCTTCTTCGCGTTGTGGAAGGGCAGCGTCGTCGTGATGTTGTCGAACATCATGTCGATGCGGCCCGCGATCAGGTCGTTGAGCGCGGGCGCCGAGCCCTTGTAGGGCACGTGCGCGATGTTGATGCCGACCTTGCTGGCGAAGTAGATGCCGGTCAGGTGCGAGGTCGTGCCGTTGCCCTGCGAGGCGAAGGTCAGCTTGCCCGGGTTCGCCTTCGCGTCCGCGATCAGCTCCGCGAGCGAGGTCGCCTTCACCGACGGGCCGACCACCAGCACGTTGGGCATGTTCGCGACCATCGAGATCGGCACGAACTTGCGCGGGTCGAACTGCAGGTCCTTGTACAGGTTGAAATTGATCGTCAGCGGGCCGGGCGGCGCCATCATCAGCGTGTAGCCGTCGCCCGCGGCGTGCGCGAGCAGCACCGCGCCGATGTTGCCGCCGGCGCCGGTGCGGTTGTCGATCACGACCTGCGTGTGCAACCGCTCGGTCAGCTTGGCGCCGACGATGCGCGCGATCGAATCGGTCGTGCCGCCGGCCGGGAACGGCACGATCAGCGTGATCGCCTTGCTCGGGTAGTCGGCGGCGCTCGCGGCGCCGGCGGCGGCGACCAGCAGACAGGCCGCGGCACGGGCCAGCCAGGTTCGGGTTCTAAGGTTCATCGGGTGTCTCCTTGATGTGTTCACGCCGCCAGCTCTTGAGAGGGCACGAAGGCGTCGCAATGGAAATGCGCCGGGGCGAGCCCGCGGCGCTCGAAGGCCGCGCGTGCGGCGTCCAGCATCGCCGGCGCGCCGCAGGCGTAGACCTCGTGCTGGTCCAGGGTGGGCAGGTCCTCGAGCACGGCCTCGTGCACGAGACCGGTTCGTCCGGCCCACGCGTCGCCCGGCTCGGGCGAAGAAATCACCGGCACGTAGACCAAGTCGGGGTGGCGCTCGGCCCAGGCTCGGGCCTGCGCGTCGCCGTACAGCAGCTCGCGGGTGCGCGCGCCGACGTACAGCCGCACCGGCCGCGTGCTGCGTTGGCGCAGCAGGTCCTCGACGATCGACTGGATCGGCGCGAAGCCGGTGCCGCCGGCGACGAAGACCAGCGCGCGCGAGCTCTCTTGCGGGTTCACTTCACGCAGATGGAAATCGCCCAGCGGCAGCCGCAGCTGGACCACGTCGCCGGGCGCGAGCCCGTCAGAAATCCGGCCGGAGAAGCGCCCGCCGGACAAGAGGCGCACATGCAACTCGACGCCGTCGTTCTGCTGAGGGGCGTTGGCCATCGAGAAGCAGCGCTCCTGCCCGTCGTCGAGCAGCACCTTCAGGTACTGCCCGGCGCGAAACTTCGCGCGCGTCCCGGCCGGAAACCGGAGCTTGAGCACGGCGACCTCGGAAGCGGGCTTCTCGATGCGCAGCACCTTCGCGTTGATCACTCTCTGGCTCGCCAGATCGCGCCGGCGCACGCTGCGCGGCGCGATCACCAGGTCGGAGCAGGGGCGCACCTGGCACAGCCGGACGCGTTCGGCCGGCCCGTGGTGCAGCGGCCCCGGGTCGACGCGTCCGGGCGTGCGGAATTCGCCGGCCACGACCTCGCCCTCGCAACTGCCGCAGACGCCGCTGCGGCACGAGAACGGCAGCTCCCAGCCCTGGCGCTCGGCCGCGACGAGCAGCGACTCGCCGGCAGCGCAGTCGTACGTCAGCCCGCCCTCCGGCGCGACGGGCGCGGCGACTTCGATGCGAAACACCGGTGCGGCGGATGCCGCCGCGGCCGGCGCGACGAGCGGTGAGGTCACAGCGGGATCGCCAGCAGCGTGTCGAAGATCTCGCTGTCGCAGACGACGACGCGGCGCGCGATTTTGAGGCCGCCGTCGGCGCCGAGGCGGAATTCGTCGTGGTAGCAGCCGGTCACGAACAGCTCGCTGGGGCGGTTGCGCGTGATGCGGTAGACCGCGAACGGCGTCTCGGCCTTCACCACCTTGCCGTCGATCACCGCGCTCGCCGGCATCGAGACGATGTGGCGGTAGCGGTGGCGCTCGTAGATGTTGGCTTCGCGCAGGCCCGAGACGCGGTCCTTCAGCATGCCGACCGAGTCGCAGTAGACGATGCCGGCCTCGTAGCCGCGCGCGTGATTGTCGTGCGTCGTGATGCTGTAGAAGCAGTCGTCGGTGAAGAAGCCGGGCCAGGCTTCGAGCTCGTCGTGGTCGATGCAGCGTGCGTAGGCCGCGTGCAGCAGGCTCACGGCCATGTGGAGTTCGTAGGGATTCATCCGGTCACAGCTCCATGTGGGCGCGGTAGGCCTTCCAGAACCCGCGCACCGAGGCTTCGGTCGCGCGGGTGTCGGTCGAGGCGGTGGCGGTGCCGCCCATCTGCACGATCGCCGCGTCGTCCTGGCCGGAGACCGTGCCGCGCTGCACGAAGCCGCCGACGCAGCCGTCTTCCATCGAGACCAGCCCGGCCGGGCCGACCAGGTTGGATTGCTTCAGCCGCGCATGGCGCATCTCGGGCGTGTCGCCCTCGAAGCCGATGTAGGTCCAGTTCAACGCGGTCTCTTCGATGCCCTTGGGCAGCACCTGGCGCACCACGATGCTGTTCCAGATCTGGCCGAGCACGAAGCCGGGGAAGACCGACAGGATCTGCAGCGTGATGCCGTCGCCGAACTCGTCGGTGCCCTGCAGGAACGCGGGTTCGTGCAGCCGGTAGTTGTCCTTGTCGGCGCGCAGGCCCTGGTCGCGGTACTCGGAGCCGGCGACCTCGTCCTTGTCGATGATCGAATAGCTGACGTGGCTGCCGCCGTCCTCGGAGACGATCAACCCGCCCTTTTGGGTCAGGCGGTTGACCTCGAAGGTCGTCAGGAACAGGTGCAGCAGGCTCGCGTGGTACGAGTCCTTGACGTTCTCGAAGTACAGCTTCCAGTTGTTCGGCAGCGCCTGGGTGAACTTGCCCAGCACCTGGATCGGGCGGTTCAGCACGCGGCGGATGCGCGCCAGCACGGCCTCGCCGATGTACTCCTCGATGTCGGGCACGTCGTCGCTGAAGCTGCCGAACACGAGCCCGCAGACGGTCGCGACGCGCAGCTTGCGCGGCGAGTGGTCTTCCTTGCAGAAGCCCTCGGGCATGCCGCCCTTGCCGGCCACGCCGTCCTGGAACGCGACCCCCGTCAGGTTGCCCTGCAGGTCGTAGGACCAGGCGTGGTAGACGCAGGCGAACTGCTCGGCATGGCCGGAGTTCTCCAGGCAGATCAGCGCACCGCGGTGCGAGCAGCGGTTCTCGAACGCGTAGAGCTCGCCGTCGACGTCGCGCGACACCACCACCGGCGTCTCGCCGGCGTGCGTGCTGACGAAGTCGCCCGGCTTGGGCATCTCCGCCTCCAGGCACAGGTAGTTCCAGGCCGCGCCCTGGTAGATGCGCTGCTGTTCGCGGCGGTAGATCGCCTCGTCCCGATAGATCCAGTACGGAATGCGGGTCAGCCCGCCCTCGGGCCAGGCGCGCGGCCCGCGCAGCCCGCTCAGATCGATGGTCGCCTCTTGCATGTGTGCCCTTCCAGATTCGATTTCGACGTGCGCATTGCGAACAGTTACCGTGCTCGTTGCGCGTGATCAAATTATTCGCCCGAGAATAACGAGGTGCAATGGCCGCGGGGCGGGTGTCCGCAATGCGCACAGAATCGAAACAGGAGGCGCCATGAAACTGCCGCGACGCGATTTCGTCGCTTCGCTCGAGAACGGCCTGGCCGTCATCGAGTCCTTCGACGGGCAACACCCGCGCCTGACGCTCAGCGAGGTCGCGCAGCGCACGTCGCTGACGCGCGCGGCCGCGCGCCGCTACCTGCTGACGCTGGCCAAGCTCGGCTACGCCGACTACGACGGCAAGCACTTCGGGCTGGACATGCGGGTGCTCAGGCTGGGCTACGGCCACCTGGCCAGCGCGCCGCTGCCGCGCAAGGCGCAGCCGGTGATCGACACCGTCGGCTGGAAGACCGACGAGATCACCTCGATCGCGGTCCTCGACGAGAACGCCGTCGTCTTCGTCGCGCGTTCGCAGAGCCGGCGCCTGTTCTCGCCGACGGTGGGCGTCGGCAGCCGGCTGCCGGCCTGGTGCTCGTCGGCCGGGCGGGTGCTGCTGGCCCAGCGCGAGGAGTCGGACCTGCTGCTGATGCTCGGCCACACGCCGCTGCACCCCTACACCGTGCACACCAAGACCCAGCCGCGCCAGATCGTCGATGCGGTGCGGGCGGCGCGCGCCGACGGCTACGCCGTCAGCGACGAGGAGTTCGAGATCGGCCTGCGCTCGATCGCGGTGCCGGTGCCCAAGCCGAACGGACGGGCCGAGGTCGCGCTGACCGTCAGCGTGCAGGCGGGCCGCATGAGCGTGGCCCAGATGCTCGATAAACTGCTGCCGGCGATGCGCGAAGGCGCGAATTCGCTGGCCACGCTGCTGTGACGCGGCCACAAAGGACCCCGTCCATGCCGCGCCGACCTTCCGCGCTGCCTTTGCCCACGCCATCGAGGCGCCAACTGCTGCTGACGTCGCTCGCGGCGCCGATCGGCCTGCTTCTGGCGGACCGGGCGCGCGCGCAAGGCGCCGCGCCGCTGCGGATGATCGTGCCCTTTCCCGCCGGCGGCACCGCCGACGTGCTGCCGCGCATCGTCGCGGACCGGCTGCGCGAGGCCTACCCGGGCGGCGTGATCGTCGACAACCGGCCCGGTGCCGGCGGCAACATCGGCGCGGACGTCGTGTTCCGCGCCAAGCCCGACGGCCTGACGCTGCTGGTCTCGCCGCCGGGGCCGATCGCGATCAACCAGAGCCTGTATCCGAAGCTCTCGTTCGACCCGTCGAAGTGGGTCCCGGTCACCGTGCTGGCGACGGTGCCGAACGTGATGGTGGTGAGCCCGAACGTCAAGGCCAAGGACCTGCTGGAATTCATCGCGCAGCTGAAGGCGAAGCCGGGCGGGACCACCTACGCGTCGCAGGGCAACGGCAGCACCTCGCACCTGACCGCCAACCTGTTCATGAGCCTGACCGGAACGCAGATGGTCCACGTGCCGTACAAGGGCACGGCGCCGGCGCTCGTCGATGTGATGGGCGGGCAGGTCGACGTCTTCTTCGACAACCTGAGCTCGTCGCTGCCGCACGCGCGCGCGGGTCGCTTGCGCATTCTCGCGGTCGCCGACAGCCACCGCTCGCCGGTGCTGAAGGAGGTGCCGACCTTCGGCGAGCTCGGGCTGCCGGCGATGAACGCGGTGACCTGGTTCGCGGTGATGGCGCCGCCCGGCACGCCGGACGCGGTCGCCCGGCGCACGCAGCAGGCGATGGCCGAGGTCCTGAAGCGCGACGACGTGCAGACGCCGTTCGCCGACCAAGGGGCGGAAGCGAAAGGCTGGAGCTCCGAGGAGACCGGCCGCTTCGTGCAGGCCGAGATCGAGAAGTGGCGGCGCGTCATCAAGGCTGCCAACGTCACGATCGATTGACGGCCTCGACTCTTTCAAGCGTCGCCCGCATCGCGCTGTCGGTCGGCGACCCGAATGGCATCGGGCCGGAGATCGCCCTGAAGGCGCTGGCCGCGATGCAGGATGACGCGCGAGTTCGATGCGGTGGTCGCGGGGCCGCACCACGAGACCGCCATCCACGAGGCGGGCATCGCGTTCAGCGGGCACCCCTCGCTGCTCGCCAGCACCGGCCGCGGCAGCGCGATGGACATCGCCGGCCGCGGCAGCGCGCGGCCGGACGCGCAGCTGCGCAGCTTGCGCCTCGTGTCCGGCCTCGCCGATTCAGCGCCTGCGCGCCCCGATCACTGACACGAGAAGTTGGCGGCGCTGTTGACGTCGCCGGTGCCCGCGTAGTGCGTCGTCTTCGGATACGCGCACAACGGCCGTGTCCGCGCCGTGACGCTGAAGTAGGACGGCGTCGACGCGCTGGCCGGCAGGCTGTCGGGCGCCGTGCCCTTCTCGACCCAGTTGACCAGGGGTGTGAGCACGTCGAACGAGTCGGTGGCCGGGCCGCCGGTGCAGTGGTTCATCCCGGGCACGAGGAAGAGCCGGCTGAAGTTCTGCGGCGTGCCGCCCATCGCGGTGCCCATCGCGGTGTACCAGGCGATCGTGTCGTTGGCCGAGAACGCCGCGTCCGACAAGCCGTGGTACAGGATCAACTTGCCACCCCGACCCTTGAACGTGCTCAGGTCGGTGGCGGTGGTCGCGTCCCATTGCATCGCGGACAGCGGATAGGCCTGGGTGCTCGAGAAGATCTTCGGCGCGTCGGTGTCGAAGTTGAAGGCCAGCAGCCGGGTGCCGATCGCGCTGCTCCCCGGCGAGGCCGGGATCAGCTCGGGCGGCGTGTCGTAGTCGGCCAGCCAGGACTGCGCGGAGAACCCGGTGTAGCGCGTGCCGTTGCTGACGGTCGCGCCATAGGTGCCCAGCCACCACGAACGCCAGCCCTGGTTGTAGGTGGTGCCGGCAATGCCGCCGACGCCGGCGTCCCACGGATAGGACGCATACAGTGCGGTGCCGGCCGAATTCTTCGGGCCGCCGAAGGCGCGCTTGAGGGCGGTGATCTGAGCGGCGCTGAGGCAGGCGTCGGTCTTCGCGCCGGCGCACTGCAGCGGCTGCTGCGTCGCGGGGTTGGTGGCCGTCGCCGGGTCGAACGCGGCCTGGCACGCCGTCGGGTTGTCGACGATGCCATCCGTCAATCCATCCAAGGCGTCGCACTTGCCGAGGACCGCCGTCCGCAGCAGTTGCAGGTCGGGGTCGGTGAACGCGTTCGCGATCGCCGGAATGCCGTTGGCATCGACGTTGGGCGCGATCGCGGCGAAGGTCTGCGACATCCACGCGCCGCCGATGCCCGACTTCGGAACCTGCATGCCGGGGTCGCCCGCGGCGATGCCGTCATAGTAGGTCGGGAAGCGCTGCGACATCATCATCGCCTCGCGCCCGCCCTCGGAGCAGCCGACGAAATACGATTTGTCGGGCCCCTTGCCGTAGTACTTCGCGACCGCGGCCTTGCCGAACTGCGTGACCTGGTCGTAGGAGTTGTAGCCGAAGTCCAGGCGCGCCTGGTAGTCGGCGCCGAACGATGCCGGGCCTTGCGCATTCGGGTTGTTGTCGACGGCGTTGTCGTGGCCGCTGTCGGTGCTGATGGTCGCAAACGACTGCGCCAGCGCGTTGTTGGTCTGCGCGCCGCCGAGCGCACCGACGCCCGCCGACAGCGTGCCGTTCGTCCCGCCGCCGCCCTCCATGAAGAAGCGGCCGTTCCAGGCGGTCGGCATGCGCAGGTGGAACTTGATCTGGTAGGACTGCCCGTCGGTGCCGACGCGCTTGTTGATGTAACCGGTAAGCTCGCAATGCTCGGGCAGCGCGGGGCTGCTGCCGCTCGCCGCGGCCGCCGGGTTGAAGGCCGCGGCCGAGACCACGGTGGTCGCGTTCGGCCAGATCGAGGCCGGCGCCGAGCTGAGCTGCTGGCAACTCGCCTGGGTCGGGACCGTCGCTGAAACCGACGCGTCGTCGTCGTCGCTTCCGCACGCGGCGAGGGGGCCGAGCACCACCAGCGCCAGCGTCAGAAGTCTGCATTGCATTGCGTTCATACGTCTCCTTGCTTGTTTGATCTGCGAGCCGAAGTGCCGCAGCGGTTGAAGCAAATCGAGCGTAGGCGGTGCATCGGCGGCTGTGATGCGGGTAAGCACTGCAATGCGCAAGGCGCACGCCGACCCGGCGTCAGGGTCAGGATCGGCGTGGCCGATCGCCTACATGCACCGGCTAAGCATCAGCCCGTCTCAGCGGGCCAGCGCCAGGATCGCACGCAGGTCGTTCTCGTCGCGCAGCGGGCGCACGTTGTGGCGCATCAGCATCGGGTGCTTCATCGCCAGCGGCAGCGCGGCCTCCACGTGCGCCGGGGTGACGCCGAGGTCGTCCAAGGTCATCGGCAGCTTCAGCGTCTCGAGCAACTCCCGCAGCGCGTCGGAGAACCGGGCGTGCTTCGAGCCGATCGCGCCGAGCATCGTCGCGTAGTGCGGCGTGCCGACCGCCTCGATCCAGCGCGCCTGCGCCAGCATCAGGACGGCCGCGGTCTCGCTGTGGCCGACGTTGGCGAACGGTGCGAGCACGTGGACCATGAAGTGGCTGAAGCCGTGCAGCGGCGACATCGTCGCGTTGCCGAAGCCGGTGTACCAGGTTGCGAGCTGGCAGCCCGACAGCGCGGCCAGGTCGGCCGGGTTCTCGGCCAGCCGCGGCAGGTTCGCGAAATACAGCCGGACGGCTTCCAGCGAGACCAGGTCCACGACCGGGTGGGGCCGCACCGAGGTGTACGAATTGATCGCGTGGTCCAGCCCGCGGATCGCGGTTGCGAACAGCAGCTTCGTCGGCGTGTGCAGCAGCATCGCCGGGTCGTAGACGATCGCCTGCGGGGCGCCGCGCACCGCGCGCAGCCGCACCTTCTGGCGGGTTACCTCGTCCACCGGCGTGCCGGACGGCGTCCATTCGGCGGCGGCCAGCGTGGTCGGCACCGCGATCTGGCGGACCTTGGGCTCCGCGGTCGACGTGCACAGCGCCTCGGTGCCGTCCGGCGTCATCCCCATCTGGTACTCGAGCAGCTCCGGCTTCGTGAACGCGCCCTCCGAGACCGCGAGCTGCACGAACTTGCAGAAGTCCAGCACCGAGCCGCCGCCGAACGACAGGATCACGTCGGCGTTGCAGGCCGCCACGCCGCGGGCGCCGGCGAGCACGTTGTTGATCGGCGCGTGTTCGCCGACCTCGTCGGTCAGGCCGACCACCCGGTTGCCGAGCTGGCGTTCGATGTCGCGCACGACGTCGGTGCGGCGGTTCAGGGTTCTGGAGGCGACGATGAAGACGCGCCGGTAGCCGAAGCGATCGAGCAGCTCCGGGACGACTTCGGACGCCGGGCGCCCGCGGACCACCCGCTCGACACCGGCGGGAAACGTGAAGTGGCTCAATTCCATCGGGGGCTCTCGGTACAAGGGAATCCAGTCTGCGGCCCCGATTCTGGTCGCGCGCGGGGCCTGCGGCACCCAACATTCTGTGCCGTTGTCCGGCACGCCATTGTTGGTTGTGGCGGGCGCGGTGCCTCCCTACATTGAGACCCCATGCCGGCAGACGCCTGCCCGTCCCCAAGGTCAACGAGATGCCCCGACTCACCGAAGAAATACGCCGCATGATCGGCTTGCGCACGCCGCGGCAGCGCTGCTGCGACGTGGTCGAAGCCGGCGCCGTGCGCCGCTACGCGCAAGCCATCATGGACATCGATCCGGTCTACATGGATCGCGAATTCGCCGCGACCACCCGCTACCGCACGCCGGTCGCGCCGCCGCTGTTTCCGTCGGCGATGCTGCGGCTGGCCTTCGGCGCGCCGGACCTGATCCAGCAGCGCGCGCTGGACCCGGACTTCGACGGCGTGGTCGGCTCCTCGTCGTTCGGCCTGCCGCCGCTGCCGCTCGTGAACAGCCCGATCGTCAACGGCAGCACCGAGGTCGAGTTCCGCCGCTACGCGAATCACGGCGAGGAAATCTTCCTGGAGGCGTCTTACGCCGACATCCAGGAGCGCGAGACGAAACGTGGCTGGGCCCTGTTCGTCCACTACGACTGCAACTTCCTGGACGCCGACGGTGGGCTCGTCGTTCGATACAAGCGCGTGCAGATCCGGAGATAGCGTGATGAGCGACCCAAACAGCCAGACCCACTACGACGCGGTGGCCGTCGGCGACGAACTGCCGCGGCTGGCGAAGACGCCGCTCACGACGATGCACCTGATGCGCTGGTCGGCGGCGATGGAGAACTGGCACCGCATCCACTTCGATGAGCGTTTCGCGATCGAGCACGACAAGGTGCCGGGCCTGCTCGTCAACGGCTCGCTGAAGCAGAACTTCATCGCCCAGGCGTTGAAGGACTGGGCCGGGCTGGACGGCTGGGTCTGGAAGATCTCGTTCCAGTTCCGCCAGATGGACGTGGCCGGCACCTCGCTGTGGGTGTGGGCGCGCGTGACGGGCAAGACGCCGGTCACCGACCAGTTCGGCCTGGTCTCGCTCGACCTGGGCATCGTCAACGCCGACGAGCGCGAATCCACGCCCGGCACCGCGATCGTCGCGCTGCCGATGAAGGGGGGCAAGGTGCCGTATCCGTTCGAGATGCCGATCGGCACGCCGGCCGAGAGGGCGGCGCGATGACGGGCCTGCCGCAACGCGTGCGCATCAACGAGGAGGGCCCGCGCGAAGGCTTCCAGATCGAAGGCGCCGGCATCCCGACGGCGCGCAAGATCGAGTTGATCGACAGCCTCTCGCAGACCGGCCTGCAGCAGATCCAGATCGCGTCCTTCGTGAACCCGAAGCGGGTGCCCGGCATGGCCGACGCCGCCGAGGTCGTCGCGGGTGTTCAGCGCCGGCCCGGCGTGCGCTACACCGCGCTGTGGCTCAACGACCAGGGCTTCCGACGCGCGCTCGCCACCGGCCGGCTGGACCTGATGGGCCGCGTGGTGCTGTGCGCCTCGCCGGCCTTTCTGCTGCGCAACCAGAACATGACGCTGCAGGACAACCTGCAGTCGCACCGCGAACAGATCAAGACCTACCTGGACAACGGCGTGCCGGTCGAACACGGCGGCATGCAAGCCGCGTTCGGCTGCAACTTCGAGGGCGACATCCCGGTGCAGCAGGTGCTGGACATCTCGGCGGACGCCTTCCGGCTCGCCGAGGAGTTCGGCCTGCGTTTGAAAACGTTCACGCTGGCGGACACGATGGCCTGGGCCAACCCGAGCTCGGTGCGCCGCATGGTCGAGGCCTTTCAGCAGCGCTTCGCAGGCGTCGAGATCATCCTGCACCTGCACGACACCCGTGGCCTGGGTCTGGCCAATGCGCTGGCCGGGCTGCAGAGCGGCGTGTCCAACTTCGACGCCTCGGCGGCCGGCCTGGGTGGCTGCCCGTTCGCCGCCCACCAGGGCGCGGCCGGCAACCTGTGCACCGAGGACTTCGTGTTCATGTGCCAGGAGATGGGCATCGAGACCGGCATCGACCTGGACAAGCTGATCGAGTCCGCCCAACTCGCCGAGGCGATCGTCGGCCACCCGCTGCCCGGCTCGGTGCAGCGCGGCGGCAACCTGAAGGCCTTGCGCGAGGCCAGGTCGGCGCAATCGACGCTCGGGGGCCGGGCGCGATGAGCGACGAACCCAAGCAGGCCCAGGGCCCGTTGACGGGCCTGACGGTGATCGATGTCGGCATGATCTTCGCGGGGCCGCTGGTCGGCACGCTGCTGGCCGACCTCGGCGCGACGGTGATCAAGATCGAGCACCCGGACGGCGACGAGGTCCGCCGCGTCGGGCGCTTCAAGAACGGCGAGCAGCTGTGGTGGCGGGTGACCGCGCGCAACAAGCTGCTGGCGGCGGTCGACGTGAAGACGAAAGAAGGGCAGGAGGTGCTGTGCCGTATGGTGCGCGGCGCCGACGTGCTGGTCGAGAACTTCCGCCCCGGCCGCTTTGCCGAGTGGGGCCTGAGCTACGAGCGGCTGTCGCAGGAGAACCGCGGGCTGGTGCTGCTGCACATCAGCGGCTACGGGCAGACCGGCCCGTACAGCGCGAGGCCCGGAATGGGCACGCTGGCCGAGGCGTTCAGCGGCTTCGCGCACACGATCGGGCCGCACGACGCGCCGCCGTCGCTGCCGATGTTTCCGATCGCCGACGGCGTCGCGGCGATCACCGGCGCGTATGCGGTGCTGGCGGCGCTGTTCGAGCGCGGCCGCACGGGCCTGGGCGACGAGATCGACCTGAGCCTGTACGAGCCGATGCTGTCGCTGATGGGCTCGATGCTGATCGACTACGACCAGCTGAACTACGTGGCGACCCGGCACGGCAACCGCTCGAACTGGAGCGTGCCGCGCAACTCGTACAAGACCTCGGACGGCAAGTGGGTGGCGGTGTCGAGCGCCGCGAATTCGGTCGCCAGAAGGCTGTTCCGTGCGATCGGGCGCGACGACCTCGCCGACGATCCGGCGCTGGCGACGAACCCGCAGCGGGTCGAGCGCATCGAGGAATGCGATGGCGCGATCGCGGAGTGGGTCGCCCGCCACACGCAGAAGCAGGTGCTGGACCGCTTCCTGGAATGCGAAGTCGTGGTCGGACCGATCTGCGACGTCGAGCAGATCTTCGCCGACCCGCACGTGCAGGCGCGCGGCACGCTGGTGGAGGTCGAGGATCCGGTTCTCGGCAAAGTCAAGGTGCAAGGCGTCGTGCCGCGGTTCAAACGCAACGCATCCTCGATTCGCTGGCTTGGCAAGCGCGAGGTCGGCGCTGATACTGCCGACCTCCTGACCCGAGCCGGCTACAGCGCCGACGAGATCGCGGCACTCGAGACCTCGGGTGTGGTGCGGCTGGCGCCCGTCTAGATCAGGAGAGCAAGAAATCAAGAAGGCCCATAGGCCACAGTCAGTTCACCAACCGAGGAGACCCATGAAACCAGCATTGTTCGTCGCTGCGGCGACCGTTCTTTCGGCCGGCGCCGCCCAGGCGCAGTCCAACGTCACCGTCTACGGGCTGATCGACATGTCGGTCAACTACGCCCAGTTCGGCAGCACCGCGACCAGGCCGTCGCAGCACATCTACACC
>DASYCA010000141.1:0-7687 GCA_036500445.1 Burkholderiaceae bacterium | reverse complement strand
GCGGACATTGGCCAGCGCCCGGCTGTGTTCGATGTGCGAGACCAGCGGCGGCATGAACATCGCGGCGGTCGCATCCGCCATCGCGATCCGGTAGGTCGCCGCGTCGGTCTGCGGGTTGAAGGCTTCCGGCGACAGCGCGGCCTGCAGGTGATCCAAAGCGGCCCGGACTTCGGGCCACAAGGCCTCCGCACGCGGCGTCGGCCTGACCCCGCTCTGGACTCTTGTAAGTAAATCCTCACCCACCGATTCGCGCAGGCGCTTCAACGCATTGCTGACCGCCGGCTGCGTGATGGACAGGCGGTCGGCGGCGCGCGTCAGGTTGCGCTCGGCCATCACGACGTCGAAGACGCGAAGCAGGTTCAGGTCCAGGGTGCGGAAGTTCAGCGCGGGTTGCATCGTCATACACGGCCGTGATACCGATGATTCATAAGTTTGATTGGTGAATTATGGGGGTTAACCCTAATGTACGGTCCATCGCTCCTCCAGACGGTTCTCCGTCGGAGGGACTTGTGGATGAATACCGAAGGAAGCACCATGACCACCGCCACTCTCCATTCCGACGTCCAACGCAGCCGTTTCGCCCAGCACGCGCTGGCCGCGCTGTCGGGGCTGACCGCGTCGCTGTTCGGCGCCCCGCTGCGCTCGGCGCCGGCGTCCAGCGCCGCCGAGGCGGCCGCGCGCGAAGCGCAACGCGTGCGCGACATGGCCTACGCCTACTCGAAGACCGACCCGGGCTTCGCGGCCGACCTGTACGCCGCGGCCTCGCGCCACGAAGGCCAGTACGAGGATTGAACGCGCAATGATGAAGGCCGGCAAGCGCCGGCCTTCATGCTGACAGACTGAAGCGAGCCCGCGCGGGCTCGCCGCTCAGGCAGACAGGCGCTTTTCGAGCGCGTCGCGCGTCGCGGTCATCTGCGTCGGCAGGTGGTGCGCGAGTTGCTGGAACAGCTCGGTGTGCAGGCCGAGTTCGGCACGCCATGCCGGGGCGTCGGTCGTCGTGACCTGGTCGTACTGCGCGGCGCTGAAGTTCAGCCCGCTCCAGTTCAGGTCGGCGAAACGCGGCGTCGTGCCGAACGCGTGCTCCGCGCCTTGCGCGGTGCCCTCGACGCGGCCGATCATCCACTCGAGCACGCGCATGTTCTCGCCGTAGCCCGGCCAGACGAACTTGCCGTCGGCGCCCTTGCGGAACCAGTTCACGCAATAGATCTTCGGCAGCGTCGCGCCCGAGGCCTGCAGCTTTTCGCCCAGGCCGAGCCAGTGCTGGAAGTAGTCGCTCATGTTGTAGCCGATGAACGGCAGCATCGCGAACGGGTCGCGGCGCACGACGCCTTGCGCGCCGGTGGCGGCCGCGGTCGTCTCGGAGCCCATCGTCGCGGCCATGTAGACGCCCTCGACCCAGTTGCGCGCCTCGGTGACGAGCGGCACCGTCGTCGAGCGCCGGCCGCCGAAGATGAAGGCGTCGATCGTGACGCCGGCCGGATCGTCCCAGGCCGGGTCGAGGGCCGGGTTGTTGGTCGCGGCGACGGTGAAGCGCGAGTTCGGGTGCGCGGCCTTCGCGCCGGTCTCCTTCGCGATCGCCGGCGTCCAGGATTTGCCCTGCCAGTCGGTCAGGTGGGCCGGCGGCGTCTCGGTCATGCCTTCCCACCAGACGTCGCCGTCGTCGGTCAGCGCCACGTTCGTGAAGATCACGTCGCGCTTCAGGCTCGCCATGCAGTTGGCGTTCGTGAATTCGTTGGTGCCCGGCGCGACCCCGAAGTAGCCGGCCTCGGGGTTGATCGCGTGCAGCCGGCCGTCGGTGCCGGGCTTGATCCAGGCGATGTCGTCGCCGATCGTCGTGACCTTCCAGCCTTGCAGGCCTTCGGGCGGGATCAGCATCGAGAAATTGGTCTTGCCGCAGGCGCTCGGGAAGGCCGCCGCGATGTGGTGCTTCTTGCCCGCCGGCGAGGTCACGCCCAGGATCAGCATGTGCTCGGCGAGCCAGCCCTGCGCGCGGCCCATCGTCGAGGCGATGCGCAGCGCGAAGCACTTCTTGCCGAGCAACGCGTTGCCGCCGTAGCCCGACCCGAAACTCCAGATCTCCTGCGTCTCGGGGTAGTGGACGATGTACTTGGTCGGGTTGCAGGGCCAGGCGACGTCCTTCTGGCCAGGCTCCAGCGGCGCGCCGACAGTGTGCATGCAGGGCACGAAATGGCCGTCGGCACCGAGCACCTCCAGCACCTTGGCGCCCATCCGGGTCATGATCTTCATGTTGACCGCGACGTAGGCGCTGTCGGAGAGCTCGACGCCGATGTGCGCGATCGGCGAGCCGAGCGGGCCCATCGAGAACGGCACGACGTACATCGTGCGCCCGCGCATGCAGCCGCGGAACAAGGCTTTTTCACCGGTCTGCAGCAACTCGCGCATCTCGCCCGGGGCGACCCAGTTGTTGGTCGGGCCGGCTTCGTCCTTCGATTCGGAGCAGATGAAGGTGCGGTCCTCGACACGCGCGACGTCGCTCGGGCTGCTGCAGGCGAGGTAGCTGTTCGGGCGCAACTCGGGATTGAGCTTCTTGAACGTGCCGGCCGCGACGAGCTGCGCACAGAGCCGGTCGTACTCGGCGGTGCTGCCGTCGCACCAATAGACCTCCTTGGCCTCGGTCAGAGTGGCCATCTCGGCCACCCAGGCGATCAATTTGGCGTGGCGGACGTGGGCAGGCGTGTTCAGACGCGCCCCTTCGAGCATCGGACGGTTCATTGCGGATCCAATCATCAGAGTCAAAAAGCAGGATTGGGCAAGGCCGCCTGCGCCCGGTTGCCGGGCCCGCCGATCTTGCCCAATGCCGCGGGCGTCTCGCTTGTGACCGTCGGGTTACGGCCAAGTTCCAGGCGTTTGGCGGGGTCGGCCGGCACGCGCTGTAGCGTCGTCTCTGAAATGATTGTCGGACCAGTGTAATGGCGCCGTAACCACCCGATATTCGGGGGGTCATGCGCTTAGGACATGACTTCATGCAGAGTTTGAACCCCCATCGCCGGCGGCAATAATCGCTCGCATGCTGTCACGTCGTCGTTTGTTGTGGGTCCCGGTGGCCGGTCTGGCCGGCGCGGGTGGGGCCTCGGCGCAACAACGCCTTTCGCTGGGTGATCCCTTGCGGCTCGGCGTCGACCGCGCGCTGATGGAGTCGGGCCTCGCGCCGGCGCTGCTGCACGCGTTCGGCATCTACACCGGCATCGCGGTGAAGCCGGTGCCCGGCCCCGCGCTGGCGCTGCTGACGGCGCTGGAGCGGGGTGAAATCGATGCGGCGCTGACGAACGTTGCCGAGGCCGAGGCGAAACTCGACCAGCAAGGCCTGGCGCACGACCGCCAGGCGATCGCCGGCGGCGAGTTCGTGATCGTCGGGCCGGCCCTGCGCGGCAAGGGCGAGGACGTGCTCGGCAACGCGCTGGGCCACGACGCGGCCGAGGCCTTGAAGCGGCTCGCGCAGGCGGCATCGGGCTCTTTCAGCTTCCTGAGCGCGGCCGATGGCTCGGGCACGCACCTGGCCGAGCAGGCGCTGTGGCGCGCGGCCGGCATCGCGCCGGCGGCGCCCTGGTACGTCGCGCTGGCGCCCGGCGAGGAGCTGGCGGCGCAGGCGCGGGCGCGCGGCGCCTTTGCCGTCGTCGAGCGCGGCGCCTGGCTCGCGCGCGGCGGCGCGCCGCTCGCGATCCGGGTCGACGGCGATCCGCGCCAGGCCGAAAACGTGCACGTGATGCGCTCGTTCCGCGTCAATCACCCGGCGGGCAAGATCTTCGTGGCCTGGATCGCGTCGGCGAAGGGGCGGCGCGTCGTGGCCGCGCAGCGGGGCTACCGTGCGCCGGTGTGATTTGTGGTGTTCTCCGGGTCACGGGAAGCCGGTATAACGGAACTATTCCGCGTGCGCGTCCCCGGCGGGCGACGCGGATGACGAGTTGCATGCCGCTTGCTACAGAGGCGGTCGTTCGTCGCTTGGCAGTCGTTCCGCGCTGGATACATTGCGAGCTGCGCGGAGTCTTCTGCTCCGTTTCCTTCACCCACCACGAAAGAAAGCCCATGAGCCTCATCAGTTTCATCAAGGAAGCCGGCGAAAAGCTGTTCGGTCAGAAGCCGGCCGAGGCCGCTCCCGCGGCCGACCCGGCCGCGCTGCAGGCTCAGGCCGACGCCGCGGCCGCCGAAGCGGGCGCCGCGATCGCCGGCTACATCAACGCGCAGGGCCTGACCGTCAGCGCGCTGGAGGTCAGCTTCGACGCCGCCAGCGGCAGCGTCTCGGTCGCCGGCGAAGCCGCCGACCAGGCCACGCGCGAGAAGGTCATCCTGTGCTGCGGCAACGTCCACGGCGTCAGCCAGGTCAACGACGAGATGACGACCGCCGAGCCGGCCGACGAGTCGCGCTGGTACACCGTCGTGCGCGGCGACACGCTGTCGGCGATCTCGAAGTCGCAGTACGGCAATGCGAACGAGTACCCGAAGATCTTCGAGGCGAACAAGCCGATGCTGAGCAGCCCCGACAAGATCTACCCGGGCCAGGTACTGCGCATCCCGGCTTGATCCATTTCAGCTTCGGATGAAAAACGGGCGGCCCGAGGGTCGCCCGTTCTGCTTTCAGGCGGAGACCGATTCCAGCGGCGGGTAGTCGGTGTACCCCTCGGCGCCGCCGCCATACAGCGTCTCGCGCACGACCGGCGCGATCGGCGCGTCGTCGCGCAGGCGCCGCACCAGGTCGGGGTTGCTGATGAAGCCCTTGCCGAACGCGACCATGTCGGCCTCGCCGTGGCCGACCGCGTCGATCGCCATCGAGCGGGTGTAGCCGTTGTTGACGATCCAGGCGCCGTGCTCGTTGCCGTGCTTGAAGCGCTCGCGCAGCGCGGCGTAGTCGAACGGGGCGATGTCGCGCGGGCCGCCGGTCGCGCCTTCGACGACGTGGATGAACGCGAGCTTCAGCGGCGCGAGCTTCTCGACGACGAGCTGATACATCGCCTGCGGGTCGCTGTCTTGCGCCGTCTCGTTGGCCGGCGTGACCGGCGACAGCCGGATGCCGGTGCGCCCGGCGCCGATCTCCTCGGCGATCGCGGTCATGACCTCGACGACGAGGCGCGCGCGGTTCTCGCGCGCGCCGCCGTACGCGTCGGTGCGGTCGTTGACGCTGTCGCGCATGAACTGCTCGAGCAGGTAGTTGTTCGCGCCGTGGACCTCGACGCCGTCGAAGCCGGCCGCGATCGCATTGCGCGCCGCGACGCGGTAGTCGTTCACCAGGCGCGGGAGCTCGTCCAGCCCGAGCGCGCGCGGCGCGGAGACGGTCTCGAAGCCCTTCGCGGTGAAGGTCTTGCCGGTCGCGCCGCGGGCGGTGCTGGACACCGGCACCTGCCCCTCGGGCAGCAGCGAGAGGTGCGAGATGCGTCCGACATGCCAGAGCTGCACGACGATCTTGCCGCCCTTTGCGTGGACCGCGTCGGTCACGCGGCGCCAGCCGGCGATCTGCTCGGCGCTGTAGATCCCCGGCGTGTCCAGGTAGCCCTGGCCCTCGGCCGAGATCTGCGTGCCTTCGGTGACGATCAGCCCGGCGCTCGCGCGCTGCTCGTAGTACGTCGCCATCATCGCGGTCGGCGTGCGACCGGGGCCGGCGCGGTCGCGCGTCAGCGGCGCCATCACGATGCGGTTGGCGGCGGTGATGTCGCCGAGGCGAAGGGGGTCGAACAGGCTGGTCATGCGGATCCTGCGTTGAATAATTCGAAGCGGCGATCTTAGGGACGCCGGCGCGGGCGCGCCGGCGTCGGGCCTAGAAGCCCTCCGGCACGACCTTGTACAGTGCCAAGCTGATTTCCCGAGGTTTTCACCCCCCACGCCATGCTCGCCTACCGACACGCTTTCCACGCGGGCAACCACGCCGACGTGCTCAAGCACACGACGCTCGCGCTCGTGCTGCGCTACATGAACCAGAAGGACAAGCCCTACCGGCTCGTCGACACCCACGCCGGCGCCGGCGGTTATTCGCTGGAAGGCCGCTTCGCGCAGAAGAAGGGCGAGTTCGAGCAGGGCATCGCGCGCCTGTGGGACCGCGACGATTTGCCGCCCGCCATCGCCGACTATGTGTCGATGGTGCGCCAGTTCAACGACGGCGGCGGGCTGAAGCAGTACCCCGGCTCGCCGGCCTTCGCGCAGATGCTGCTGCGGCCGAAGGATCAGCTGCGCCTGTTCGAGCTGCACCCGACCGACCACCGCATCCTCGCGTCCTACCTCGGCGAAGTCAAAGGCGCCGAGGTCTACGACAAGGACGGCTTCGACGGATTGAAGGGGCAGGTCCCGCCGAGCACGAAGCGCGGCGTCGTGCTGATGGACCCGAGCTACGAGGGTCACGCCGACTACAACCGCGTGATCACCTCGCTGCGTGATGCATTGACCCGCTTCGTCGATGGCGTCTACGTCGTCTGGTACCCGCAGGTCAGCAAGCTCGAGGCGGCGCAATTGCCGAAGCGGCTGGAGGGGTTGGCGCCGAAGGGCTGGCTGCATGCGCGCCTGACGGTGCAGCAGCCGGATCAACAAGGCTTCGGCCTCGCCGGCAGCGGCATGTTCATCATCAACCCGCCGTTCACGCTGCATGACGAACTGTTGACGGTGCTGCCGTACCTGACCGAAGTGCTCGGCCAGTACGACGGTGCGAACTACCTGCTCGAACAACGCGCGGCCTGAATGAGGTCGACGTGATGGACGCTCAAGCCGCTGCCTCCCGAGGCCCGCTCGCGGGATTGAAAGTCGTCGAGCTCGGCCAGCTGATCGCCGGCCCGTTCGCGGCGAAGACGCTGGGCGACTTCGGCGCCGAGGTGATCAAGGTCGAGCCGCCCGGCGCCGGCGACCCGCTGCGCCAGTGGCGGCTGCTGCACGACGGCACCAGCGTCTGGTGGCAGGTCCAGTCGCGCAACAAGAAGAGCGTCGCGCTCGACCTCAGGGACGACGCCGCGCGCGAGATCGTGCGCGGTTTGATCCAGGAGGCCGATGTGCTGGTCGAGAATTTCAAGCCCGGCGTGATGGAGGACTGGGGCCTGGGCTACGAGCGCCTGAGCGCGACCAACCCCGGGTTGATCATGCTGCGCATCAGCGGCTACGGCCAGACCGGGCCGTACCGCGACCGGCCCGGCTTCGGCGTCGTCGCCGAGGCGATGGGCGGTTTGCGCCACCTGACCGCGGAGCCGGGCCGCGTGCCGGTGCGCGTCGGCGTCAGCATCGGCGACACGCTGGCGTCGCTGCACGGCGTGATCGGCATCCTGATGGCCTTGCAGCACCGCCACGCGAGCGTCAGCGCCGAGGCGCCGAAGGGGCGCGGGCAGGTCATCGACGTCGCGCTGTACGAAGCGGTGTTCAACTGCATGGAGAGCCTGCTGCCCGAGTACAGCGCCTTCGGCGCGGTGCGCGAGCCCGCTGGCTCGGCCCTGCCCGGGATCGCCCCGAGCAACGCCTATTCATGCACCGACGGCTGGGTGCTGGTCGCGGGCAACGGCGACTCGATCTTCAAGCGGCTGATGAAGGCGATCGGCCGCGAGGACCTGGGCGGCGACCCGGCGCTCGCGGGCAACGCCGGCCGGGTCCTGCGCGTCGCCGAGATCGATGCGGCGATCGGCGCGTGGACGGCGCCGCGCACGGTCGTCGCCGTGCTCGAGGCCTTGAACGCCGCCGCGGTGCCGGCCGGCCGCATCTACACCGC
>DASYCA010000140.1:0-5723 GCA_036500445.1 Burkholderiaceae bacterium | reverse complement strand
GCGGTGCCGGCGAACTGCACGACGGCCACCCGCACGCTGCGCGGCAGGTCGGCGACGAAGGCCTTCGCGGCCTCCTTCGCGGCGGTGATGCGGTCGGGCAGCACGTCGGCCGCGCGCATGCTGCCGGAGACGTCCATCGCGAGCACGATGGTCTCCTGCTGCGAGGGCAGCGTGACGACCGCGGCCGGCCGGCCGGCGGCGATCAGCAGCGAGGCGAGCGCGACGAACAACAGCGCCGGCGGGACGTGGCGGCGCCACGCCACCGTCTTGCCGAGCGCCTCGCGCACGAGGCCCAGGTTCGCGAAGCTCAGCGTCGTCTTCTTGCGCCTGCGCTGCAGCCAGACATAGAGCAGCACGATCAGCGGCAGCGCGACGAGGCCCCACAGCATCAGCGGCCACAGAAAGGTCAGCGGGAAACTTTTCATCAGCGCGGCCATGTTCATCGCGCGGCCCCCGCCGCGGCACTCACGCCGCTCAGGTGTTCGGGCAGCCCGCCGCGCCCGGGCTTGCCGCTCCAGTTGGCCAGCCGCCCGCGCTGCTTGCGCAGGTCGGCGAAGCGCAGGATCGCGTCCATCAGCTCGTCGCTCGTCGCGAGCTCGAGCGTGTCGACGCCGGCGCTCGCGAGGCCTTCGAGCAGGGCGGTCTCGCGCTTCTCGGCCGCGGCCTTGAAGCGCGCCCGAAAGCCCCGGTCGTGGGTGTCCACGCGCAGCTGCTCGCCGGTCTCGGCGTCACGCAGCGTGATCAGCCCGAGGTCGGGCAGCTCCATCTCGAGCGGGTCGAACAGGCGCACCGCGGTGACGTCGTGGCGGCGCGCGAGCTGCGACAGCGCCTTCTCCCAGCCCGGGTCGCTGATGAAATCGGAGACGACGAAGATGCTGCTGCGCCGCTTGATGATGCGCTCGCCGGCGAGCAGCAGCTCGCGCAGGTTCGTGGCACCCGGCGCGGCCTCGGCCGGGCGCTGCGCGATGCGCTGCAGGATCTCCAGCACGTGGGCGCGGCCGCTGCGCGCCGGGATCACGGTGTCGACCGCGCTGCCGTACAGCATCGCGCCGACGCGGTTGCCATGGCGCGTCAGCAGCCGCCCGAGCACGCCGACGACCTCGGCCGCGACCTGGCGTTTTCTCCGCACGTCGGAGCCGAAGTCGACGCTCGCGCTCAGGTCGACGAGGAACCACCCGGTCAGCTCGCGGTCCTCGGTGAACTGGCGCACATAGGGCTGCTGCAGCCGCGCGGTGACGTTCCAGTCGATGTGGCGCACGTCATCGTGGTGCTGGTACTCGCGCAGGTCGGCCAGGTCCAGGCCGGCGCCGCGCCAGAGCGTGCGGTAGTCGCCCTGCAACAGGCCGTCGAGGCGGCGGATCACCGTCCACTCGAGCCGCTTCAGCAGGGCTTCGCCGTTGATCGTGGGCGCCATCGACTCGTCTCCCATCGCGCGGCGGGCCTCAGGCGGCGCTCGTCTGCAGCGGCTTGTCGGGGACCGGGATCTTCTTCATCACGCGCTGCACCAGCGCGTCGGCCGTCAGGCCCTCGGCGAGCGCCTCGTAGCTGAGCACGAGGCGGTGGCGCAGCACGTCAGGCACCAGCACCGTCATGTCCTCCGGCAGCGCGTAGCCGCGGCCGCGCATGAAGGCGAGCGCGCGTGCGCCCTCGATCAGCCCGATCGTCGCGCGCGGGCTCGCGCCGTAGGTCAGGAAGCGGGCCTGGTCCGCCAGGCCGTAGCGGTCGGGGCGGCGCGTCGCGCTGACGAGCTTCACCGCGTACTGCATCAGCGACGGGTCGACATAGACCTTGCGGCACTCCTGCTGCAGCTCGGCGAGCTGGCTCATGCTGGCGACCGCGGAGACGACGCTGGCCGGGCCGGTCACGCGCTGCGCGATCACGAACTCTTCTTCCTCGCTCGGGTAGTCGACCAGCACCTTCATCATGAAGCGGTCGACCTGGGCCTCGGGCAGCGGATAGGTGCCCTCGGTCTCGATCGGGTTCTGCGTCGCCATCACCAGGAAGGGCTCGGGCACCTTGTGCGTCTCGCCGGCGATCGTGACCTGGCGCTCCTGCATCACCTCGAGCAGGGCGCTCTGCACCTTGGCCGGTGCGCGGTTGATTTCGTCGGCGAGCAGCAGGTGGGTGAAAACCGGGCCGAGCGAGGTCGAGAACTCGCCGGTGCGCGGGTTGAAGATGCGCGTGCCGACCAGATCGGCCGGCACCAGGTCGGGCGTGAACTGGATGCGTTTGAACGTGCCGCGCAAGGTCGCGGCGAGCGTCTTCACCGTCAGCGTCTTGGCCAGGCCGGGCACGCCCTCGACCAGCAAGTGGCCCTGCGCGAGGATCGCGACCATCACGCGCTCGAGGAACTGGTCCTGCCCGACGACGACGCGCTTGACCTCGTAAAGAATCTGCTCCATCAAGGTCGAGGCGTGGGCGCTGCTGTCGTTCACGGTGTTGTCCATCGAGGGCCTTGTCGGGAGGAGGAGAAAAAGGTCAGAAGGGCGGCATGCCGACCGCGCTCGCGGCGTTCTCGATCGGCACCGCGAAGCCGATGCCGATGAAGGTGCGCTGCCGGCTCGGGTTCAGGATCGCGGTGACGATGCCGACGACCTCGCCGTCCATCGTGACGAGCGGGCCGCCCGAGTTGCCGGGGTTCGCGGCGGCGTCGAACTGGATCAGGTTGGTCAGCGTCTGCGCGCCCTCGGGCGAGCGGAACTCGCGTTTCAATCCCGAGACGATGCCCGACGAGGCCGAGGGACCGATGCCGAACGGAAAACCGACCGCGAGCACTGCGTCGCCGGGGGCGAGGTCGGCGGTGGAGCGCAGCGTGGCGGGCTGCAGGTCGTCGGGGATGGTCTTGGCACGCAGCACCGCGAGGTCGTTCTCGGGCTGGGTGTTGAGCACGACCGCGTCGGATTCGGTGCCGTCCATGAAGGTCACGCGAATGCGCTTGGCGCCGCGGATGACGTGGAAGTTGGTCAGGATGGTGCCGTTGTCGACGATCACGACGCCGGTGCCCACGCCGCGCTCGTAGGGGCCGTGGGTCGGCTTCTTGCTGATCGTCGGGCTGCTGGCGGCCTTGGCCGGCGCCGGATCGGCGTTCGGGGCCTCGGCCTCGTCGCTGCCGTCGTCGCCGTCGCTCATCAGGCCGACGATGCGCACGACCGAAGGCAGGATGGTCTCGTAGGCGCGGGTCGTCGCGGCGGGCAGAGGCTTGTCGTCGATCGACTGGCGCATCGCCGCGTCGATCTGCTGCATCGTGAGCGGCGGCTTGGGCGGCGTGCGAAGCTCGTGCAACGCCATGCTACCGGCGATCAGCAGCAGCACCGCGCCGGCCCAGAGGCGGCGCTCGTGGCGCGCCAGCGCCGCCCTCAGGCGTGCGCCCCGGGTGGGCGCGCCACCCCGCGGCGCGGGCGCGTCGGCAAGCACCTCCGGCTCCCGGGGATGGGCACGTGAACGACTATAAAGCGGTGCCTTCTTCATTGCGCCACTACAGTAGCACGCAGCGCGCATCCTGTCATGACGCGGGGTCCTTCGTCCGTGGGAGAGGGACAATGCGCCGATGTGGATCGACACCCATTGTCACCTCGACGCGGCCGAGTTCGACCCGGACCGCGACGCCGTCGTCGAGCGCGCCCGAGCCGCCGGCGTGACGCGGATCGTGCTTCCGGCCGTCGCGCGCACCAATTTCGACAGCGTGCGCGAGCTCGCGCACCGGCACGGCCAGGTCTACGCGCTCGGCATCCACCCGCTCGCGGTGCAAGGGGCCGGCGAGGGCGACCTGGACGCGCTGGCCGACGCGCTCGCCGAGCGGCGCGCCGATCCGCGCCTCGTCGCGATCGGCGAGATCGGCCTGGATCACTTCGTGCCGGGCCATGACCCGGCGCGCCAGGAGCGCTTCTATGCCGCCCAGATCGCGCTCGCACGGCGCTTCGAGCTGCCGGTGATCCTGCATGTGCGGCGCTCGGCCGACCTGCTGCTGAAGCACCTGCGCGCGACAAAGGTGCGCGGCGGCATCGCGCATGCCTTCAACGGCAGCGCGCAGCAGGCGCAGATCTTCGTCGGCCTGGGGTTCAAGCTCGGCTTCGGCGGCGCGATGACCTTCGATCGCGCGCTGCAGATCCGCCGCCTCGCGGCCGAGGTGCCGGCCGAGGCGCTGGTGCTCGAAACCGACGCGCCGGACATCCCGCCGCATTGGCTCTATCGCACCAAGGCCGAGCGCGACGCCGGCGCGCGCATGCGCAACGAGCCGGCCGAGCTGCCGCGGATCGCGCAGACGCTGGCCGACTTGCGCGGCCTGACGCTGCCCGAACTCGCGGCGTTGACCTCGGCGAACGCGCGGGCGGCGCTGCCGGGGCTCGCATGAATGCCATGCTCGGCGGGCTCGGCCCGGTCGTCGATGCGAACACCCGGCTGATCGTGCTCGGCAGCTTCCCCGGCGTCGCCTCGCTGCAGGCGCGGCAGTACTACGGCCACCCGCGCAACCACTTCTGGCCGATCCTCGGCGCGCTCTGGGGGCTCGAGCTGAAGACCGCCAGCTATGCCGAGCGACTGGCCGCGGCGCGCGCCCACGGCCTCGGGCTGTGGGACGTCTACGCCAGTTGCCGCCGCGAGGGCAGCCTGGACAGCGCGATCGAAGACGCCGAGTTCAACGACCTCGCGAGCCTGACCCGGCTCGCGCCGGCCCTGCGCGCGATCGCCCACAACGGCGGCGAATCGGCGCGAGCGATGCGCCACACCCGCGCGCACGGCCTGCCGGTCGTGCGCCTGCCCTCGACCAGCCCGGCCAATGCAAGCTGGAGCTTCGACAAGAAGCTCGCCGCGTGGCGCGCCACGCTCGAACAATTTGGAGCCGCATGACCACTCGCCTTCGCCGATCCGATCCGGAGCTCGAGCTCGCCCCCGCCACCATCTCCGAGTCCGACGGCGTGCGCTACCTGCACCTGGGCACGCCCTGGGTCCAGGGCGCGATGCGGATCCGCCAGTCGCTCGCGCTCGAGCTCGAGTACATCCAGCGCATGATGGCGTGGCTGCTGCTGCGCGAGCCGCAGGAGCTGACGAAAGGTCGCGCCGTCCAGCTCGGCCTCGGCGCCGCGGCGATCACGCGCTTTTGCCACAGCACGCTGCGCATGCGCTGCACCGCGGTGGAGCTGAACCCGAGCGTGATCGACGCCTGCCGGCTCTGGTTTCACCTGCCGGCCGATTCGGCGCGCTTCGAGATGCTCGAGATGGACGCGGCGCGCTTCGCCGCCGACCCCGCGCGGGCCGAGTCGGCCCAGGTCTTGTGTGTCGACCTGTACGACCACGACGCGGCCTCGCCGGTGCTCGACAGCGCCGCCTTCTACCGCGATTGCCACCGCCTGCTCGGCGACGGCGGCGTGATGACGGTGAACCTGTTCGGCCGCGACGCGAGCTTCGAGCGCAGCGCCGCGCGCATCGCCGCCGCGTTCGGCGCCAACTCGGTGCGCAGCCTGCGGCCCAACCGCGAGGGCAACACCATCGTCGTCGCGCTGAAGAACGGCGTGATACCGGATCGCGACACGCTCGCGGCGCGCGCGGATAACATCGAGCGCCGGTTCAAGCTGCCGGCGAAGAAATGGCTGCGCATGATCCGACCGCTGTCCCTGATCGAGCCGATGACCGAGCCCATGTTCATGACCGAGCCCACCACCCGATGAAAACCGCAGGAGCCGCCGCCCCGGCGCAGGCGCCCGCCGCGCCACGGACCCAGCGCGCCG
>DASYCA010000139.1:0-11015 GCA_036500445.1 Burkholderiaceae bacterium | reverse complement strand
GATCTGCTGGTACAGCGGGCTGAAGGCGGGCCCGGCCGAAGCGGCGGCGAGCGTCGAGGCAGGTGCGGGCATTCCCTGATTGCAGCACAAAGTCGTGACGGCTGCCGACAACAATGTCTTATAAAAGACAGCAGAGAAAATCACGCCCGGCCAAGGGAGAACCCCAATCCGGCCGCCGACTGGCATAGACTTGGCGACGTGCTGAAACAGCCCCCGGTCACACCTTCATCCCCACCCTTCGGAGAATCCGCATGAGCAAGAAACCCGTTCGCGTCGCCGTCACTGGTGCCGCTGGCCAGATCGGTTACGCGATCCTGTTCCGCATCGCCTCGGGCGAAATGCTGGGCAAGGACCAGCCGGTCGTGCTGAGCCTGCTGGAAGTGCCGATGGAGAAGGCCCAAGCCGCCCTGAAGGGCGTGATGATGGAGCTCGAGGACTGCGCGTTCCCGCTGCTGGCCGGCATGGAAGCGCACAGCGACCCGATGACCGCGTTCAAGGACGTCGACTACGCGCTCTTGATCGGCTCGCGCCCGCGCGGCCCCGGCATGGAGCGCGCCGAGCTGCTCGCCGTCAACGCCGAGATCTTCACCGCGCAGGGCAAGGCGCTGGACAAGGTCGCGAGCCGCGACGTCCGCGTGCTGGTGGTCGGCAACCCGGCCAACACCAACGCCTACATCGCGATGAAGAGCGCGCCGAGCCTGCCGCGCAAGAATTTCACCGCGATGCTGCGCCTGGACCACAACCGCGCGCTGAGCCAGATCGCCGCGAAGACGGGTAAACCGGTCGCCGACATCGAAAAGCTCGCGGTCTGGGGCAATCACTCGCCGACGATGTACGCCGACTACCGTTTCGCGACGATCGGCGGCAAGAGCGTGAAGGACATGATCAACGACCAGGTCTGGAACGCCGACACCTTCCTGCCGACCGTCGGCAAGCGCGGCGCCGCGATCATCGCCGCGCGCGGCGTGTCCTCGGCCGCCTCGGCCGCGAACGCCGCGATCGACCACATGCGCGACTGGGCCCTAGGCACCAACGGCAAGTGGGTCACGATGGGCATCGCGTCCGACGGCCAGTACGGCATGCCGAAGGACGTGATGTTCGGCTTCCCGGTCACCTGCGCCGGCGGCGAGTACAAGCTCGTCGAGGGCCTCGCGATCGACGCCTTCAGCCAGGAGCGCATCAACGTCACGCTGGCCGAGCTGCAAGGCGAGCAGGACGGCGTCAAGCACCTGCTGTAAGCACGAGGCAAACTGAACCGGCGGCGTGCGGCCGTGTGCGCACGCGCTTCATGAGGAGCCTGGCCATGGCCGACAGCGACTGGAACCCCGAGCTGTACCGTCGATATGAAGACGAGCGCACCCGGCCCGCACGCGAGCTGCTCGCCCGGGTGCCGCTCACCGACGCGGCCCGCATCGTCGACCTGGGCTGCGGCCCGGGCAACTCGACCGAGCTGCTGGTCGAGCGCTTCCCCGGCGCCGACGTCGTCGGCACCGACAACTCCGAACCGATGCTCGCGAGCGCCCGCGAGCGCCTGCCGCGCTGCCGCTTCGAGCTCAGCGACATCGCGCAGTGGGCGCCGGCCGAGGCGCCGACGCTGATCTACGCGAACGCGTCGCTGCAATGGGTCGGCGAGCACGAGCGGCTGCTGCCGCGGCTGTTCGCGGCGCTCGCGCCGGGCGGCGTGCTCGCGATCCAGATGCCGGACAACCGCGACGAGCCGACGCACCGCCTGATGCGCGAGGTCGCGGCGCTCGAGCCCTGGGCCGCCTCGATCGGCGACGCCGCGAAGCTGCGCACGAAGATCCTGTCGCTGAACGCGTACTACGACCTGCTCGCCGCCGACGCGGCCGAGATCGACGTCTGGCGCACCGCGTACCAGCATCCGATGGACACGCCCGCGGCGATCGTCGAATGGGTGCGCGGCACCGGCCTGCGGCCTTTCGTCGACCCGCTGACGCCGGCCTACCGCGACGGCTTCCTGGCCGAGTACGAGCGCCGCATCGCGCACGCCTACCTGCCGCGCGCCGACTGCCGGCTGTTGCTCGCGTTCCCGCGCCTGTTCATCGTCGCAAGGCGACGCGCCGCGGCCTGACTTCACTTTTTCTTGACGAGACCCGCATGACGAGCTCCGCCCTCCACCCCCGCGACGCCCTGGTCGACCCCGGCGACGCTCCGACGCCACTGCCGGTCTGCGACCACTACTGCGGCGTCGAGGCGCGCATGCGCAAGAGCCTGGCGCTGCAGGCCGAACTCGGCCCGGTATTCGACATCACGCTCGATTGCGAGGACGGCGCACCGGTCGGCGGCGAGGCCGAGCACGCGCAGATGGCGGCCGAGCTCGCGATGTCGGCCGCGAACCGCTTCGGCCGCGTCGGCGCGCGCGTGCACCCGGTCGACCACCCGAGCTTCGCGGCCGATGTCACGACGCTGGTCGTGCGGGCCGGCACCCGACTGGCCTACCTGATGGTGCCGAAGGTGCGCGACCTCGCCGACGTGCAGCGCGCCTGCATCGAGATCGACCACCACGCCCGCGTGCTCGGCCTGGCGCGCCCGCTGCCGGTGCACGTGCTGATCGAGACCCACGGCGCGCTGCGCGAGGTCGAGGCGATCGCCGCGCACCCGCGGGTGGAGTCGCTGTCGTTCGGGCTGATGGATTTCGTCTCGGCGCACCGCGGTGCGATCCCCGCGGCCGGGATGAGCGCCGAAGGCCAGTTCACGCACCCGCTGGTGGTGCGCGCGAAGCTCGCGATATCGGCGGCCTGCCACGGTTTCGCGAAGACACCGTCGCACTGCGTCGTGACCGAGTTCAACGACGCGCGCGCGATCACGGCCGCGGCCACGCGCGCCTCGCGCGAGCTCGGCTACACGCGGATGTGGAGCATCCACCCGAACCAGATCAAGCCGATCGTCGAGGCCTTTGCGCCCAGCGCCGCCGAGGTCGAGCAGGCGTGCCTGATCGTGAGCGCCGCGCAGGACGCGAACTGGGCCCCGATCAACCACCGCGACCACGGCCGCGACACGCTGCACGACCGCGCCAGCTACCGCTATTTCTGGCAGGTGCTGGAGCGGGCGCACCGGACCGGCCAGCCGCTGCCGAGCGAGATCCAGCGCCGCTTTTTCGCGCCAAGCTGAGCGGCGGCGCCCCGATTCGTGGCACAGGTCTCGAACCACGGGGTGCGCTGTTTCAAACGCAAACGAATCGGCTCGCCCGACACCGCCACAATTCGGTGCTTTACACCACGAACGCCACCATGATCCACACCACTTCGGCCCGCCACATCACCCTCGCCGTCGCCACCGCGTTCGGATTGCTGTCCGCCCTGCCCGCCGCGATGGCCCAGACCGCCGCGCCGGCCAAGCCGGTCGCGAAAAAGGCCGTCAAGGCCGCGCCCAAGAAGGCCGCCGCCGCGAAGCCGGTCGTCGACCTGACGCCCGCCGCCGGCCCCGAGCAGGTCGATGCCGCCACGCGCGTCTTCTACGGCATGTACGAGTGCGAACTCGGCGACAAGGTCGAAGTCATCGCCGATGCCAAGCACCCGAGCTACGTCGAGGTCAAGCACGTCAAGGCCGACTACACGATGAAGCCGGTGCTCTCGTCGACCGGCGCGATCCGCCTGGAAGACGTGAAGGGCGAGACGCTGATGGTGCAGATCGCCGCCAAGTCGATGCTGCTGAACACCAAGACCGGCCACCGCATCGTCGACGCCTGCGTCAGCCCGAAGCAGCGCGAGATGATGGACGCGCCGAAGACCTCGGCGACCGCCGCCACGCCGGCCGGCTGAACGCTCGGGGCCTCGCGGCTCCTGCTTGAGTATGCGGCGATAGGTATGTATAATTTCTGCATACCTACTGCCGGAGCCTGTCATGGAAGCGATCGTCGCCGAACGCGGCCAGATCACCCTGCCCAAGGCCGTGCGTGATGCACTGGGCCTGACCAAGGGCACCCAGCTCAAGGTCGAGCTGGACGGCGGCCGCATCATCCTGCGCAAGAACGTCGACGACGCGATCTCGCGCGCCCGCGGCCGCTTCAAGCTGCCGGCGGGCACCACCACCGACGACATCATGCGCGAACTGCGCGGGCGCGCCCCCGGCGACCCGATCGACGTCTGAACGCTCGCTCGATGGTCGCCTGATGGTCGCAATAGACACCTCCGTGCTGATCGACCTGCTGGGCGATGACGCATTGGCCGACGCCGCCGAAGGCTGCGTGCGCGACGCGCTCGCGCACGGTCCGGTCGTGCTGTGCGACGTCGTCGTCAGCGAGATCACCGCCGGCCTCGGGCACGGTGCCGAGATCATGGATGTCGTCGAGGAGATGGGCATGAGCTATCTCGCCGTCGAGCGCCGCTCGGCGATCCGCGCCGGCGAGATGCAGCGCCGCTACAAGGAGCGTTTGCGCAGCGCCGCCGCGAAGGGCGTCGCGCCGGTCTCGGTGCAGCGCACCGTGCCCGATTTCATCGTCGGGGCACATGCCTTACTTCAATGCAGCGCACTGATCACCCGTGACGCGGGCTTCTTCCGCGACTACTTCAAAGGTTTGAAAGTCATCGTGCCCAAGGCATCCTGACGCTCTCGCCCCCGCTCTTACCCCCATTCCGCCCTACCCGCCCACCCAGGAGCCACTCCCATGCTTCAAGCCTACCGCCAACACGTTGCCGAGCGCGCCGCCCTCGGCATTCCGCCGCTGCCGCTGTCCGCCCAGCAGACCGCCGACCTGATCGAGCTGCTGAAGAAGCCGCCGGCGGGCGAGGAAGCCGCGCTGGTCGAGCTGATCACCTACCGCGTGCCGGCCGGCGTCGACGACGCGGCCAAGGTCAAGGCCTCCTACCTCGCCGCGGTGGCGCTCGGCACCGAGCAGTGCCCGCTGATCGACCGCGTGCGCGCGACGGAATTGCTCGGCACGATGCTGGGCGGCTACAACATCAGCCCGCTGATTCAATTGCTCGACGACGCCTCGACCGGCGCCGCCGCGGCCGAAGCGCTGAAGAAGACGCTGCTGATGTTCGACCAGTTCCACGATGTGCAGGAAAAGGCCAAGACGGGCAACGTGTTCGCGAAGGCCGTGCTGCAAAGCTGGGCCGATGCCGAGTGGTTCACCTCGCGCCCGGAAGTGCCGAAGTCGATCACGGTCAGCATCTTCAAGGTCACCGGCGAGATCAACACCGACGACCTCTCGCCCGCACCGGATGCGTGGAGCCGCCCGGACATCCCGATGCACGCGCTGGCGATGCACAAGAACCCGCGCCCCGGCATCACGCCCGAAGAAGACGGCAAGCGCGGCCCGGTCAAGTTCATCGAGGACCTGCGCGCCAAGGGCCATCTGGTCGCCTATGTCGGCGACGTCGTCGGCACCGGCTCGAGCCGCAAGTCGGCGACGAACTCGGTGCTGTGGTTCACCGGCGAGGACATCCCGTTCGTGCCGAACAAGCGCTTCGGCGGCGTCTGCCTGGGCGGCAAGATCGCGCCGATCTTCTACAACACGATGGAAGACTCGGGCGCGCTGCCGATCGAGCTCGACGTGAGCCAGATGAACATGGGCGACGTCGTCGAGCTGCGCCCGTATGAAGGGAAGGCCCTAAAGGACGGCAAGGTCATCGCCGAATTCACGGTCAAGAGCGAGGTGCTGTTCGACGAGGTGCGCGCCGGCGGCCGCATCCCGTTGATCATCGGCCGCGGCCTGACCACCAAGGCGCGCGAGGCCCTCGGCCTGCCCGTCTCCACGCAGTTCCGCCTGCCGGTCAACCCGGCCGACACCGGCAAGGGCTTCACGCTGGCGCAGAAGATGGTCGGCAAGGCCTGCGGCCTGCCGATCGTCAAGGGCAACCAGCAAGGCGTGCGCCCCGGCACCTACTGCGAACCGCGCATGACCAGCGTCGGCTCGCAGGACACGACCGGCCCGATGACGCGCGACGAGCTGAAAGACCTCGCCTGCCTCGGCTTCTCGGCCGACCTGGTGATGCAGTCGTTCTGCCACACCGCGGCCTACCCGAAGCCGGTCGACGTCAAGACGCACCACGAGCTGCCGGCCTTCATCAGCAGCCGCGGCGGCATCTCGCTGCGCCCGGGCGACGGCGTGATCCACTCGTGGCTGAACCGCTTCCTGCTGCCCGACACCGTCGGCACCGGCGGCGACAGCCACACGCGCTTCCCGATCGGCATCAGTTTCCCCGCCGGTTCCGGCCTGGTCGCGTTCGGGGCCGCCACCGGCGTGATGCCGCTGGACATGCCCGAGAGCGTGCTGGTGCGCTTCAAGGGCACGATGCAACCCGGCGTGACCCTGCGCGACCTCGTCAACGCGATCCCGCTGTACGCGATCAAGGCCGGCCTGCTGACGGTCGAGAAAAAGGGCAAGAAGAACATCTTCAGCGGCCGCATCCTCGAGATCGAAGGCCTGCCGGACCTGAAGGTCGAACAAGCCTTCGAGCTGAGCGACGCCTCGGCCGAACGCTCGGCCGCCGGCTGCACCGTGCACCTGAACCCGGAGCCGATCAAGGAATACATCAACAGCAACATCACGCTGATGAAGTGGATGATCGCCGAGGGTTACTCCGACGCGCGCAGCCTGGAGCGTCGCATCAAGGCTCAGGAAGCCTGGCTGAAGGACCCGCAACTGCTCAAGGGCGACGCCGACGCCGACTACGCCGCGGTGATCGAGATCGACCTGGCCGACGTGCACGAGCCGATCCTCGCCTGCCCGAACGACCCGGACGACGTGAAGATGCTGACCGACGTCGCCGGTACCGTGATCGACGAGGTCTTCATCGGCTCGTGCATGACCAACATCGGCCACTTCCGCGCGGCCAGCAAGCTGCTGGAAGGCAAGCGAGACATCCCGGTGAAGCTCTGGGTCGCGCCGCCGACGAAGATGGACGCGAAGAAGCTCAGCGACGAGGGCCACTACGGCGTGCTCGGCGGGGCCGGCGCACGCATGGAGATGCCGGGCTGCAGCCTGTGCATGGGCAACCAGGCGCAGGTCAAGGAAGGTGCGACGGTGTTCTCCACCAGCACGCGCAACTTCCCGAACCGGCTCGGCAAGAACGCCAACGTCTACCTCGGCTCGGCCGAACTCGCGGCGATCTGCTCCCGGCTCGGCCGCATCCCGACCAAGGCCGAGTACATGGAGGGCATGGGCGTGCTGACGGCCGCCAGCGACAAGGTCTATCAGTACCTGAACTTCGACAAGATCGAGGAGTTCACCACCGCCTGAGCGAGCTCGTACTCCACCGAAACGGCCCGCGCAGCGCGGGCCGTTTTTCATGGCGAACTGAACCGCACGATCGTGTCGCGCGTCAGCACGTACAGCGCACCGTCGAGCCCGACCCGCAGGTCGACCGGGCTGCCGCTGAGCCGGCCGAACGCGTACGCCGCACTGTTCGCCGGATCGAATCGCGCGACGAACGCGGACCCGTAATCCGCGAAGAAATAGCTGCCCTGGTACATCGCCGGGAACGGCCCCGCGCCGGGGTAGAAATCGCCGCCGGTGATCGCCGCGCCGGTGAAGAAGCCGCCCGGCCCCGAACCCGGCGGCGAGGTCGCGCTGTGCTTGTACGTGAACAACGGGGCCGTGATGCCCGAGCTGAGGTTGTCGCCGCCCTCCGAGCCCGGCCAGCCGTAGTTCGCGCCCGCCGCGCCGAGGTTGATCTCTTCCCAGGTGTCCTGGCCGACGTCGTTGATGAAGAGCCGCCCGCTGCCGCTCTGGAAGGCGAAGGTGAACGGGTTGCGCAGGCCCGAGGCCCAGACGGCGCGCGCCAGGCCGGTGCGGGTCGCGGCGAACGGGTTGTCGGCCGGGATCGTGCCGTCGTCGTTGACGCGCAGCATCTTGCCCAGCGGCGTCGACGGGTCCTGGGAATTCGCGCCGTTGCCGTTCTCGCCGACGCCGATGTAGAGCTTGCCGTCGGCGCCGAAATGCAGGCCGCCGCCGTTGTGGTTCGTCGCACTGCTCGTCAGCGCCGGCAGGTCGACCAGTTTCACTTCGCTGTTGGCCGCCGCGACGTCGCCGGCCGCGGTGAAGCGGCTCAGGCGGTTGTGCGTGCCGTTCTCGGTCGTCGTGTAGTAGACGTACACATAGCCGTTGCTCGCGAAGTTCGGGTGAACCGCGACGCCCAGCAGCCCGCGCTCGCCGCTCGAATCGACCGCAAGCTGCACGAACGGCGCCGCCAGCAGCGCTCCGGCCTTCACGACGCGCAGCGCGCCACCTTGCGTCGAGACGAACCAGCGGCCGTCGGGCGCCTGTGCGAACGCGGTGCCGTCGCCCAGGCCGGTGACCCAGCCTTCGTTGCGCGTGAACCCGGCCGGCTGGGCCCGCACGCCGTCGAACGTGACCGTCGCCGCGGACCACGCGGAGAGATTGCCGGCCGCGTCGGCCGCGCGCACGCGGACCACGTGCTGGCCGGAGGCGTACTGCGTCGTGTCCAGGCTCGCGGCGTAGGGCGGCGCCGTCACGCGGGTGCCGAGCGTCGCGCCATCGACCTGGAATTCGACGTTGGCGACGCCGACGTCGTCGCTCGCGGTCGCGCTGAGCGCGACGCTGCCGTCCAGCTCGGCGCTCAGGTTCGCCGGCGCGGTCAAGGCCGCGACCGGCGCCTGGGTGTCGCCGCTGCCCGGTGTCGGGGCCGGCACCGGGCCTGGAGGCGGCGCCGGCGCGGGGTTCGTCGCGGGCGTGCCCGCCGGCGTGTCGGCGCTGCCGTCACCGCCTCCGCAAGCCGACAACAGCAATGCGGCCAACGCGCCGAGCGCCCGGCCTTTGTTCGACGTCGACATCGTCACCCCCCACCGCTTGCCGCCGGCGCGGCTGCCGGTAGATCCTCGCGTGCCGCTCAGTCGCGCTCGGGCGCGATCTGGGTCGCGTAGTCGACGAGCGCGCCGAGGATCTCCTGCCCTCGCTCGTCGGCCTCCTCGCCGAGCACGTCGACCCGGTCCAGGAACGCCTGCAGTGTCAACCCGCCGCCGGGCGCGTCGTGTAGGACATGAGCGCAATGTTCGTCCCACTGCGCGCGCTGCGCTTCGTCGAGCGTCTCGGGGAAGTTGCGCGCGCGGTAGCGAAAGAACAGCTCGTCGAGCCGCGCATCGCTGAACGCGGGCCGCGCCGCGGCGAGCTGCGTCGCGTTCATCCGGCTCAGGCGCTGCAGGCTGCGGCGGTCCTCGTTGCCCAGAAAGCCGCCGTACAGGTCTTCGTCGACGTCGGTGCGGCCCTCGCGCGGCGGACGTTCGAACACCGCCGGCCACATCCCGGCGAGCTTGGGTGCATGCATCGCAGCCGCCTCCGCAAAGCGCAGGCCCTGAGCGAGGTCCACCCCCCACTTCGCCGCGACCTCGGCGCTCAGCGTCTTCAGGTTGCCGATCACGACCGGCGACTTGTTGACGTGGATCGTCTTGATCGGCAGCCGCGCGACGCCCTCGGGCAGGTCTTCGGCCTTGCTGAACATGCGCGTGCGCAACTCCTCGATGCCCAGCGACAGCAGCTCGCCCGGGTCCTCGCGCAAGTCCCACACGACGATCTCGTTCTTGTTGGTCGGGTGCGGCGCGAGCGGCCAGACCAGCGCAAGGCAGCCGCGCTCGACGCCGTACATGCCCGAGACGTGCAGGAACGGCCGGCCGACGCCCATCTCGTTCAGCACGGCGTCCTTGCGGCGCAGCTTCAGGCAGAAATCCCACAGGCGCGGCTGGCGCGTCTTGATCAGGCGCGCCATCGCGATCGTCGCGCGCACGTCGGACAGCGCGTCGTGCGCCGCCTCGTGGCGGATGCCATTGGCCTGCGTCAGGTGTTCGAGCTTGAACGAGGGCCTGCCGTCCTCGTGCAGCGGCCACGTGATGCCCTCGGGCCGCAGCGCCCAGGTCGCGCGCACGACGTCGAGCAGGTCCCAGCGGCCGCAATCGTTCTTGTATTCGCGCTCGTACGGGTCGATCAGGTTGCGCCAGAACAGGTGGCGGGTCACCTCGTCGTCGAAGCGGATCGAGTTGTAGCCCACGCCGATCGTCCCCGGCTGCGCGAGCTGCGCCTCGATCGCCGCGGCGAACTCGTGCTCCGGCAGGCCCTGCGCGAGGCAGGTCTGCGGCAGGATGCCGGTCAGCAGGCAGGCCTCCGGCTCGGGCAGGTAGTCGGGCGCAGGCTGGCAGTAGTGCATCACCGCGGTGCCGATCTCGTTCAGCTCGGCATCGGTGCGCACGCCGGCGAACTGCGACGGCCGGTCCCGGCGCGGGACGCGGCCGAAGGTTTCGTAGTCGTGCCAGAAGAAGGTCATATCGGTCATGGTGTGGCGGAATGTCACGCGTGCAGCGCGCGCAGAATTTCTGGATGAGCCACCGCCACACGCAACAGTGTCTTCGCCGCGCCGGTCGGCTCGCGACGGCCCTGCTCCCAATCCTGCAGCGTACGCGGCGACACCCCCAAGAGAATCGCGAACTCCTGCTGAGACAAGCCCACGCGCGCGCGCGCCTCAGCCGCCTCGGGCAGTTTGACTTTCGTCACTCGAGCCGACTGGCCTCGGCGCATTTGCTGCAACTCTGCGAGGAATGACGCTGGCAGCGTGTCGAACTTCGCTTTCTTGTACACGATCAATAGCCAGGTCGTCGCATCAACCGCATTGAAATAAACGACCCGCGCCACCGCGCTTACCTTGACCCGCTGTCGACCACCGAACCTTGCGACAGCCGCCACTCCCCCGAATCAGATCGCCCGCCTGTGGATTCGCTGCAATGAAATTGACGAACTGTTCACGCTCGGAATCGGTCCACACTTCGGCCGCATAACGCTGAAAAATCGGAGTTTCGGCAACGGCTCGCACCATCGAATCATACGGCAATGCCGTATTTATCGCAACCCTCCGGCGACGCCGCGCCGGGACCCACATGACCCCCGCTTCCCACGGGCGTCATCCGCATCGGCTAAGCTAGCACGCCCAGCTCCCGGAGCCCGATTCCCATGACGCGTGTCTTCAACTTCAGCGCCGGCCCCGCCGCCCTGCCGGAACCCGTGCTGCTCCAGGCGGCCGACGAGATGCTCGACTGGCACGGCT
>DASYCA010000138.1:0-14156 GCA_036500445.1 Burkholderiaceae bacterium | reverse complement strand
CTGTAGCGCACGCCGGTGGTCCGGTCGCGCGGATGCAGCAGGTAGTGGATGGCGTCGTCGCTGCCGCCAGCCTTGCCCGCGTCGAACAGCGCGTAGCCGGCGAGCACCTCGTCGACCAGCAGCAGGCGCGTGAAATCGACGCGGATCGCGGCTGCCTGGCGTTCCAGCCGCTTCGCCGCGGGGGCGCGGCCCACGCGGCGCAGCGCGCGCGCCAGCGTGGTCGCGGTCTGGTGGTGCAGCGTGACGGTCCAGGCGCTGCACATGTGTTCGCGCATCGCGGGGTTGGCCGGCTGCAGCGAATCGTTCCAGTCGCCATGGCCGTAGGCGGCCAGTGCCGTGCCGGCGATGGTGCGCTTGCGCGTCAGTGCGAGCGCGCGAAGCGCGTGCTCCCAGACGCTGTAGGCCTTGCCGGGGTGCGCCGCGCGGCGCGGGTAGAACGGCATCCGCTCATCCAGGATCGAGGCATCGCCGGTCGCGATCAGGTACTGCGCCAGCGCCAGCAAGGGCCAGAAGACGATGTCGCCGTGCGAATCGTCGGCACGGATCGCGGCGTCGCGCTCGAAGAACATGAACCACTGCGGCCAATCGCCATCGCTTCGCTGCGCCTTCATCACGCGCAGCAGCAGATCGCGCATCGGCGCGCCGTGGCCTTCGGCGAGCAGCAGTTCGATCGGGCCCTGGCAGACGTCGCGGGTGCCCCAGCCTCCGCCCGAGAATTGTTCGAGGCCGCGCGGCGCGAGATAGTGGACGAGCGCGTTCTGGCGCAGCCAAGGCATCAGTTCCATCAGGTGCGCCAGCCGTGTTCCCGGGACGCTGTCGGCCGGCGGCCGGACGTGCAGCGCGGGGCCGAGCCGGGCGGTCGCGACGACCGCATCGGCTGCCGGCACATCCGGACCGCTGTCAACAAATCGGCCCCGCAGCATGAAACGGGCGGAGCGCGCCGGCGCCGTCGTCAGCGTCAGGTACGGGAGCTCGCGGGCAAGACCGTCGGAGAACAGCGCCTCGGCACCGCCCACCCGCTCGATCACGGTGTCGTCCGAGGCCTCGACGCGCAGGCTGCCCTGCGGGAAGCGGCGCCCGAGCTCGCTGTCCGGCGCGGGGCTCAGCAGCACCGCCTGGCCGTCGCGCGTCCAGTGAACACGCCCCGGGGTACTGCCGTCGTCGCCGTTCAACGCGACATGCAGGCAGACGAGACAACGCATCGCCGGCCCGTCGACGACCTCGACCTCCAGGCCGAAGCCGTGCGGCTCGCCGTGCGCCCGGCTGCGCACGTCGATGCGGCCGCCGGCATGGCGGTAGATCCAGCGGCACGCGTCGGGCGCCATCTCGAACGCCGAGGGCTGGTCGAGCAGCTGCCACTCGCCTTCGATCCCGACGAAGACGCGCAGCCCTTGCGACCTGAACAGGCCCAGATAGCTGCGCACCGTCGACAGGCAGCGATTGATGCTGACGTGCCCCTGCGTCAGCATCGAATGAAAAACGCCGCCCATCCACACCGTCGAGGTGAGCGCGCTTTCGTCGGGCATCAGGCCCGCCCCGGTGCGCAGCACCTGGCCGTGGGGGCGCAGCACCGCGAGCTCCTTGGCGCGCAGCGCGACATGGCGATCCTCGCCGTGAAAGAAGCCGAGCAGGCGCCCATCCGGGGCACGCTCGGCATGCCGTCGCTCGGCGCCGAAGATCGCATCGAGAGCGGATTCGGCCAGGTCCAGCACCGGCAGCAACGGCGCCGTCACGAAGAGGCTGGGCGCCGGCCGCGCCGTCGGCGGATCAGCCCGCCAGGACGGAGCCTGAGCCTCGGGCAACGCGAGCGTCTCGTCGACGATCGCCAGGTCGCTCGGCGAACTCGGGTGCGGATGGTCCGCCTGCAGCCGGCCGAACCAGCCCAACGCCACCGAGGCGCCCGGCGCGAGTTCGCAGGCCTCATCCTGCAACGCGGCCATCGAATGCTCGTGCTGGAACCGCGCCGTCGGCAAGCCGTCGATCAGGCCCGGCCCGGGCAGGCCGGCACGGCTCGCCAGGCCGTGCACCTGCAGCGCGTCGGTCGCATAGGCGACGCAGCGGTTCAGCGAGCCGGAAACACACCAGGGATGCCGCACGCCGACGCCCTGGTTTTGCCGGGACGCGAGCACGACGCCGCGCCGGGCATGCACCAGCGGCGTGTGGTCGACGTACTGCCCGACGTAGAACTCGTTGAGCCGCACCGCCGCATACGGCGCGAGCGCGAGATCCTGCAGCGACATCAGCTCGACACGCACCGCATCGAGGCCGAGGTTCTCGACCCGGACATGCCAGAACCACGCGGGTGCGCTGGCCGACAAGCGCAGCGCCACCCGGTAGCTCAGCCCCTGCCAGACCCCCGCCCCTTCGAGCTCGCCGGCACCGGGATCGATGCGCCAACGCGTCGGGCTGCGCGGCCCCAGCAGCGGAGTGAATTGCAGCGGCGCTCCGGCCAGCCCGTGGCGACGCAGCACCAGGTTCGCGGGGCCGCCCTCGAGCTCGTTGCCGACGAACAGGTTCACGACGATGTCGCCGAAGGCCAGGCTGCGCAAGGCGCCGCTGGCCAGGAACTCGACGCGCAGTCCCGAGGGGCTCGTCCAGCCCAACACCGGCAAGTCAGGAGCAGTCATGGATCGACCCGATCGCGTGTCGGGAGCTTTCATGGCAAGACCCACAGTGTGCCTTCGATCGTGCTCGATGCTCGCGCTTGCATGGATTGGCATGGATTGATGTATTGAATAGGCTCACTCGCGCAGGTGACTTCGAGGCCTGAACTAGCATCAAACACGTGCTTGCGAACAGAGAAGGACGCTCTGATGAATCGGACAACGCTCGTGTTGCTGTTGGCGGCGTCGCCGGCTTTCGCACAGGTCAATGCCGGCACCCTGGCGCCCACCGCGGCGGCGCCGTTCAACGTGACGAAGGTGGCGGAGTTCAAGCTGCCGTGGCGGATCGCCTTTTTTGCGGACGGGCGGATGCTGATCACCGAGAAGAGCGGCAAGCTCTTCATCGCGACGCCCCAGGGAGAGAAGACCGAAGTCACCGGCGTGCCACCGGTTCAATTCGAAAAGCAGAATGGCCTGCTCGGCGTCTACCTCGCGCCCGACTACGCCACGAATCACGTCATCTACCTGACGTATTCGGAGCCCGGCGAGGACCCGGCCACGTCGAGTCTCGCGCTGGCCCGGGCGACGCTGCAGATCGGGACGAACGCGGCCTCGCTCGTCGATCTCAAGGTCATCTGGCACGACCCGATCAAGGGCAAGGGAGGCCAGGTCGGCGCTGCGGTCGCGTTCTCGCCCGACAAGAAAACCCTGTTCCTGACCGCCGGCGATCGCCAGCGCTTCACGCCCGCGCAGGATCCGAACCAGCCCGCCGGCAAGATCCTGCGCCTGACGCTGGACGGCCACCCGGCACCGGGCAACCCGCAGGCCGGCAAGACGGGGGCACGGTCCATTCAGGTCATCGACCCGGCCGCGAACACCGAGGCCGCGAAGTCGGCGCCGGTCGTGCGGACCTACGCGTTCCCCGGGCCCAACCTGACGCCGTCCGAGACCTCCCGCGGTGGAAGGGCTCGGCGTTCGCCGGCGGCCTGATCAGCCGGTCGCTGAACCGGATCACCATCGACGGCTCGAGCGCGAAGCCGGCGGAACGTTGGGCGATGGGCTTTCGGGTCCGGGACGTCGAGCAGGCACCGGATGGCGCGCTGTGGCTGCTCGAAGACGCCAGTCCCGGCGGCCTCTATCGGCTCACGCCCAAGTAGTCCGCAACGCAGTCCGCCCGGCCCGCCTCGCCGCGGCCGGGCACCCCTAGGGAAGTCCCGTTGACACCGCCGTCACCCAGGCGGTATAACTATTGTTCTTCATACAGAACGTGGTTCTACATACAGAACCAAGAAGTCTGAGCCGGCGATCGCGCCGCCGACCCCTCGGCAGGAGACAACATGCTGAACGAGACACGAGATCCCGGCCGATGGAAGCCGTGACGCAGGAGCCCGCGGCCCGGCTTGCATCGGCGTCGGCGCCGGAGGCACCGCGGCCCTGGCTGCAGCGCGTCAAGTTCGACCAGCAGCTGATCGTCTTCCTGCTCTTCGTCGCGATCTTCGTCGCGTTCTCGCTGCTGCTCACCGGCTTCTTCAGTGTCGGCAACCTGCTCACGCTGATGCGCACGGTCTCGGTGCTGGGCATCCTCGGGCTCGGCATGGCGGTGGTCGTGATCGGCCGCGGCATCGACCTGTCGATGATCGCGCTGCTGGCGGTGCCGACGGCGCTGGTGCTGGCGCTGGCGTCGCGCGGCCACGGCATCGGCGTGGCGCTCGCGGGCGGCTTCGCGCTGGCGATCGCGGTCGGCGTGCTCAACGGCGTGCTGGTGGCCTATGCGGAGATCCCGTCGCTGTTCACGACGCTGGCGGTCGGCATCGGCTTGGCCGGGATCGGCCAGAGCGGCCTGTTCGAGTACGAGATCGTGCCCTGGCCGGCGCAGCTCGACCCGATCGCCTGGATCGGCCGCGGCTCGCTGCTCGGCGTGCCCTACTCGATCCTGGCCTTCGTCGCCGCGGCGCTGTGCGTGGGCGTCTTCATGCGCCGCACCCGGCTCGGCACCTTCATCTACGCCACCGGCGACAACCCGGGCGCGGCCCGCATCGCCGGCATCCCGGTGCGGCCGATCGTGATCCTGCAGTACGTGATCGCGGCGGTGGTCAGCGTGTTCGCCGGCCTCGTGATGGCCGCGTCCGCCAGCAACATGGACACGCGCATCTTCAACCTGACCTGGATCTACGACGTGATCCTGGTGGTCGTGCTCGGCGGCATCGGCCTGTCCGGCGGGCGCGGCGGCGCGCTCAACGTCGTCGTCGGCACGCTGCTGATCGGCACGATCGTCAACGGCATGACGATCATGGACGTGTCCTACCAGGCCCAGAACCTGATCAAGGGCGTCGTGCTGCTGTTCGCGATCTCACTGGACAGCATCATCAATCCTCGCAACGAGGAGACCGCCCAGCAAGGCGACATCTGAGTTCCCACGCACACCGCAGCAGGCGCCGTGGGGCGCTGCGGTTCATTCAAAAACAGCAGGAGACAGCAATGATCGGATTCAAGAGGTTTGGGGTGAAGCGCGTTCTCGCGACCGCGCTCGTCGGCATGCTGGCATGCGCCGGCATCGTGCATGCCCAGCAGAGCATGGACGACCCCGCGCGCGCCGGCTACTACGGCGCGCTGAAAGGCAAGCGGGTCGTGTTCGTGCCCGTCTTCATGGGCCTGGACCTGACCGAGGGCTGGTCCAAGATGATGAAGAAGCAGGCCGACGCGCTCGGCTACAAGTACGAGGTCCGCAACTCCAACTTCAACACCGCCGCGGGCGCCCAGACGCTCACCTCGCTGATCACCGAGAAGCCCGACGTGATCGTGGTGCAGAACCCGGACGTGCAGTCCTACGCGAAGCTGCTCGCGAAGGCCGAGGCCGAGGGCATCCACGTCATCCAGCTCAACATGAAGACGAACACGCTGACGACCGGCTTCGTCGGCGCCGACGTGATCGGCATCGGCGAGACCCAGGCGAAGGCGGTCGCCGCGAAGTGCGGCGCCGGCACCTCCGGCAAGGTCCTGATCCTGGCCGGGCCGCCGACCAGCCCGTTCTCCGCCTACATGATCAAGGGCTACGAGAACATCCTGTCGAAGAACCCGGCGATCAAGGTCGTCTCGCAGCAATCGACCGGCGACTACGAGTCGGCCAAGGCGAAGTCGATCACGCAGGTCGTGCTGCAGCAGCACCCGGACCTGTGCGGCGTGCTCGGCGTCTGGGACAACACCGACGTCGGCACCGCCGCGGCGATCAAGGAGGCGGGCAAGACCGGCAAGGTCTTCGTCTCGACCTCGGGCGGTGGCGGCGAGCTCGCCTGCAAGGGCATCGCCGAAGGCATGTGGGACCACTACGTCAGCTACGACGTGCCCGGCCAGTCGCGCGACCTGAACGCGTTGATCTCGGCGTCGCTGCAGGACAGGAACAAGGTCGGATCGACCAAGAGCATCCTCTACACCCCGCTCGTGGTGTACGACAAGGCGAATCTGAAGAACCAGTTCTGCTGGACGCTGGACACGATCCGCTGACCCTGCGCCACCCCGACGATGGCGAACACGCTCACCACCCTGCGCTACAAGGTCTGGCCCGACAAGGTCTTCGGCGAGCTGCTGCAAAAGCCGTGGATGGAGACCGCCGTCCCGCTGCTCGTGCTGCTGGCGACGATCGCCTTCTTCAGCGCGCGCATCGACAACTTCGTGTCGGTCTCGAACCTCTCGGACACGCTGCGCCAGGCGAGCGAGCTCGGTTTCGTGGTGCTGGGCATGTCGCTGGTGCTGATCGTCGGCGGCATCGACCTGAGCGTGGGCTCGACCTTCGCGATCTGCAACCTCGCCGCGCTGTACTGCGTGCACGTGCTCGACCTGCCGGTCGCGGCGGCGATCGCGATCACGCTCGTCGTCGGCGCACTGCTCGGCGCGGTCAACGGCGTGCTGATCGGCTACCTGCGCATGCGGGCCTTCCTGACGACGATGGTCACGTTGATCGTCTACAAGGCCGTGTTCGATCTGCTGGCGTACCGCTGGGCGGTGTCGATCTCGTCGGTCGTGCCGACCTCCGAGGTCTGGGACTTCGTCGGCAACGGCGCGTTCCTGTCGGTGCCGACCGGCGCCTGGGTGTTCGCGCTGATCGCGGTCGGCGGCCACGTCTTCCTGACCCGGCTGCGCGCCGGCTGGCACGTCCTGGCGGTCGGCGGCAACCGGCGTTCGTCGTACAACGCGGGGCTGCCGGTGAACCGGGTCGTCGCGCTCTCGTATGTCGCGTCGGGCGTGTTCTCGGCGACCGCGGCGGTGTTCTACGCGTCGCGCCTGGCGAGCCCCGGCGCGGACACCGGCAAGGGCATGGAGATCATGGTGCTGACCGCGGCGATCCTCGGCGGCATCCGGCTCGGCGGCGGCAAGGGCTCGGTGACGAAGGCGATCCTGGGCACGCTGATCGTGCTGCTGCTGACCAACGGCCTGCTGCGCCTGGCGGTGCCCGCCGGCGAGTCCCGCCTGATCCTGGCCGGCATCCTGCTGCTGGCCGCGACGATCGACATCCGCTGGTTCAAGAATCGCCACAAGGCGATCCAGGAGCTGTACGTCAGCCCCGGCTACCTCGAACTGCCGCCGGCCCCGTCGACCCGCGCCGAGGACGGCTCGAGCTACGCGCTGAACGACAAGCTGCGGCGCGTCGAGCTGATCGGCCTCGGCCAGGTCGAGTCGCCCGAGGACGTGATCCTCGACGCCGACGACCACCTCTATTGCGGCACGCGGCACGGCGAGATCGTGCGCTTCTTCGCGCCCGACTACCAGCGCCGCGAGGTCTACGCGCGCATCGGCGGGCAGCCGCTCGGCCTCGCGTTCGACGGCGCGCGAAACCTCTACGTGTGCGTCGGCGGCATGGGCCTGTACCGCGTCACGCCGGACCGCGTGGTCGAGAAGGTCACCGACGAGACGAACCGCTCGCTGCTGTCCATCATCGACGACAGCCGGCTGCGCCTGGCCGACGACCTGGACATCGCGCCCGACGGCCGGATCTTCTTCTCCGAGGCGACCGTCCGCTACGAGATGCACGAGTGGCCGACCGACAGCCTGGAGGGCCGCGGCAACGGCCGCATCATCTGCTTCGACCCGCGCACCGGCAAGACCACCACGGTGCTGCGCGACCTGATCTTCCCGAACGGCGTGGCGATGGCCTCCGACGGCCAGTCGATCCTGTTCGCCGAGAGCTGGGCCTGCTCGATCAAGCGCTACTGGTTCGACGGCCCGAAGGCCGGCCGCACCGAGGTCGTGATCGCGAGCCTGCCGGGATACCCCGACAACATCAACCGCGCCTCCGACGGCAACTACTGGCTCGCGCTGATGGGCATGCGCGCGCCGGCGTTCGACCTCGCGATGCGGATGCCGGGCTTTCGCCGCCGCATGTCCAAGCAGCTGCCGGGCGACGAGTGGCTCTCGCCGAACATCAACACCGGCTGCATCGTGAAGTTCAACGAGCGCGGCGAGATCCTCGAGGCGCTCTGGGACCTGGGCGGCGAGAACCACCCGATGATCACCTCGATGCGCGAGCACCGCGGCCACCTCTACATCGGCGGCATCTCGAACAACCGCATCGGGCGCTACAAGCTCGACAACGCCGATCCGGACTTCGTGCAGGGACTCGTCAACGTCGGAGCCGCGCATGCTTGAGACACTTTCGCGGCTCGTCGGCGCGGGCTTCGGCCGGCGCGATGCGGCGCTGTCGATCCCGATCATGGACGGCGCGCTCAAGCCCAACAACCAGCTCGAGGAGGCGCCGGTATTCGCCGAACGCGAGGGACTGGAAGACCTCGCGATCGGCGCCGACGGCCAGCTGTACGCCGCGGCCGGTACCGGCGTGTTCCGCGTCACCGGCGACGGCCGCTTCGAGCCGCTCGCGAGTTACGACCGCGCGGTGAGCGCTCTCGCGGTCGCGCCCGACGGCACGCTCGCGGCCGGCCTGGGCAACGCGGTGCGCTGGGGCGTCGGCACGGCCGCCGAACGCGAGGTCGCCGCCGCGCCGGGCGCGCAAGGCTTCGTCGCCGTCGGCGCGCTGCACGTGCGCGCCGACGGCGGCCTGCTGATCGCCGATGCGTCGGCCCTTCACCCCGGCCCGCAGTGGCGCCACGACCTGATGGGGCAAGGCCGCAGCGGCCGCGTGCTCGCGCACGACCCGCGCAGCGGCGCCACGAGCGTGCTCGCGTCGGGCCTCGCGCACGCGTTCGGCGCGTGCGCCGACCCCCAGGGGCGCGTGGTCGTCTCGGAAGCATGGCGGCATCGGCTCACGCTGCTCGCTCCCGATCGGCCCGCGGCGCCCGCGTTGACGGCGCTGCCGGGCTATCCGGCCCGCATCGCTCCGGCGCGCGGCGGCGGCTTCTGGCTCAGCGTGTTCGCGTGCCGCACGCAGCTGGTCGAGTTCGTGCTGCGCGAGCACGCCTACCGGCGCGAGATGATGCGCAGCATCGAGCCGCGCTACTGGGTCGCGCCGGCGTTCTCGTCGGGCGCGGACTTCCTGGAGCCGCTGCAGGGCGGCGGCGTCAAGCAGATGGGCATCCTCAAGCCCTGGGCCCCGCCCCGCTCGTACGGGCTGGTGGTGCGGCTCGGCGCGGACTTCGTTCCGAAGTATTCGCTGCACAGCCGCGTCGGCGGCCGACACCACGGCATCGTCGCGGCAGCGCAGCGCGGCGACGAGCTGTTCGTGCTCTCCAAGGGCTCGGGCCGCATCCTGCGACTGTCGGTCGAGCAGGCGAGCCGGGGGGCGGCCGCATGAGCGCGATCCTCGAACTGCGCCGGATCACCAAGATCTACGCGCGCGCCGCGGCGGTCGAGAACATCGACTTCACGCTGTTGCGCGGCGAGGTCCATGCGCTGCTCGGCGAGAACGGCGCGGGCAAGTCGACGCTCACCAAGGTGATGGCCGGCGTCGTCGCCCCGACCTCGGGCACGCTGCTGCTCGAGGGCCGCGAGATCACGCTGCGCACGCCTTCCGAGGCGCTCAAGGCCGGCATCGCGATGGTGTTCCAGGAGACCAGCCTGGTGCAGTCGATGACGGTCGCGCAGAACCTGTTCCTCGGCAAGGAAAAATTCTTCAACCGCATGCGCGGCGTCAACATCGCGGCGCAGCAGTTCATGCAGTCGCTGAGCTTCCAGGTCGATCCGACGCTGCTCGTCGGCTCGCTCGGCGCCGCGAAGAAGCAGATGGTCGAGATCGCGCGCGCGATGCTGCTGCAGGCCAAGGTCATCGTGTTCGACGAACCCACGGCCTCGCTCACGCCCGAAGAGAAGCGCCACTTCTTCGCGCTGGTCGAGACGCTGAAGGCGCGCGGCGTGTCGGTGATCTTCATCTCGCACGCGCTGGAGGAGGCGCTCGCGATCGCCGACCGGATCACCGTGCTGCGCGACGGCCGGCACGTGCTGACCGAGCCGACCGCGCAGCTCGACCGCACGAAGATCGTGCAGGCGATGGTCGGCCGCGACCTGTCGCAGGAGCTCTACGGCAGCCGCAAGACCCGCGTGCGCCCGGCCGGCAAGCGCGTCCTGAGCGTGCAGAACCTGCGCGTCGGCAGCATCGTCAAGAACAACTCGCTGTCGGTCTTCGCCGGGCAGATCACCGGCATCTTCGGCCTCGTCGGGTCGGGCCGCACCGAGACCTTCAAGGTCGTCGCCGGCGTCATCAAGCGCGACTACCGCCACGGCGGCGAGGTCTTGCTGGACGGCAAGGCGGTGCGCTACCGCGTGCCGGCCCAGGCCATCCGCGACGGCGTCGCCTACATCACCGAGGACCGCAAGGCCGAAGGCTTCTTCGAGACCATGTCGATCAAGGCCAACATCTTCGTCGGCCTGCTCGCGAAGACCCGCTTCGGGCGCTTCTGGCTGAACCGGCGCGAGGTCGATGCGGTCGGCGCGCGCTGGACCCAGGCGCTGCACGTGCGCTCGGTCAGCCACGGCGCGCGCGTGATCGAGCTCTCGGGCGGCAACCAGCAGAAGGTCGTGATCGCGAAGTCGCTGGTGCAGGCGCCGGAGCTGATCGTCTTCGACGAGCCGACCCGCGGCGTCGACGTCGGCGCGATCGCCGAGATCCACCAGATCATCAACCGCCTCGCCGACGAGGGCAAGGCGGTGGTCGTGATCTCCTCCTACCTGCCCGAGGTGATGCTGCTGTCGGACCGGCTGCTGGTCGCGCGCCAGGGCAAGGTCGTCGAAGAGTTCTCGGCGCTCGAGGCGACCGAGGAGAAGCTGATGTTCGCCGCGGTGCACTGAACCCGGCTTCCTCACCCCGTTCTCACCCCCGTTAGCGATAGCGAGCCCCACCATGAGCCGACCCGACCCTTCCCTCTTCACCAGCGCGCTCGACCAGTTCGAGTCCCAGCCGCGCTACGGCCACCTGATCGCGAACCGCTGGGCCGCCGGCGACGGCGCGCCGCTGCGCGTGCTCGCACCGGCGACCGGCCAGGCGTTCGCCTGGCTCGCGAGCGGCGGCGCGGCCGAGATCGACGCGGCCGTGCGCGCCGCGCGCACGGCGCTCGACGGCGACTGGGGCCGCACCGCGGCCGCCGACCGGGGCCGCCTGCTGCAGCGCTTCGCGGCGCTGATCCTCACGCAGCAGGAGCGGCTGGCCTGGATCGAGGCCCACGACACCGGCAAGCCGATCTCGCAGGCCCGCGCCGACATCCGCGCGGTCGCGCGCTACTTCGAGTACTACGGCGGCGCGGCCGACAAGGTCCACGGCGAGACGATCCCCTACCTCAACGGCTACAACGTGACGGTGGTGCGCGAGCCGCTCGGCGTCACCGCGCACATCATCCCGTGGAACTACCCGGCCCAGATGTTCGGGCGCACGCTGGCCCCGGCGCTCGCGATGGGCAACGCCTGCGTGATCAAGCCGGCCGAGGACGCCTGCGTGGTCTGCCTGGAGCTGGGCCAGCTCGCGGTCGAGGCGGGCTTTCCGCCCGGCGCGCTCAACATCGTGACCGGCCTGGGCGAGCAGGCCGGTGCGGCGCTGACGCGCCACCCGGGCATCAACTTCATCTCGTTCACCGGCTCACCGGAGGTCGGCCGCCTGGTGCAGGAAGCCGCCGCGGTGCATCACCTGCCGGTCACGCTGGAGCTCGGCGGCAAGTCGCCGCAGGTCGTCTTCGCCGACGCGGACCTCGAGGTCGCCTCGCTCACCGTCTGCAAGGCGGTGGTGCAGAACGCCGGGCAGACCTGCTCGGCCGGCAGCCGCGTGCTGGTCGAGCGCGGCATCTTCGAGCGCTTCCTCGCGATGGTCGCGGCGCATTTCCGGGCCCTGCGGGTCGGCCGCCCCGAAGACGACGCCGACCTCGGCCCGCTGATCAACGCGACGCAGCAGCGGCGCGTGCTCGAGTTCATCGCGGCCGCGAAGCGCGACGGCCTGCCGGTGCTCGCGGAGATGGCGCCGGCGGCCGATCTCGCGGGCGGCTTCTTCGTGCCGCCGATGCTGTTCGGCCCGGTGCCGGCGGACAACGCGCTGGTCTGCCGCGAGGTGTTCGGCCCGGTGCTGGCGGCCCAGGTCTTCGACACCGAGGACGAGGCGGTCGCGCTCGCCAACGGCACCGAATTCGGCCTCGTCGCCGGCGTCTGGACGCGCGACGGCGCGCGCCAGCAGCGCCTGGCCAAGCGCATCGTCTCGGGCCAGGTGTTCATCAACTGCTACGGCGCCGGCGGCGGCGTGGAGCTGCCGTTCGGCGGCACCAAGCGCAGCGGCCACGGCCGCGAGAAGGGCTTCGTCGCGCTCGAGGAATTCAGCACCACCAAGACCATCGTGAACCAGTACGCATGACGCGGCGCGCCCCTTACCCATCACTCCAGGAGAACCCATGAACCAGCTCGAAGGCAAGATCGCGATCGTCACCGGCGGCGCCCAGGGATTCGGCGAGGGCATCGTGCGGCTGTACGTCGCCGAGGGCGCCAGCGTCGTGATCGCCGACCTCGACATCGCGCGCGGCCAGGCGCTCGCGCTCGAACTCGGGCCGCGCGCCCATTTCTTCCGCTGCGACGTCGCCCAGCGCCGCGACATCGACGCGCTGGTCGAGGCCTGCATCGGCACCTACGGCGCGCCCGACATCGTCGTCAACAACGCCGGCACGACGCACTCGAACCGGCCGATGCTCGAGATCGACGAGGCGACCTTCGACTTCGTCTACGCGGTCAACGTGAAGTCGATCTACCACATGGCGCAGGCCGTGGTGCCGCTGATGAAGAAGCGCCGCAGCGGCGTGATCCTGAACGTCGGCTCGACCGCCGGCATCCGGCCGCGGCCGGGCCTGACCTGGTACAACGGCAGCAAGGGCGCGGTCAACGTGATCTCCAAGTCGATGGCAGTCGAGCTCGGGCCGGACAACATCCGCGTCAACGCGATCTGCCCCGTGATGGGCGCGACCGGCCTGCTGGAAAAATTCATGGGCGTGCCCGACACGCCCGAGAACCGCGCCCGCTTCATCGCGACGATCCCGATGGGCCGGCTCTCCACCCCGGCCGACATCGCCGGCGCCGCGCTCTACCTCGCCAGCGACGCGGCGGCGTTCATCAGCGGCGTGGAATTTCCGGTCGACGGCGCGCGCACCGTCTGAGCCGTTGCCGCCCGCGGGGCGGCCTCAGACCGCCGCGCCGAGCTGGTGCGACAGCGTGCGCGCCAGCAGGCGGATCTCGGCGATCGACTGCTTGCGCACCTTGGGCGTGGCGCTGTCGCGCTGCAGCGCGACAGCGACGGCGCCGACCGCTTCGGTGCCTTGCGGCCCGAACACCGGCGCGCCGTACGCGAGCATGCCTTCGCGCACCTCTTCGTCGTCGACCGAGTAGCCGTTGCTGGCCGCCAGCGCGAGGACCTTGCGGATCTTCGGCACGCTCATCTCGGTCTTGGCGGTGAGCTTGATGCGCGGAAAGCGCGCGAGCTTTTCGTCCAGGTGCTCCGGCGCGAGCGTGCTCAGGATCGCACGCCCGGTCGCCGCGGTGAAGGCCGGCAGCCGCGTGCCCATGCGGATCTCGATGCCCAGCGGGTGCGAGCCCGGCCGGCTCATCAGGTAGACGACATCGAGGCCGTCGAGCACCGACAGGTTCACCGTGAACTGCGGCAAGGTCTGGCGCGCCGACAGCTGCGACAGGAAGAGCTGCGGCAGGCTGGTCTGCTTCAGGTACGCGTGCGCGTAGGCCATCACGTGCGCGCCGAGCTGGTAGCCGTCCGCCTGGCGGCTCAGCAGCCCGCCGGCCATCAGTTCGGAGCACAGCCCGAACGCCGCGCTCTTGACGATGCCCAGGCGCGCCGCGAGCTCGGACAATGACAGCGGGTGACCGGTTTCGGCGATCAGGTTCAGCAACAGGATCGCGCGCGAGACGGCCGGCGAGAGGCTCGGCTTCGGGGCAGGTTTGTCGAGGAGAGAGTCGGGTTCGCGCGAGGCCATCTGGGGTTCCGACAACGGACCGGTGTGGACCGCTGATCTTAGCCGCCGCCTGCGCCGCGCGACAGCGGCGAATCCCTCGCCGGATCGATCGCACCGCCCTTCAGCGGGCCGCGCGCACGCCTCCGTAGGTGGTGAGGTGCGCCCCGGCGAGCCAGCCCGCATCGAT
>DASYCA010000137.1:0-11048 GCA_036500445.1 Burkholderiaceae bacterium | reverse complement strand
GCACGTGGACCCGGCGGTGCACGACGACGCGGCCGCCGCCCGCGCCCTGGCGCGCGAGCTCGTCGGTGGCTTCGGTCGCGAGCGCATCGATGCGGCTCGCGACGGCGTCGAGCGCCGTCGCGAGCGGCAGTTCGATGGCGGCCTCGCGCATCACGTTCTGGTCCGCCAGACCCATCCCGTAGGCCGACAGCACGCCGGCGAGCGGGTGCGCGAACACGCGGCTCATGCCCAGGGCGTCGGCGACGCGGCAGGCGTGCTGGCCACCGGCGCCGCCGAAGCATTGCAGCGTGTAGCGCGTGACGTCGTAGCCGCGCGCGACCGAGATCTTCTTGATCGCGTTGGCCATCGAGCCGACGGCGATCTCGATGAAGCCTTCGGCGACTTCCTCGGGCGTTCGCTTCATGCCGGTCGCTTGTTCGATCTCGGCGGCCATCGCGTCGAACTTCAGGGCGACGACGTCGCGGTCCAGCGGCTCGTTCGCGTTCGGCCCGAACACCTTCGGAAAGTACGCAGGCTGCAGCTTGCCGACCATCACGTTCGCATCGGTCACCGCGAGCGGCCCGCCGCGCCGGTAGCAGGCCGGCCCCGGGTTCGCGCCGGCACTCTGCGGGCCGGCCCGAAAGCGCGCCCCGTCGAACGACAGGATCGAGCCGCCACCGGCCGCGACCGTGTGGATGCTCATCATCGGCGCACGCATCCGCACCCCGGCCACCTGCGTCTCGAACGCACGCTCGAACTCGCCGGCGAAATGGCTGACGTCGGTGGAGGTGCCGCCCATGTCGAAGCCAATCACTGCCAACGGGCCGCCCCGCGGCCCTCCGCCTGCTCCTTCCCCCTTTGGGGGAAGGCCGGGATGGGGGCCCCCGCCGAGCTCCCCCGCGGCAAGCTGCGCCGTCCGCACCATCCCGACGATCCCCCCCGCCGGCCCCGACAAAATCGCATCCTTGCCCTGGAACGCACGCGCGTCGGTGAGCCCCCCACTCGATTGCATGAAGAAGATCTTCACGCCCGGCATCTCCCCCGCGACCTGCTCCACATAGCGCCGCAGGATCGGCGACAGGTACGCGTCGACGACCGTCGTGTCGCCCCGCCCGATCAATTTCATCAACGGGCTGACCTTGTGCGACACGCTGACCTGCGTGAACCCCGCCTCGCGCGCCAGGCGCTCGGCCGCGAGCTCGTGCGCGCTGAACCGATAGCCGTGCATGAACACGATCGCGACGCTGCGCAGCCCGGCATCGAACGCGGCCCACAGGCGTTCGCGCAGATGCAGCTCATCCAGCGGCGTCACGACTTCACCGTTCGCGCCGACCCGCTCGACCGCCTCGATCACGCGCGAATACAGCAGCTCCGGCAGCACGATATGGCGGTCGAAGATGCGCGGCCGCTCCTGGTAGCCGATCCGCAGCGCGTCGCGAAATCCCTGCGTCGTGACCAGCAGCGTCGGCTCGCCCTTGCGCTCCAGCAGCGCGTTGGTCGCGACCGTCGTGCCCATCTTCACGCACTCGACCTGCACCGGCGTGATCGGTTCATCCACGCGCAGCCCGAGCAGGTGGCGGATGCCGGCGACCGCCGCGTCGCGGTACTGCTCCGGGTTCTCGGACAGCAGCTTGTGCGTCACCAGCGCGCCGTCGGGCCGCTTGCCGACGACGTCCGTGAAGGTGCCTCCACGGTCGATCCAGAACTGCCAACGCTCTTGCAAGGGGTGTGACTGCATCGAAAATTTTCCTCCGCGCGACTGGGGAGCTGCGCTCGACGCCGGCAAATGCGGCGCTCCGCCCCATCAGCCCGTCGAAGCGTTTGCCGACGGCATGCAGTCCCGGGAGGCCCATCCAGTGTAGCGTCCTGCGGGGCGCCGCCGCGGGGCCCGCGTCAACGTCGGCGCAGCAGCATCAGGAGCTCGTCCTCCGCGACCACCGCGCCCTCGGTCGCGAACACCGAGACGACCCGGGCAGCCGCCGGCGCGGTGGCCGGGATCTCCATCTTCATCGATTCGAGGACCAGCAAGGCATCGTCGGCAACCACCTCGTCGCCCTCTTCGACCAGCACCTTCCAGACCGTTCCGGCCACGTCGGCCAGGATTCGAATGTCGTCGCTCATGCCGTCGTCGCTCACGCCTTGCCCTTCATGCAGTCACCGTCGTCGGGGGAGGAGGCCGTTGTCCGGGCGCGCGCACGCGGATCCCGTCGGCTTCCAGCGCAGCGCGCAGGCGGCGGGCGAACTCGACCGCCCCCGGCTGGTCGCCATGCACGCAGATGGTCTCGGCGCGCAGGCGCACCGGCTTGCCGCTTTGCGCAACCACCACGCCGTCGGCGACCATGCGGCGCACCTGGGCGATCGACTGTTCGACGTCGGTGATCATCGCGCCCGGCAACGCGCGCGGCGTCAGGGAGCCGTCGTCCTGGTAGCTGCGGTCGGCGAAGGCCTCGCGGGCGATCGGCAGGCTCAGGTCCAGCGCGACGCGCTCGGTGACGCTGCCCGACAAGACGTACAGCAGCAATTGCGGATCGACGTCCCGGACCGCGCGGCAGATGCCGCGCGACAGCGCCTCGTCGCCGGCGGCCATGTTGTACAGCGCGCCGTGGATCTTCACGTGGCGCAGCCGGCTGCCGGCCGCCGCGGCGAAGGCCTGCACCGCGCCGACCTGGTAGACCACCATGTCGTAGACCTCGCCTTCGGAGACCTTCATGTTGCGGCGGCCGAAGCCCTGCAGGTCCGGCAGCCCGGGATGCGCCCCGACCGCGACATCGTGTGCGACGGCCGCCTTCACGGTGCGCGCGATGGTGCCGGGATCGCCGGCGTGAAAACCGCAGGCGATGTTGGCCGAGCTGACGTGTTCGAGCAGCGCGAGGTCGTCGCCCATGCGATAGGCGCCGAAGCCCTCGCCCATGTCGCAGTTGATGTCGATGTCGATGTCGATGTCGCTCATGCAGAACCCCCGGTCTCGGATTGATCGGCTCGGGCCACCTCGCCCGAGGGCCGGCCCAGCGCGCGCCGCAGCGCGGCGAACTGCTGCGAGCGCGTCAACAGCAGGCGCTGCGCCAGCGCCAGTTCGATGCAGTCGAAGCGCACGGTTTCGCCGGGCATCGTCTGCGCGAGCCGCGGCAGGTCGACCGTCGCGACCTGGGCGATGCGCGGGTAGCCGCCGGTCGACTGCCGGTCGGCCATCAACACGATCGGCTGGCCTTCGGGCGGCACCTGCACGGTGCCGAACGCGACGGCCTCGGACAGCATGTCGCCCGAGGCGCGGCGCGTCAGCACGGCACCCTGCAGCCGGGAGGCCATGCGTTCGGATTGCGAGCCCACCACCGCGGGCTGCGACAGGAAGGCATCCTGCGCGGCCGGCGTGAACTCGCTCCACTCGCGGCCCCGCGTCACGCGGATCGGCGCGCCGGGGGCGCTGTCGCGCAGTGCGCGCAGCGCGTCGGCGACGCCGGGCGACAGCGGCGCCGCGGCCGCTTCGGTGGCGGAGGCTTCGGTGGCGGCTCGCAGCGGCAACGCGTCGCCCTTGCGCAGCGCGCGCCCCTCGAGGCCGCCGATGCCGCCCCGCACATGCGTGCTGCGGCTGCCCATCGCGAGGGCCACGCCGAAGCCGCCGCGCACCGCGAGGTAGGCGCGCAGGCCCGAACGGCGTTTGCCGAACTGCAGCGTCGCCCCGGGCGCGATCCAGGTCGGCGTCTCCAGCGGGACTGGCACGGCGTCTGGTGCAGCGGGACCCGCGGCCGTCGACACCGCGCCGAGGTCGGCGCCGGCAAGCACGATCCAGGCGCCGCGCCCGAAGCGCAGGGTCGGCCCGAGCAGCGTGATCTCGAGCGTGGCCTCGTGCTCGTCGTTGCCGACCAGCAGATTGGCGATGCGGTGCGAGAGCTCGTCCATCACGCCGCTGACCGGCACGCCCAGGTGCTGGAACCCGACCCGGCCCAGGTCCTGGATCGTGCTGAACAGGCCCGGCTTCATCACCTCGATGCTCATCGCGCAGGCTCCATCCAGCCCTCGAGCCGGGCCGCGTCGATCGCCCGGAAGCGCACCATCGTGCCGGGCTTCAGCAGGCCGGGGGGGTTGCGCGACGCGTCGAACAGGCGCAGCGGCGTGCGGCCGATCAGGTTCCATCCGCCCGGGGCCGCGAACGGATAGATCACGCTCTGCCGGTTGGCGATCGCGACCGTGCCCGCGGGCACGCTGACGCGCGGCGTGGCGCGGCGCGGCAACGCCAGGCGCGCGTCGTGCCGCCCGATGTAGGGCGCGCCCGGTGCGAACCCGATCATGTAGACGCGCAGCGGCTGCGGCTGCTGGTGCAGCGCGACGAGCTCGTCGGGCGTGATGCCGCACAGGCGCGCGGCCTCCTCGAGATCGGGGCCGTACTCGCCGCCGTAGCAGACCGGGATGTCGATCACCGGGCCGGCCTCGTCGCCGCCGGATGCGTCATCGGCGTCGATCAAGGGCCGCAGCAGGCGGACGAGCGCATCGAAGGGCGTTTCATCGCGCCGCAGCGGCACGCCATCGGCCAGGTAGTGCACGCCGACGGCGGTGAACGACGGCACCACGTCGAAGACCGCCGGCAGCCGCGCCGCGCGAATGCGCTCGGCCAGCGCGCAGACGCGGCGGTTGATCTCGGGATCGATCTCGTCGCCGAACGCGATGACCACCGCCTGGTCGCCCAGCGCCTCGATCTTCACACCGCTCATGCCTGCTTCGCCTCCGTCGCCATGCTCGCCAGCAGCTCGGCGCGATGGCGGTCGACGAAGCCGGTGTCGATCTCGCCGCGCACGACGTCGGGATGGGCCAGCAGCGCCTGCAGGAACGCCACGTTGTTTCGGACCCCGGCGATCTCGACCTGGGCCAGCGCCGCCTGCATCGCCGCGAGCGCGTCGCCGCGCGTCGCGCCGTGGGTGATCAGCTTGGCGATCATCGGATCGTAGAAGGGCGTCACGACATCGCCTTCGCGCACGCCGCAGTCGATGCGCAGGCCCACCCCTTCGGCCGGCATCCTGAAGCGCTCGAGGCGGCCCGGCGAGGGCAGGAACTGCTTGGCGGGATTCTCCGCATACACGCGGCATTCGATCGCCGCGCCGGCACGGCGGATGTCGGCCTGCGCGACCGGCGTGGCGCTGCCGCCGGCCAGCAGGATCTGCTGCTGGACGAGGTCCCAGCCGGTCACCGCCTCCGTCACCGCGTGTTCGACCTGGATGCGCGTGTTCATCTCGAGGAAGAAGAAGTCCTGTGTCTGGGCGTCCATGATGAACTCGACCGTGCCGGCACCGGCATAGCGCTGGCGCCGCGCCAGCGCGAGCGCCGCCTGCGCCATGCGCTCCAGCACCTCGGGCCGCAGACCGGGCGCGGGGCTTTCTTCGACGATCTTCTGGAAGCGCCGCTGCGCCGAGCATTCGCGTTCGAAGAGATGCACGGCGTCGCCGCGGCCGTCGCCGAAGACCTGGATCTCGACATGCCGCGCCCGGGCCACGAAGCGCTCCAGGTAGACCTCGGCATGCTTGAATGCGCGCGCCGCCACCGCCTGCGCCGACTCGACGGTCGCCTGCAAGGCCGACGCCTCGTCGACGCGCCGCATGCCGATGCCGCCGCCGCCGCCGACCGCCTTCACCAGCAACGGATAGCCGACCGCCTGCGCCGCATCCCGCCACGCGTCGGGCCGACCGGCCGGCAGGCGGTCGCTGCCCGGCAGCACCGGCACGCCGCTCTCGACGGCCATCTGGCGCGCGCGCGCCTTGTCGCCCATCGCCGTCATGCTGGCCGGGTCGGGGCCGATCCACGCCAGGCCCGCGGCCCGCGTCGCGGCCGCGAAGTCGGCATTCTCGGAAAGAAAGCCGTAGCCGGGGTGCACGGCATCGGCACCGTGCGCGAGCGCCGCCTCGAGCACCTTGGCCGAATCGAGGTAGCTCTGCGCCGCCGGCGCCGGACCGATCGCGACGGCGCGGTCGGCCAGCTGCCGGTGCAACGCGTCGCGGTCGGCTTCGGAGTAGACGGCGATCGACGCGATGCCGAGGGCGCGGCAGGCGCGAATCACGCGGCAGGCGATTTCGCCGCGGTTGGCTATGAGGACGCTACGTATCACCGGCGTTGGAGGGGCAGTCGGGCAAGCGCAAAGTCTACGCAGCACCCGGGGGAGCGACCAAGCGATATCTTTTTGGAGGCCGGCGCAGGAATCTTGAACAGGCCGCGGCAGCGCCGCGATTCAGCCCATCAGCCCATCAGCCGAGATGCTGGACCCAGCGCGCATCCCAGCGCTTGCAGTAGCTGCGGCAGGCTTGGCGCGCCACCTCGGCGGTGCGCAGCACGATCGGCGCCGCGTCCGGCTGGTACGAGAGCGCCACGTTGAAGGCCGGCGGCGCGGGGATCGGCAGCTCGACGAGCTCGCCGCGGTCGATCTGCTCCTTCACCAGCAGGCCCGGGATGATGCCGACGCCGACGCCTTCGCGCACCAGCGACACCAGCGCCGCCAGCGACGGCGAGCCAGAGATGCGCAGGTCGCTCGGCGCCATGCCCTGGCGCGCCGCCAGTTGTTGCGCGAGGTTGACCGCCGCGCTGTGCGGCGACGTGCCGCGAACCTGCGTCAGCAGCTGGTGCGAGAACACCGAGGCGAGCGCGTCGCGTTTGGGGATCAGGCCCTTCTTGGCGACCCAGTGGATCGGCAGCGCCATCAGGTCCTCGACGATCGCGTAGGTGGTTCCGGTCTCGTTGCCCACGCGCAGGATGAAGTCCAGGTTGCCGCGCATCAGCTGTTCGGCGAGGTGCACCGTGAGATCGACGGTCAGGTCGAGCTCGACGTTCGGGATCTGCGTGCGCATGCCCTTGATCAGGTCGGGCAGCCAGGTGTGCACCGCGGTCTCGAGCACGCCGACCCGGATGCGACCGCCGATGTCGGTGCCGCTCGAGGCCGCGCGCTGCATCGCGCGCGTCGCCTCGAGCAGGCTCTCGGCGTAGCGCAGCAGCCGGGTGCCCTCCTGCGACAGGCGCAGCGTCTTGCGGTCGTCCTCGAACAGCGTCATGCCCAGCTCTTCCTCGAGGCTGCGCAGGCGCATCGAGATGGCGCCCGGTGTCGCGTTCATGTGCTCGGCCACGCGGCGCACGCTGCCGATGCGCGCGACCATCACGAAGGTTTCGACGAACTTGGTATTCACATCCCTCCCCTTTTTTGGTGCAGACTTGCACCGATTTATCGCATCCGCCCGTTCGTTCCCAGGTGTTCAGTTCTTCTGAACGCCGCCCCCGACAATTGTTCGGTAGACAAGGACGTGCTTGGATTTCTACATTGAGCACATTCCTTGCCTAAGCCCTGCGCGACTGCCCGCCTCTTCATGCACGACTCAGCCTTCCACACCTTGCCGTCAGATCTGCGCAACGAAATCCGCGACGGCCGGTTCCGCGGCCCGACCGCCGGGCACTGTCCCGGCTACACGCAAGGCAATCTGGCGATTCTGCCGCGCCAGTTCGCCGACGAGTTCCTGCGTTTCTGCCACCTGAACCCCAAGCCCTGTCCGATCATCGGCATGACCGAGCCGGGCAGCCCGTTGGTGCCGGCCCTGGGCAACGTCGACCTGCGCACCGACGCACCCGCGTATTGCGTGTTCCGCGACGGCGAGGCCGCCGGCGAAGTGCTCGACCTGAAGGCGCTCTGGAGCGACGACCTGGTCGGCTTCGTGATCGGCTGCTCGATGTCCTTCGAAGACGCGCTGATCGAGGCCGAGCTGCCGATACGCCACATCGAGCAGGGCACGACCGTTCCGATGTACGACACGAATCTCGCGAACGTGCGCGCCGGGCGCTTCGGCGGCACGATGGTCGTGAGCATGCGCCCGATGACGCCGCGGCAGGCGATCCGCGCGATCCAGATCACCTCGCGCTTCCCGAACGTGCACGGCGCGCCGGTGCATTTCGGCGACCCCGCGGCGATCGGCATCGCGGACATCGAGCGCCCCGACTACGGCGAGCGCTCCGCGATCCGGGCCGGCGAGGTGCCGGTCTTCTGGGCCTGCGGCGTGACGCCGCAGCAGGCCATCCGCGCGGCGCGACCGCCGCTCGCCATCACGCACAAGCCGGGCCAGATGCTGGTCTCCGACCTGCGCAACAGCCACCTGGCCGTGTTCTGATCCGCCCCCTTCCCACCCACGCTTCACCGGAGAACCCTCACATGAAACGCAGACAAGTCCTCATCGGCCTCGGCAGCACGGTCGCGCTGCAAGGCGCCGTCACCCGGGCCTTCGCGCAACCCAAGGAGGTCGTGATCGGCGTGATCTACCCGCTGACCGGATCGAGCGCGCAGGTGGGCGTCGACTGCAAGCACGCGATGGACGTCGCGCTGGAGATCATCAACACCGCGAGCACGCTCGACCTGCCGACCGCGAAGAGCGCGGGCCTGGCCGGCCTCGGCGGCGCGAAGATCAAGGTCGTGTTCGCGGACCACCAGGGCGACCCGCAGAAGGGCCGCGCCGAGGCCGAACGCCTGATCACGCAGGAGAACGTCTGCGCGATCGTCGGCGCGTTCCACTCGGCGGTCTCGGCCACGGTCAGCGCCACCTGCGAACGCTACGAGGTGCCCTACGTCTGCGCGGATTCCTCGTCGCCGAGCCTGACGCGGCGCGGCCTGAAGTACTTCTTCCGCACCTCGGCGCACGACGAGATGTTCAGCGAAGCGATGTTCGACCTGCTCGATGCGATGAAGGCCAAGGGCAAGCCGGTCGCCAGCGTCGGCCTGTTCTACGAAGACACCATCTTCGGCACCGACTCGTCGGCGGTCCAGCGCAAGCTCGCGACCGACCGCGGCTACAAGATCGCCTGCGACATCAAGTACCGCGCCAACTCGCCGTCGCTGAGCGCCGAGGTGCAGCAGATCAAGACCGCGAACCCGGACGTCTTCATGCCGTCCAGCTACACCGCCGACGCGATCCTGATGATGAACGCGATGGCCTCGATCGGCTACAAGCCGAAGAACCTGATGGCGCAGGCGGCCGGCTTCGTCGAAAAGCCCGCGCTCGATTCGGTCGGCGACAAGCTGCAGGGCATGATCTCGCGCGCCAGCTTCTCGGTCGACCTGGGCGAGAAGCGCCCCTCGGCCAAGGCCGTCAACGAGATGTTCAAGGCCCGCGCCGGCCGCGACCTGAACGACCAGACCTCGCGCCAGTTCACCGCGCTGATGGTGCTGGCCGAAGCGATCGACCGCGCCAAGTCGGTCGAGCCGAAGAAGATCCGCGACGCGCTGGTCGCAACAGACATCCCCGGCGAGAAGACGATCATGCCGTGGAAGCGCGTGAAGTTCGACGCGTCGGGCCAGAACACCTTCGCCAGCCCGGTCCTGATCCAGTTCAAGAACGGCGGCTTCTCGACCGTGTTCCCGTTCGAGGTCGCGACGGCACAGCCGGTCTGGCCGATGAACCCCTGACCCCGGCCGGCCCCGAGCTCTTCGCATGAACGCCGCAATCCAGATCCTCGCCACGGGATTGTTGATGGGGCTGATCTACGCCCTGATCGCCGTGGGCCTGTCGCTCATCTTCGGGCTGATGGACGTCGTGAACTTCGCGCACGGCGAATTCCTGATGCTCGCGATGTATGCGACCTTCGGCTTCGCGGTGTTCCTGCACCTCGATCCGGTCGTCGCGCTGCCGCTGGTGGCCGCGCTGATGTTCATCGTCGGGGCGGTCGCGTATGCGGGCGTGGTGCGGCACGCGATGCGCTCGAAGGTGAATGCCGGCATGGTGCAGATCTTCTCCACCTTCGGCCTGGCGACGCTGATCCAGGGCGCCGCGCAGTTCTTCTTCACGCCCGACTTCCGCAACGTCGACCACACCTGGCTCAGCACCCGCACGCTGGAGCTGGGCGGCATCTTCCTGCCGTGGTCGCAGCTGTTCGGCGGCGCGGTCTCGCTGCTCGCGTTCGGGGGCCTGTACCTGACGATGAAGCGCACCGACTTCGGCCGCGCGCTCGAGGCGACGCGCGAGGACAAGGGCGCGGTCGCCCTCGTCGGCATCGACAGCAACCGCGTCTTCGCGCTCGGCTGGGGAGTCGGCGCGGCGCTCGTCGGCGTGGCCGGCGCGGTGCTCGCGTCCTCGTACGCGATTCATCCGCAGGTCGGCGCCGGGTTCGCGACGGTCGCCTACATCACGGTCGCGCTGGGCGGCTTCGGCAGCGTGTTCGGTGCGCTCGCGGCCGGCATCATCGTCGGCCTGATCGAGGCGGTGACCGCGAACGTGCTGCCGCCGGCGCTGAAGCAGATGGGCATCTACGCGCTCTACCTCGTCGTGATCTTCGTGCGGCCGCAGGGCCTGTTCGGGAAACTCTGATGTCCATCGTCTCTTCGACCGCGGCGGCGCCGATCGTGCCCGCGGCCTCCCCCGCGAGCGACGCCCGGCTGCAGCGCATCGCCGCGCAACGCCGGCGCCAACTGATCGAGGCGGCGATCGTCTTCGCGGCGATGGCGCTGCTGCCGCTGGTGGTGAAGAACGCCTACCTGCGCAACGTCATCGTGCTGACGCTGATGTATGCCGCGCTCGCGCAGAGCTGGAACATCCTGGGCGGCTACTGCGGGCAGATCTCGCTCGGCCACGCGCTGTACTTCGGCGTCGGCGCCTATGCGGTCAGCAAGCTCTACGCGGGCTACGGCGTGCTGCCGTGGTTCGGCATGCTGGCAGGCGGCGGGCTGGCCGTCGCGCTCGCGCTCGCGCTCGGCTACGGCACCTTCCGCCTGAAGGGCCACTACTTCTCGATCGCGACGCTCGTCATCGCCGAGATGGGCCTCTTGATCGTGCACAACTGGGACTGGCTCGGCGGCGCGAGCGGCATCCAGTGGCCGTTCGGCCCCGACAGCTGGGCGACGCTGCAGTTCGCGCGCGACAAGACCCCCTACATCTTCTTTGCGCTGGGCCTGCTGATCGTCACCTGGCTCGTCACCTTCTTCATCGAGGACTCGCGCTGGGGCTATTGGTGGCGTGCCGTGAAGGACCAGCCCGAAGCGGCCGAGAGCCTGGGCGTCACGGTGTTTCGCTCGAAGATGGCGGCGGCCGCGCTGTCGGCCTTCTTCACCGCGGTGGCGGGCGGCT
>DASYCA010000136.1:0-7089 GCA_036500445.1 Burkholderiaceae bacterium | reverse complement strand
TCGGCCAGCATCACGTTGGTCGCGGCGACGTCCAGCGCCTGGCGGATGCGGGTGTTCTCCGCGGCCTGCTCCTGCTCGCGCTGGCTCGCGGCCAGCGCGTGCGTGATGTCCTTCCACTCGACGACGGTGCCCAGGCGGATGCCTTTCTCGTCGTTGATCGGGTTGACGATCAGGTCGAAGCTGCGCCCGCCGATCACCAGCTTGGTCGTGTAGGTCGACTTCAGGTTGTCGAGCATGCCGCGCTGGTGCGCCGGGTTCTTGTGGAAGGTGTCGATGTTCGTGCCCAGCAGCTTGCGGGCCGAGAAATTGGGCAGCTGGGTGCGGATGTCGGCCTCGGCCTCGTTCAGCATCTTGTTCAGCGACTCGTTGCCGTAGATGATGCTGTAGTCGAGGTCGGCCACCATCACGTTGGTCGCGGCGATGTCGAGCGCGGCCTTCAGGTCGGAGCGCAGCTTCTGCGCGGTCACGTCGGTCGCGTACTTGACGACCTTGAAGGGCTTGCCGTTCAAGTCCAGGATCGGGTTGTAGGAAGCCTGGATCCAGACCCGGCGCCCGCCCTTGGCGATGCGCTGGTACTGGCCCGCGTCGTATTCGCCGCGGCCGAGCTTGGCCCAGAACTGGCGGTACTCGGTGCCGTGGCGCAGCTCGGGCTCGATGAACATCGAGTGGTGCTGGCCCTTGATCTCGGGCAGGGTGTAGCCGAGCGTCGCGAGGAAGTTCTCGTTGGCGGTCAGGATCTTGCCGTCCAGGTCGAACTCGATCACGGCCTGGGCCTTGCCGATCGCGGCGAGCTGGCCGGCATAGTCGGCCGCCTGCAGTTTGACGGCCGTGATGTCGGTCGCGTACTTGACGACCTTGAACGGCTTGCCGGCGGTGTCCAGGATCGGGTTGTACGAGGCTTCGATCCAGACCTCGCGGCCACTCTTGGCGATGCGCTTGTACTGGCCGGCGTCGTATTCGCCGCGCGCGAGCTTGTCCCAGAACTGGCGGTACTCGGGGCTGCTCCGAAACGCCGGGTCGACGAACATCGAATGGTGCTGGCCCTGGATTTCGGGCAGCGTGTAGCCGAGCGTCTTCAGGAAGTTGTCGTTGGCGCTCAGGATCTTGCCGTCCAGGCCGAACTCGATCACGGCCTGCGCCTTGCTGATCGCCTGCAGCTGGCCCGACCAGTCGGCCGCCTGCAGCTTCGCGCTGGTGATGTCGGTCGCGTACTTGACGACCTTCACCGGCTTGCCGCCGGCATCGAAGATCGGGTTGTAGGAGGCCTCGATCCAGACGTCGCGGCCGCCCTTGGCGATTCGCTTGTACTGGCCGGCGTCGTGTTCGCCGCGCCCGAGCTTGTCCCAGAACTGGCGGTACTCGGGGCTGCCGCGCAGCGCCGGGTCGACGAACATCGAGTGGTGCTGGCCCTTGATCTCGGCGAGCGAGTAGCCGAGCGTCTTCAGGAAGTTGTCGTTGGCGCCCAGGATCTTGCCGTCCAGGCCGAACTCGATCACCGCGAGCGCCTTGTCGATCGCCTGCAGCTGGCCGGCGGCGTCGGCGGCCCGCAGCTTCGCGGCGGTGATGTCGGTCGCGTACTTGACGACCTTGGCCGGTTTGCCGTCGGCATCCAGGATCGGGTTGTACGAGGCCTCGATCCAGACCTCGCGGCCGTCCTTCGCGATGCGCCTGTATTGGCCGGCGTCGTAGTCGCCGCGCGCGAGCTTGTCCCAGAACTGGCGGTATTCGACGCTGCCGCGCTCGGCCGGCGCGACGAACATCGAATGGTGCTGGCCCTGGATCTCGGGCAGCGTGTAGCCGAGCGTTTTCAGGAAGTTGTCGTTGGCGGCGAGGATCTTGCCGTCCAGGCCGAATTCGATCACGGCCTGGGCCTTGTCGATGGCCTGCAGCTGACCCGCCAGATCGGCGGCCTGCAGCCTGGCGGCGGTGATGTCGGTCGCGACCTTGACGACCTTGTACGCCTTGCCGTCGGCCCCGAAGATCGGGTCGTACGAGGCCTCGATCCAGACCGTGCGGCCGCCCTTGGCGACGCGCTTGTACTGGCCGGCGTCGCGCTCGCCGCGGCCGAGCTTGTCCCAGAACTGGCGGCAGGCGGCCGAGTCGCGCTGGGCCGTGTCGACGAACAGGCTGTGGTGGCGCCCCTGGACCTCCTGCAGCGTGTAGCCCAGCGCGTTCAGGAAGTTCTCGTTGGCGCGCAGCACCGTGCCGTCCAGCTTGAACTCGACCACCGCGAGGACGCGGTCGATCGCCGCCAGTTGACCTTGCATGTCGGCCCTCTCGAGCGCATCGGCCGCGGCCTGAGCCCGTGAGGTACCAAACCAGTTGAGTTGCTTCATCAGTCTCTTTCGCGGAAGTTGATCGTCTTGGCCATGTGGCCGCCATGAGCGGCGCACCATGCCGGGGATTTCGGAACGCAGAGGATGGCCTTGAGGCGTGGAGAGACGAAAATCGATGCCTTTGAAGTCAATTAACAGTAGTTGACATTGCGATGGGCGCAATAGGGTTCAAGCGTGCCGATAAGCATGGGAACCATGACGGCCCAACCCGACTCTTCCAGCCCCAATTCGCGGCCGTGCATCGACACGCGCATCGGCCTGGCCAGCACCAACGGCAACGAGGCGCTGTACCAACGCTTGCTGCAGATGTTCGAGAACGGCCAGCACGACGTCGCGTTGCGCTTTCGCGTGGCGCAGGCGCAGGGCGACGCGGTCGGCGCGATGCGCTTGGTGCACAACCTGCGCACCAGCGCATCGACCTTGGGCATGATGGCGGTCGGCGATGTCGCGTTCAGCCTGGAGACCGCCTGCCGCGAGGGCGTGAGCGATCCCGCCGTGTACGCGACGCTGCTGGCCGACCTCGAGCGGGCACTCGCGCCGGTGCTGGTCGCGCTGCGTTCCGCCCGGGAAAACCCGCGGCCGGCGACCCGGTCCGACCCCCCGCGGAGCGACTAAACTCTACTGACCGGTCGGTCAAGGATGTTTCAGCTGCCAGATGCGTGATCGACGGTCCATCACGGAGGGCGGGTCATGTCGGATGCATTGGTCTTGGTGTCGCAGGAAGGCGCGGTCCGCACGATCACGCTGAATCGGCCGCAGGCGCTGAACAGCTTCACCGCGGCGATGCACGAGGAACTGGGCGCGGCGCTGGCCGCGGCCGAGACGGACCGCGGCGTGCGCTGCCTGGTGCTGACCGGGGCCGGCCGCGGCTTTTGCGCCGGCCAGGACCTGTCCGACCCGGCCGTCGCACCCGACCTCACGCCGGGCGCCAAGCCGACCGATGTCGGCCAGGTCATCGAGCGCTACTACAAGCCGCTCGCGCTGCGCCTGCGCGCGATGCCGGTGCCGGTGATCGCGGCCGTCAACGGCGTCGCCGCGGGGGCCGGCGCGAGCATCGCGCTCGGCTGCGACATCGTGATCGCGGCACGCTCGGCCAGCTTCATCCAGGCATTCTCGAAGATCGGCCTGGTGCCCGATGCCGGGGGCACCTGGCTGCTGCCGCGCCTGGTCGGCCGCGCGAACGCGCTCGGCCTGGCGATGACGGGCGACAAGCTGCCGGCCGAAGAGGCCAAGCGCATCGGCCTGATCTGGAAATGCGTGGCCGACGACGAATTCGCCGGCGAAGTCGCCGCGACCGCGGCGCGCCTGGCGGCGCTGCCGACCAAGGCGCTGGTCGCGACCCGCTCCGCGATCGACGATTCGATGCGGCGCGACCTCGAAGCCGCGATCAGCCTGGAGGGCGAATGGCAGAGCGAGCTCAGCGCCGCGCCCGACTACCTCGAGGGCGTGGCCGCATTCCTGGCCAAGCGGCCGGCCGTGTTCACCGATCGCTGATCGACCGCCCCGCGACGCCCGTCCGATTCACCTTTTTTCGCTCACCCCATCTTCCACGCATGCCCCGCGGACGCGCCCCCGGCTACGACACCCAACGCGAGCAAATCCTCGGCCGTGCCGCCGATCTGTTCGCGCGCCAAGGCTATACGGCCACCTCGATGAATCAGGTGGCGCTCGCCTGCGGCGTCTCCAAGCCGTCGCTCTATCACTATGTGCGCGACAAGTACCAGTTGCTGGTCGAGATCGCCGAGGACCACGTCGGGCGCTTGAAGACGCTCGCGACCGAGGCGCATGCGCAGGCGAGCGAGCCGGAGGCGCGGGTGCGCGCGATGATCGCGAGCTTTCTCGAGGTCTACGCCGAATCGCAGTCCGCGCACCGCGTGCTGACCGAGGACGTCAAGTTCCTCGAGCCGGCCGACCGCAAGCGGGTGCTCGACGTGCAGCGCGAGGTCGTCGCGGTGTTCGCCGAGGCGATCGCGGACACCCGGCCCGATCTGCGCGCGGCCGAGCTGGACCGCCCGCTGACGATGCTGCTGTTCGGCATGATGAACTGGATGTTCATGTGGCTGCAGCCGGGCGGCAAGCTGACGCACGCGGCGCTCGCGCCGGTCGTCGCCGACCTGTTCTTCGGCGGTGTCCATGCGGTGAAGGCCGCGCCCGCCCTCGATGTCGCGCCGGCACGCAAGCGCGTGCGGCGCGCCTGACTTTTTCGCTTTTCCTTCCTCCCACTCGAACCCGCACGGAGACTCCATGACCTTCAAGAAAACCCTGATCGCGCTGGCCGCCACGCTCGTGACCGCGACGCTCGCGCACGCCGATGTCAACGTCGGCGTGACCGTCTCGGCGACCGGCCCGGCCGCCTCGCTCGGCATCCCCGAGAAGAACACGATCGCGCTGATGCCGCAGAACATCGGCGGCCAGAAGGTCAACTACATCGTGCTCGACGACGCCTCCGACACGACGCAGGCCGTCAGCAACACGCGCAAGCTGATCGCCGAGAACAAGGTCGACATCGTGCTCGGCTCGACGACGACGCCGAACGCGCTGGCGATGATCGACGTCGCGGCCGAGAACTCGACACCGGTGATCTCGATGGCCGCGTCGGCGTCCATCGTCGAACCGGTCGACGCGAAGCGGCGCTGGGTCTTCAAGACGCCGCAGAACGACATCATGATGTCGCTCGCGATCGCGACAAGCATGGCCGACGCGGGCGTCAAGACGGTCGGCTTCATCGGTTTCGCCGACGCGTACGGCGAGGGCTGGTACCGCGAATTCTCGAAGGCCGCGGCATTGAAGGGGCTGACGATCGTCGCGAACGAACGCTATTCGCGCACCGATACCTCGGTCACCGGCCAGGCCCTGAAGATCGTCGCCGCCAAGCCGGATGCGGTGCTGGTCGCCGGCTCCGGCACGCCGGCCGTGCTGCCGCAGCGCGCGCTGCACGAGCGCGGCTACGCGGGCAAGTACTACCAGACCCATGGCGTCGCGAACAACGACTTCCTGCGCGTCGGCGGCAAGGACGTCGAGGGCACGCTGCTGCCGTCGGGCCCGGTGCTGGTGGCCGCACAGCTGCCGGCGTCGAACCCGGTCAAGAAGTCGGCGATGGACTACGTCGCGAAGTACGAGGCGATGTACGGCAAGGGCTCGGTCTCGACCTTCGGCGCGCATGCCTGGGACGCCGGCATGCTGATGCAGGTCGCGGTCGCGCAGGCCTTGAAGAAGGCGCAGCCGGGCACGGTCGAGTTCCGCAGCGCGCTGCGCGACGCGCTCGAGAACACGAAGGAAGTGCACGGCGCGCACGGCATCTTCAACATGTCGCCGACCGACCACCTCGGGCTCGACCAGCGCGCCCGCGTGATGGTCAAGGTCGAGAACGGGGCCTGGAAGTACCAGCCCTGAAGCCCCCGCGCTGACGCCTGTGCGCTGAGCGAAGCTGTGCTGCGATGAGACGGCCGGCATGTACCTGAGCGCGCACCGCACCGAGGTGCTGGCGCGCGTGATGGCCACGCTCGCCGAGCCGCACCAGGAGGCCGAGATCCGCCGCCGCGTCGGCGCGCTGATGCTGGAGCTGCTCGAGGCGCAGCACTACGCCAGCTACGTCTGGGATGCGCCCGGCGACCGCTTCGGCGCCGGCGTGCACCTGCACATGGATCCGGCCAACCTGTTGCAGTACGAGCGCTACTACCAGTTCCACGACCCGATCACGCTGCGCCTGCAGCAGCACCGGCGCGCGGTGCGCGTGACCGACGTGCTCGCGCAGGAGCAGCTCACCCGGACCGAGTTCTTCAACGACTTCCTCGCGCGCGACGGCCTGCATTGGGGCGTGAACCTCTTCGCCTGGCGCGGCGAACACAACATCGGCGACATGCGGATCTGGCGCGGCCGCGGCCGCGAGAACTTCGGCGCCGACGAACTCGCGCTGCTCGAGTTCGTGCGGCCCGCGTTCGTCGCCGCGCTGAGCCGCGGCCTGGTCGGGACCGCGCCTGAACCGGTGCCCGATCAGGTGCCCGATCCGCGGCCCGAAATCCGCCTCAGCGGGCGCGAGCGCGAGGTCGCCGACCTCGCCGCCTGCGGCCTGCACGACAAGGAGATCGCGCGGCGCCTGGGCATCTCGGTCACCACGGTGCGCACCCACATCGACCACGCGTTCCGCAAGCTCGGGGTGACGAACCGCATGCTGCTGGTGCAGCGGCTGAAACGCTGAGCGGCGGCCGCCGCATCCTCATTCACGAGGATGGGCGGGGCAGCGGCGTCACCCTACGCTATGGGCCACCCCCACTGCTTGGAGCCTCCGATGTCCGCACCCCGCCTCCCGCGTCGCACCTTTCTCGGCCGGACCGGCGCGCTCGCCGCCGGTGCGCTGGTCGGCAACGGCCTGACCGGCTGCGCCGCGTTCGCCGCGGCGCCGAGCCCCGCCGAGCAGCTCGCGATGGACTCGAGCGACGCGCTCGCGGCGATCCGCAGCGGGCGCCTGTCGGCCGAGCGCTACACGACGACCTTGCTGGCGCGCGCCGATGCGATGGCCGACCTGCACGCACTGATCGCGCTCGATCGGGCCGGCGCGCTCGCCGCGGCCCGGCGCGTCGATGCGATGCGCGCGAGCGGCGCCACCTTGCCCGCGCTGGCCGGCCTGCCGATCGTCGTGAAGGACAACATCAACACGCGCGACCTGCCGACGACCGGCGGCACGCCGGCGCTGCGCGAGTGGCGGCCGGGCGCGAACGCGCCGTCGCTGCAGAAGCTGATCGACGCCGGCGCG
>DASYCA010000135.1:0-19749 GCA_036500445.1 Burkholderiaceae bacterium | reverse complement strand
TGGAGGTGGGAATGAAAAACGGTCGGACGCCAGAGTATTCCAGCGTTCCGACCGTTCTGTGCGGCGCGGTGGCTTTAGACCACGATCGCCTTCTGGACCAGGCGGGTCACGACCCAGGCCTTGGTCTTGGAGATCGGGCGCGTTTCGGCGATCTCGACCACGTCGCCCATCTTGTACTCGCCCTTTTCGTCATGGGCGTGGTACTTGCTGGACTTGGCGACGATCTTGCCGTACAGCTCGTGCTTGGTGCGGCGCTCGATCAAGACCGTGATGGTCTTGTCGCGCTTGTCGCTGACGACCTTGCCGACCAGCGTGCGGGTGTTCTTGGCCTTGACGTCGGGCGCGGCCGCGGTTTGGGCGGTGGTTTGCTGCTCGCTCATTTCGCGGCCTCTTTCTTCTTTTGCGCCAGGATGGTCTTGGCACGGGCGATGTCGCGGCGCGTGTTGCCCAGCTGCGTGTGGTTGGTCAGCTGCTGGGTGGCCTTTTGCATGCGCAGGCCGAAATGGGCCTTCAGCAGGTCGGCGACTTCGGTCTTGAGACCGGCGACGTCCTTGCTGCGGAGGTCAGATGCTTTGGTCATGAATATGCTCCTCAGGCGCCGACCTGGCGCATCACGAAGGTGCACTTCAGCGGCAGCTTCGCTGCAGCCAAGGTGAACGCTTCGCGGGCCAGCTCTTCAGCGACGCCGTTGATTTCATAGAGCACCTTGCCCGGCTGAATTTCAGCCACGTAGTACTCCGGGTTGCCCTTGCCGTTGCCCATGCGGACTTCGGCCGGCTTTTGCGAGATCGGCTTGTCCGGGAAGATGCGGATCCAGATCCGGCCGCCGCGCTTCACGTGACGCGAGATCGCGCGACGTGCGGCTTCGATCTGGCGCGCCGTCAGGCGGCCGCGCTCGGTCGCCTTCAGGCCGAAGTCGCCGAACGACACGTTCGCGCCACGAGTGGCGACGCCGGTGTTGCGGCCCTTCTGTTCCTTGCGGTATTTTCTGCGTGCAGGTTGCAGCATGCTTATTCTCCTTTGACCTCAGGCGTGGCGGCCTTGCGCACACGCTTGACGGCCGGTGCTGCCTTGGCAGCGTCGCCAGCCGGCGCGGCCGACGGCGTCGTGGCCGGGGCGGCGGCATCCTGGCGCGGCGCGCCACGATCGTAGCCACCACCACCGCCCGGACGGCCACCACGGCCACCCGGCGCACCGCCCGGGCCCCGCGGCGGGCCGCGGCGCGGGCCACGGCGGTCGTCTTCGGCGCCCGGGGGCGTCACGATGCCGGGCGATTCGCCGTTGGCCAGGCGGTCGCCACGGTAGACCCAGCACTTCACGCCGATGATCCCGTACGTCGTCTTGGCCTCGGAGAAGCCGTAGTCGATGTCGGCCTTCAGGGTGTGAAGCGGCACGCGGCCTTCGCGGTACCACTCGCAACGCGCGATTTCGATGCCGTTCAGGCGGCCCGAGGACATCAGCTTGATGCCCTGCGCGCCCAGGCGCATCGCGTTCTGCATCGCGCGCTTCATCGCACGGCGGAACATGATGCGCTTCTCGAGCTGCTGGGTGATGCTGTCGGCGATCAGCTGGGCATCGACTTCAGGCTTGCGCACTTCTTCGATGTTGACCGCGACCGGCACGCCCAGGCGGCGCGTCAGCTCGGCCTTGAGGTTCTCGATGTCCTCGCCCTTCTTGCCGATCACCACGCCCGGACGCGCCGAGTAGATGGTGATGCGAGCGTTCTTGGCGGGGCGCTCGATCAGGATGCGCGAGACCGCGGCGCTCTTCAGCTTGGCCTTCAGGTACTCGCGAACCTTCAGATCTTCGGCGAGCATGGTCGCGAAGTTCTGGTTGTTCGCGTACCAGCGCGAAGCCCAGTTGCGGGTGACCGGCAGCCGGAAACCGGTCGGGTGAATCTTTTGTCCCATGGTGTTCCTTGAGCCTCAGTTGCCGACGGTGATGTAGATGTGCGCGGTCGGCTTGCTGATGCGGTTGCCGCGGCCCTTGGCGCGCGCGGAGAAACGCTTCAGCGTGGCACCTTGCTCGACGAAGATCGTCTTGACCTTGAGCTCGTCGATGTCGGCGCCGTCGTTGTGCTCGGCGTTCGCGATCGCGGACTCCAGGCACTTCTTGATGATGCCGGCGGCCTTCTTGGGGGTGAACGTCAGGATGTTGAGGGCCTGGCCGACCGGGCGGCCACGCACCAGGTCCGCCACCAGCCGACCCTTGTCGGCGGACAGGCGAACACCACGAACGATCGATTTGGTTTCCATCGTCGTCATCCTTATTTCTTGTTGGCCTTCTTGTCGGCCGGGTGGCCCTTGAACGTGCGGGTCAGCGCAAATTCACCGAGCTTGTGGCCGACCATCTGGTCGCTGATGTAGACCGGCACGTGCTGCTTGCCGTTGTGCACGGCGATCGTGACCCCGATGAAATCGGGCAGGATCGTCGAGCGGCGCGACCAGGTCTTGATCGGCTTCTTGTCTTTCGTGGCAACCGCCTTCTCGACCTTCGCCTGAAGGTGATGGTCGATGAACGGGCCCTTCTTGAGTGAACGAGTCATGGCCGTTCCCTTACTTCTTGCGACGCGCGACGATCATCGTCTGCGTGCGCTTGTTATTGCGAGTGCGGTAGCCCTTGGTCAGCGTGTTCCACGGCGACACAGGCGCTTGACCTTCACCGGTACGGCCTTCACCACCACCGTGCGGGTGATCGACCGGGTTCATCGCGACACCACGAACCGTCGGGCGGATGCCCTTCCAGCGGATCGCGCCGGCCTTGCCGTACTGGCGCAGCTGGTGCTCTTCGTTGGAGACTTCGCCGATCGTCGCGCGGCAGTCGATGTGGATCTTGCGAACCTCACCCGAGCGCAGGCGGACCTGCGCGTAGACGCCCTCGCGCGCCAGCAGCGTCGCCGAGGTGCCCGCGGAACGCGCGATCTGCGCGCCCTTGCCGGGCAGCATCTCGATCGCGTGGATGATGGAGCCGACCGGGATGTTGCGCACCGGCAGGGTGTTGCCCGCCTTGATCGGCGCTTCGGCGCCGCTCAGCACGGTGGCACCGACTTCAAGACCGCGCGGGGCGATGATGTAGCGGCGCTCGCCATCGGCGTAGCAGACCAGCGCGATGTGCGCGGTGCGGTTCGGGTCGTACTCGATGCGCTCGACCTTGGCCGGAATCGCGTCCTTGTTGCGCACGAAGTCGACGACGCGGTAGTGGTGCTTGTGCCCACCGCCGCGGTGGCGAATCGTGATGTGGCCGTTGTTGTTGCGGCCCGCGTTCTGCATCTGGGGCTCGAGCAACGATGCCTCGGGCTTGCCCTTGTACAGGTGCGGGTGCACCACCTTCACCACGCCACGACGGCCCGGCGAGGTCGGCTTGATCTTGATGACGGGCATTACGCGCCCTCCCCGGAGAAGTTGAGCTCTTGGCCCTTCTTGAGCGACACGTACGCCTTCTTGACGTGGTCGCGGCGGCCGATCGACTTGCCGAAGCGCTTTTCCTTGCCCTTCTGGACCACCGTCGAGACGGACTCGACTTCGACCTTGAACATCAGTTCAACGGCCGCCTTGATCTCGGGCTTGGTGGCGTCGCGCATCACCTTGAACAGCACCTGGTTGTGCTTCTCGGCGGTCATCGTGGCCTTCTCGGACACGATCGGTGCGATCAGCACCTGGGCCAGACGGCCCTCGTTGTGTTTGACGATGGTCATGCCAGCATCTCCTTGAGCTGCTCGACCGCGGCCTTGGTCACGAGCACCTTCTTGTAGTGCACGAGTGCCAGCGGGTCGGCGTGACGCGGCTCGACGATCAGCACGTTCACGAGGTTGCGCGAGGCCAGCAGCAGGTTGTCGTCGAGTTGATCGGTGATGACCAGCACCGAGTCCAGGCCCATCGCCTTGAACTTGGCGGCGAGCTGCTTGGTCTTGGGCGAGTCGACGGTCAGCGAATCGACCACCGACAGACGGCCTTCACGCGCCAGCTGCGAGAAGATCGCGGCCATGCCGGCGCGGTACATCTTCTTGTTGACCTTCTGCGTGAAGTTCTCGTCCGGGCTGTTCGGGAAGATCCGACCGCCCCCACGCCACAGCGGCGACGAGGTCATGCCGGCGCGAGCGCGGCCGGTGCCCTTCTGGCGCCACGGCTTCTTCGTCGAGTGCTTGACCATCGTGCGGTCGAGCTGGGCGCGGGTGCCTTGACGCGCGTTCGCCTGGAAGGCGATCACGATCTGGTGCACCAGCGCTTCGTTGTAGTCGCGGCCGAACAGCGTGTCCGGCGCGTCGACCTTGGCGGTGGCCTGGCCTTGTTCGTTCAGGAGTTCGAGTTGCATTACTTCGCTCCCTTCGCCGGGGCGGCGGCCGCGGTGCGCACCGGGCGAACCTTGATCGCCGGGCTCACGACCACGTGGCCGTTCTTGGAGCCCGGCACCGCGCCGCGCACCAGCAGCAGCTGGCGGGCTTCGTCGATGCGGATCACGTCGAGGTTCTGCACGGTCTTGGTGACGTCGCCACGCTGGCCGGACATCTTCTTGCCCGGGAACACGCGGCCCGGATCCTGCGCCATCGAGATCGAGCCCGGCACGTTGTGCGAACGGCTGTTGCCGTGCGACGCGCGCTGCGAGCTGAAGTTGTGGCGCTTGATCGTGCCGGTGAAGCCCTTGCCGATCGACGTGCCCTGCACGTCCACCAGCTGGCCGACCGCGAACACGCCGGCGACGGCGACTTGCGCGCCCGGCTTGTATTCGGCGGCCACCTCAGCGGCGACACGGAATTCTTGAAGGATCTCGCCGGCTTCCACACCCGCCTTGGCGAAGTGGCCCGCTTCGGGCTTGGAAACACGGGAAGCCTTGCGCTCGCCGAACGCGACCTGGATGGCACTGTAGCCGTCGGTCTGCTCGGTCTTCACTTGGGCAACGCGGTTGTTGGACACGTCGAGCACGGTCACGGGGATGGTGTCGCCATCGTCCGTGAAGATGCGCATCATGCCCACCTTGCGGCCCAGCAAGCCCAGGCGATGGCCTGGATTGACTGTCGTCATAATGTTTTCTCCGGCCGCAGAGCCTGTGGGAAACCCACAAGCAGTGCCAGCCTTTGTTCACGAGCCCGACATCGATTGGTCGGGTTGATAGATTTCCGTCACCCGAGCAAGCCCGGTTGCGGAAAAGCCTGCGATTCTAGCACTTGCGGGCGAACCCGCAAGTGCCAGGCCTCGGGCGGGGCTTACTGCAGCTTGATTTCGACGTCGACGCCGGCCGGCAGGTCGAGCTTCATCAGCGCGTCCACGGTCTTGTCGGTCGGGTCGACGATGTCCATCAGGCGCTGGTGCGTGCGGATCTCGAACTGGTCGCGCGAGCTCTTGTTGACGTGCGGCGAACGCAGGATGTCGAAACGCTGCATGCGGGTCGGCAGGGGCACGGGGCCCTTGACGATCGCGCCGGTGCGCTTGGCGGTGTCGACGATTTCGAGTGCCGATTGGTCGATCAACTTGTAGTCGAAGGCCTTCAGGCGGATGCGGATCTTTTGCTTTTGCATGGTGGTCCGCCTTACTCGATGATCTTGGCGACGACGCCGGCGCCGACGGTGCGGCCGCCTTCGCGGATGGCGAAGCGCAGGCCTTCTTCCATCGCGATCGGGTTGATCAGCTTCACCGTGATGCTGACGTTGTCCCCCGGCATGACCATTTCCTTGTCCTTGGGCAACTCCACCGCCCCCGTCACGTCCGTCGTGCGGAAGTAGAACTGCGGCCGGTAGTTGTTGAAGAACGGCGTGTGACGCCCGCCCTCTTCCTTGCTCAGCACGTAGATCTCCGCCGTGAAGTGCGTGTGCGGCTTCACGCTGCCCGGCTTGCACAGCACTTGCCCGCGCTGCACGTCTTCGCGCTTCGTCCCGCGCAGCAGAATCCCGACGTTGTCCCCCGCCTGGCCCTGGTCCAGCAGCTTGCGGAACATTTCCACGCCGGTGCACGTCGTCTTTTGCGTCGGCGTGATCCCGACGATCTCGATTTCCTCGCCGACCTTGACCACGCCGCGCTCGACGCGACCCGTCACCACGGTCCCGCGCCCCGAGATCGAGAACACGTCTTCGACCGGCATCAGGAACGCGCCGTCAACCGCGCGTTCCGGCTGCGGGATGTAGGTGTCCAGCGCCTCGGCCAGCTTCAGGATCGCACCCTCGCCCAGCTCGCCCTTGTCGCCTTCCATCGCCAGCTTCGCGCTGCCGTGGATGATCGGCGTCGTGTCGCCGGGGAAGTCGTACTTGTCCAGCAGCTCGCGCACTTCCATCTCGACCAGCTCGAGCAGTTCGGCGTCGTCCACCATGTCGCACTTGTTCAGGAACACGATGATGTAGGGCACACCCACCTGGCGCGCCAGCAGGATGTGCTCGCGCGTTTGCGGCATCGGGCCGTCCGCGGCCGAGCACACCAGGATCGCGCCGTCCATCTGCGCCGCACCCGTGATCATGTTCTTCACATAGTCCGCGTGCCCCGGGCAGTCCACGTGCGCGTAGTGCCGGTTCTTCGTCTCGTACTCCACGTGCGCCGTGTTGATCGTGATCCCGCGCGCCTTTTCTTCCGGCGCCGCGTCGATCTGGTCGTACGCCTTCGCCTCGCCTCCGAACAACTTGCTCAGCACCGTCGTGATCGCCGCCGTCAGCGTCGTCTTGCCGTGGTCCACGTGTCCGATCGTGCCCACGTTCACGTGCGGCTTGGTCCGTTCAAACTTGCCTTTTGCCATTTTGCTTCTCCAACAGGACGGCGGGGTTGCTTATGGTGCCCATGGCGCGGATCGAACGCGCGACCTCTCCCTTACCAAGGGAGTGCTCTACCACTGAGCCACATGGGCACTGATCACATCGAATATCAGTACAGGCTTGGCCACCGGAGGGAAGCCAAGCCTGTGCTGACACGAATCTCGAGGCGGCAACTGGAGCGGGAGACGGGAATCGAACCCGCGTCATCAGCTTGGAAGGCTGGGGTTCTACCATTGAACTACTCCCGCCCGGGAGCCACCTCTAGATCGCGAACTAAAACCGGCCGTCTTGGTGGAGGAGGCTGGATTCGAACCAGCGTACTCGTTAGAGGGCAGATTTACAGTCTGCTGCCATTAACCACTCGGCCACCCCTCCAAGACGAACCGCGGAGTATAGCAGGCACTGGCCGGGCCTTGGAATGGGGGCGGCAACTTAAGGGGGAGATCTTCGCCCCCGGCAGCGCTCATGCGGCACGCTGCATGCCCAGCACCAGGGTCACGCCGCCGTCCTCGTTGACGGCGCGGATCGTCCCGCCCATCTTCGCCATGTAGGTGCGTGCGACGAAAAGACCCTGGCCACGGTGGGCGTTTGCGGCCCCTTCCGTGGCGCCGGGCGCGCCGGCCGATTGCGACACCCCGTAGTCGAAGACGGTCTCGAGCAGCTCCTGCGGGATCGCCGGGCCGAGGTTGTGCACGCCGAGAAGCACCTGGTCCGTCTCGCCGGCCAGCGCCAGCGTGACCTCGGTGCCCGGGGTGCGCCATTGTTCGGCGTTCTTCAGCACGTGGGTGACGACGTCCTCCAGCGCGTATTCGTCGGCGCGCACCCACAGCGGCCCCTTCAGCTCGGCGCCGTGGATCAGGCGCACCCGGGCGATGCCGGCATGGGCCGCGTTGTCGGCGACATGGCGCGCGAACGCGACCAGGTCCAGCGCCTGCACCGGCAGGGTCGTCGCGGCGAAGGCCTCGCTCGGCGAGGCGTGGCCGTACAGCACCTTGATCGCCTGCTGCATGCGTTGGATGTAGCGGTGGCTGGGGTCGTCGGCGCCCGCGTGCAGCACCATCAGCGACTGCAGCGGCGACATGATCTCGTGGCCGACCGCGTGCCACTGGTCCTGCTCCTGGCGGGCCCGGATCTGCTCGCGCCGGGCGTCGTCGCGCACGCGCTGGATCAGGTCGGCGAGCGTGCCGGCGAGCAGGCCGAGCTCGTCGGGCCCGCGCAGGTCGGCGACATCCAGCGCGATTTCACCGGCGCCGCCGGGGCCGCTGCCCTTCACACCGCCCTTCACACTCTGCGAGACGAGGGCGGCGCGCCGGGTCAGCACGGTGATGCGCCGGATGATGCGCAGCTCGATCGCGGCCCAGGTCAGACCCACCGCCAGCAGCGTCGCGCCGACGAACCAGGCGACCCGCGAGGCGACGACGCCGAGCTGGCGGTTCACGCTGCGCACGTCGCCGGTGAGCAGCAGTTCGTAGCGGCCGAGCGGCGTCGCGACCACCTCGCGCGCCTGCAGCGGCGCGTCATAGCCGTCGACCGGCAGGCGGCGGATCAGCGCGTCGACCAGCGGCGAGCTGGGCTGCTGGTCCTGCTGGCCGTGCAGCGCGCTCACCTCCGTGCCCTCTCCCGCACCCGGCCTCGCGAGACGGACGATGCGCAGCGTTTCGCCGGGGGCGAGCAGCGGCTGCAGGTCCTTCAACGCGAACGGCGGCGTCGCGCCGGCCTGCGCGCTGTCGAACAGCGGCGCACCGCCCGCGCCCGGCGGCAGCACCTGGACGCGGACCTGGATGCGGTCCAGGTCGGCCGGCGGCCAGACGATGTGGTCGCGCGGGGCCTGCAAATCCTCGCGGAACACGTCGGCCGGCAGGCGCAGCGAGAAAAAGGTCTGGCGCACGCAGCCGGCCGCCGCCGGGTCGGATGGGGGGCTGCCGTCCAGGCAGCGCAGGTCGCGCCACAGCCAGGCGCGGAAGTCGCGCACCGGCAGCTCGCCGGTGTGGCCGTCGTCCTCCTCCTTGAAGCCGGTCAGGCGCCCGCGCGTCTGCGTCTCCGACATCGCCTCGTACGGTGCGAGCCAGCGCAGGGTCTGGCCGCGCATCGTCAAGGTGACGCGCACGCGCGAGGCCGCCGTCAGGTCCAGCGCGCCGACGCGGCGCGCGACCAGGTCCGCGCTCGGCAGGCTGCCGACCGCGTAGATGAAACCGCCGATCAGCGGGTTGTTGCCGACCGCGACGCACAGGCTCGCGTCGTGGCCCGAGGGCAGCGCGTAATGCACCCCGCAGCCGGACATCTCGACCGCCTGCTGGACCTTGCCCTTGTCGTCGAAGTCGATCGCCGAGAACGGCAGCACCAGCGGCCTCAGCCCAGCACCGGGCGCGCCCGAGGCCTGCGGGTTCAGCAGCGCGAGCTGGCCGGTCGGATGGCGCAGCCGGGCGCCGATCTCCCCCAGCGTCTTCGCGAAGCCGGCGCGGTAGGTCGCCAGAGCCTGCTGCTTTTCCTCGAGCAGCACGCTCAATGCGAGCGCCAGCGTCGCGAACGCGAGCAGCGCGAACGCGCCGCGGAAGAAGACCCGCAGCCGCAGCGGGATGCGGGTGGGCAGCCGCAAGCCGCCCACGCTCGGCCAACTCACCCGCCGCTCCAGCGGAAGCCGCGCATCGGGATGTTCTCGATCGCCTCGAAGCGCGGGTCCAGCTCGCGAAACGCGTCGCGGATCGTGCTGACGTGCTTGCGGATGTTGTCGCGGTTGCGCCCGCTTTTCACGACCAGGTAGAGCTCTTCATAGCTCACGATGTCACCTTTTCGCTGCACCAGCGCGGCCAGGATGCGCTGTGCCGTCAGCGGCAGGTTGATGCGCTGGCCGCGCCACAGCGCGCTGCCTTGTCGCAATGGGTCCAGTTGCAGCTCGGGCGCCAGCGGCGCCGTCTCGGCGGCGGCCGGCGCCGCACGTTCGCGCGTGGTGCGCAGGATGTCGAGAAAGGTCTCGACGAAATCGGCTTCTTCGAACGTCGTCTTCTGCAGGTAGTCCCAGGCATCGAGCGCCTTCATGATGCTGCGGTAGATCGCCGCCGGCATGGCCGAGACGACCAGCACCGGCGTGCCCGCGTGCTGCTTGTTGATCGCGTTGATCAGCGCGACGCCGGCGTTGCGCTCGCGGCCGAGCTCGATGTCGAGCACCACCAGGTCGTAGCGCTCGCGCAGCAGCGCGGCCTCGGCGTCGTCGCGCGTCGTCCACTGGTCGACGCGGATGCCCGGACGCGCGGCGACGATCCAGCCCTTCAGCTGCTGGCTGGTCGGCCAATCGTCTTCGATCACGGCCACGTGGACCATCGCGCGCTCCTGAGGGGATGAAAAGGGCTGGCGGCAATTATCCGGGCCGCTGGCGAGAAGGCCTGTGAAGGTTTCTTCCGCGGCGCGGCGCCCAACCTCACGGCCCTGAACGAAGCCGCCCCGCGCGCCGCTTTCGCGCTCCGGGGCGTCTGCGAAGAATTCATTTCATCGCCACCCCTCAACCCCCGGAGACCTCGATGACCACCCCCGACACCGATCTGCCCTCGACCCCCCCGATGAGCCGCCTGCGCCAGATCGCCGCAGCGGCGCGCGACGCGATCGGCCGCCGCTGTTCCGCGCACTCGCTGCACTCGATGATGGTGCCCCTCCTGATCGTCGGCTCGATCGCCGCGGCCTACACGCTGGCGACCCACGCGCCGCTGCAGACCGTCGCGAGCGGCTCGGTCGGCGTGCGCAGCAACCTGCTGACCGGCGGGCAGGCGCAGTTCCGCGAAGGCAGCGTGCTGGTCGTGCCGGGCCTGCAGTCGATGCGCCAGTGGTCGCTGCGCGACCAGCTCTACCACCCGCCGGGCAGCGCCTCGGCCAAGGGCGACGCGCCGATGCAGTCGGTCGAAGGCCTGTCGATCGGCGTCGACCTCGGCGTGCGCTACGCGCTCGACCCGGCGCGCGTCGGTGCGCTCGCGGGCAGCCTGCCGAGCAACATCGAGCAGGACATCGTGCAGCCGGCCGTCCAGGGCCTGGTCTACAAGATCTTCGCCCGCTACACGGTGCGCGAGATCTTCACGACCAAGCGCGGCGAGATCCAGCAGGCGATCGAGACCGAGCTGCGCCCGCGCCTGGCCGCCGACGGCGTGCTGCTGCGCGGCGTGCAGCTCGGCAAGGTCGACCTGCCCGAGGACTACCGGCGCGGCATGGATGCGCTGCTGGCCGAGGAGCTGGCCGGCGAGAAGATGCGCTACACGCTGGAGCTGAAGCAAAAGCAGGTGCAGGAGACCGAGCTGGTCGCGCAGGCCGACAAGGTCCGGCGCGAGACGAATGCGCAAGCCGCGGCGCGCGAGCAGATCATCGCCGCGCAGGCCCAGGAAGAGGCGATGAAGCACGTGCTGCCGTTCAAGCAGAAGCAGATCGAGCAGCGCCAGCTGGAAGCCGAGGCCGACAAGGTCGCGCGCATCCGCGGTGCCGAGGCGAACGCGCAGGCGCGCCGGATCGAGAGCCAGGGCGAGGCCGACTCGCGCCAAAAACTCGCGGACGCGGAGGTCTATCGGTTGCAGAAAGTGGGCATCGCCAACGCCGAGCAGATGGCGCGCGAAGGCGCGTTGATCACGCGCCACCCGCTGTTGATCCAGAAGACGATGGCCGACAAGCTGAGCGACAAGATCCAGGTCATCATCGCGCCGCCGCCGACCAACGGCGATTTCCTGGGCAGCGCGCTGCTCGGCAGCCTGCCCAAAGGAACACCCGGGACCCCCGGCGCGCCCGCCGGCGACGCGGCGGATGCCGAAGGGAGCGCGCAATGATCGCCGCCGCGATGCTCGTGACGCTGGCCAGCACCGCGATCGTGGTCCAGGACGCGGTGCCGCTGCGCGCCGCCCCGAGCGACAACGCACCGGTCCAGGCCCAGCTGCAACAGGGCGACGCACTCGAGCTGCGCGGCCGCAAGGGCGACTACCTTCAAGTCTGGGACCACCGCCGCGAGCGCCCCGGCTACGTCCGGGCGCCGCAGGTGCGCGAGGTCGGCAGCGCGGCCGCCGACGCGCCCGGCCTGCTCGCGGTGCTGCGTTTCGTGCGCGACACGCCCGGGGCCGAGGCGCTCGGCGTGGCCTACGCCGCCGCGTACCTGAAGGCCGTGCCGGCCCGCGAGATCACCGCCGAGCCCTTCGACGCGCTCGGGCAGATGGCCGACCGCCTCGCCCGCCGCGCCTCCGCGCGCGGTGCCGACGCCCGGGTCGCGGCCCGCGTCGACGGCGTGGCGCAGTACGGCATCAAGTTTCAAAGCCTGGAGCAGGACGGCAGCATCCGGCTGTGCTTCGACGGCGAGGCCTGGCGCGACGTGCTCGCGCTGCCGAACGCCAGCGCCGAGCAGCGCGCCCGCGCGATCCTCGGCCTGACCGCGCACGACTGCGCCGACGCCACCGCCTCCCGCAACCCGAACGAGCCCCTCACGCAGCGCCAGGCCCAGGATGTCGAGCGCGCCGAGCTGCTGGACCGGCTCGGCCCGACCGACTGGGCCACGCTGGACGAGCCGCTGCGCAACCGCATCCGGCTGCGCCGCGCCGGCGTCTGGGCGCGCGTCGCCCACGCGCAGGCGCTGCGCGGCGAGAGCGCGACGGCCGCGGGCCAACGCGCGCTGCAGGAGCTCGCCGCGGTGCAGAAGAGCGAACTCACCGAGGACGACCTGGCCGACTATCGCGAGGCCGCGATCCGCGTCGGCGCCTCGCGCTGGGCCGCCGAGCCCATGGTCACGCCGGCCACGCCGACCGGCGCCCGCCCGACGCTCGTCACCCGCGCCGGCCAGCCGGGCGAGACCTGCGTGCTGCTCGTCGATGCCGCGCACGGCGAGAAGTCCCCGCTGCTGCGGCGCTGCACCTACGGCGTCGCGTGGCTCGCATCGATGCGCGTCAACCCGGCCGGCACCGCCGTCGCGCTCGCGGTGCAGCCGCTGGCGACCTGGCGCGAGCTCTGGCTGATGAAGAAGACGCCGGCCGGCTGGACGCTGGACGTGCTGCCGCCCGCCGCCGGCAACCCGCTCGGCAGCGACATGGGCTACCTCGAATTCGCCGGCTGGGTGCCGGAGGCCTCCCCGAAGCTGCTGCTGGCGCGTGAGCAGCGTGTCAACGGGCGCGTGACGCGCCGCTTCGAGGTCACGCAGCTCGCGAGCTTGAGCGTGACGAAGCAGGCCGGCACGCCCGAGCAGCTCGCCGCGTTCAAACGCTGGCGCGACCCGGCCTGGGTGCGGCAGACGGTGAGCGTGCGCTGAGCGTGCGAAAGTACTCGCGCCCTCAGGCCTACCAGCGAATCGCGGGCTCGCCCGGCCGCAGTTCGGCCAGCAGCGCGTTGGCCCGGGTGAAATGGCGGCAACCGATGAACGGCACCGGCGGGCGCAGCGCGGACAGCGGCGACGGGTGGTTCGCGACCAGCACCCGGTGCGCCCCGCCCTCCAGCGCGGCGCGTTTGCGCTGCGCCGACGCGCCCCACAGCAGGAAGACCATCGCCTCGGGGCGCGCCGCGAGATGCGCCAGCAGCGCATCGGTGAGCAGCTCCCAGCCGCGGCCGGCGTGGCTTTGCGGCAGCCCGTCCTCGACCGTGAGGGAGGCGTTCAGCAGCAGCACGCCCTGCTCCGCCCAGGGCGTCAAATCGTCGCGGCAGATCGACGGGGGGCCGGTGTCGGCCTGCACTTCCTTCAGCATGTTGCGCAGGCTCGGCGGCAGTTTTTTTTGCCCCGGCGCGACCGAGAACGCAAGCCCCTGCGCCTGGCCAGGGCCGTGGTACGGGTCCTGGCCGAGGATCACGACGCGGGTCGCCTGCGGCAAGGTCAGCTCGAGCGCGCGGAACACGCGGTTCGGGTAGACGACGGCACCGGCCTCGACCCGCTCGTCGACGAACGCGGCCAGCGCCTGCCCCGGCGCGCTCGCGAGGAACGCATCGGTGACGCCGCGCCACGCGGCCGGCACCTGCGCGAAGGCCTGCGCGAGCGGCTCGCGCAGCTGGTTGTCGGCCGGCATCAGGCGCCGCTCACGCGAACAGCGCGGCCAGCGCCTTGCCCGGATCCGGCGCGCGCATGAAGGCCTCGCCGACCAGGAAGGCGTGGACGTTCGCGTCGCGCATCCGGTCGACGTCGCCGCGCGCCAGGATCCCGCTCTCGGTGACCAGCAGCCGCTCGGCCGGCACCTTCGGCAGCAGGTCCAGCGTCGTCTGCAGCGTGACCTCGAAGGTCCGCAGGTTGCGGTTGTTGATGCCGATCAGCGGCGTGTTCAAACGCAGCGCGCGGTCGAGTTCGGCGCCGTCGTGAACCTCGACCAGCACCGCCATCCCGAGCGCGTGCGCCTGGGCTTCGAGATCGCTCATCAGCGCGTCGTCCAGGCACGCGACGATCAGCAGGATGCAGTCGGCCCCCATCGCGCGCGCTTCGAACACCTGGTAGGCGTCGACCATGAAATCCTTGCGCAGCACCGGCAGCGCGCACGCGGCGCGCGCCTGCTCGAGGTAGGCGGCGCTGCCCTGGAAGAAGGTGGCATCGGTCAGCACGCTCAAGCACGCGGCGCCATGGTCGGCGTAGCTTTCGGCGATGCCGGCCGGCTCGAAGCGCTCGCGCAGCACGCCCTTGCTCGGGCTCGCCTTTTTCACCTCCGCGATCACGCCGGCGCCGCCCGCGGCGATCTTCGCGCGCAGGCCTTTGATGAAATCGCGCAGCCCGCCAAGCGACTCCGCGTCGCGGCGCAGCGACAACAGATCGCGCCGGCGCCGCGCCAGTGAAATCTCGTCGCGCTTGACCGCGACGATCTTGTCGAGGATGTCGCTCATGCCGCTTTCCCCAGCAGCTGCGCGCGGGCGACGAACTGGTTCATCTTCGCCAGCGCCTGGCCCGACGCGAGCGTCTCGCGCGCCAGCGCGACGCCGTCGACCATCGTCTTCGAGACGTTCGCCGCGTACAGCGCGATCCCGGCGTTGAACATCACGATGTCGCGCGCGGCGCCCGGCTCGTTCGCGAGCACGGCCATCAGCACCGCCTTGGACTGCTCCGGCGTCTCGACCTTCAGTGCGCGGTTGCTCGACATCGTCAGGCCGAAATCCTCCGGGTGGATCTCGTATTCCTGGATGCCGCCGTCCTTGTACTCGCCGACCATCGTCGCCGCGCCCAATGACACCTCGTCCATGCCGTCGCGGCCGTGCACGACCACCGCGTGCTCGGCGCCCAGGCGCTGCAGCGCACGCACCTGGATGCCGACGAGGTCGGGGTGGAATACGCCCATCAGGATGTTCGGCGCATCGGCCGGGTTCGTCAGCGGCCCGAGGATGTTGAAGATCGTGCGGATCCCCAGCTCCTTGCGCACCGGCGCGACGTTCTTCATCGCCGGGTGGTGGTTCGGCGCGAACATGAAGCCGATGCCGGTGTCGGCGATGCACTGCGAGATGGCCGCGGGGCTCAGCGTCATCGGCACGCCGAGCGCCTCCAGCACGTCGGCGCTGCCGGACTTGCTGCTGACGCTGCGCCCGCCGTGCTTGCTCACGCGCGCGCCGGCCGCGGCGGCGACGAACATGCTGCAGGTCGAGATGTTGAAGGTGTGCGAACCGTCGCCGCCGGTGCCGACGATGTCGACCAGGTGCGTGCGGTCGGCCACATGGACCTTGGTCGCGTACTCGCGCATCACCTGCGCCGCGGCGGTGATCTCGCCGATGGTTTCCTTTTTCACGCGCAGGCCGACGAGCAGCGCGGCCATCGTGACCGGCGACATCTCGCCGCTCATGATTCGGCGCACCAGCGCCAGCATCTCGTCGTGGAAGATCTCGCGGTGGTCGATCGTGCGGGTCAGCGCATCGAGGTTCGAAATCGTCATGGTGGCTCTTTTCAGTCGATCGTTCAGGCGCTCAGGTGCGCGCGGATCACCGCGAGCGCCGCGTCGACGCCGGCCGCATCGACATCGAGGTGGGTCACGAAGCGCAGCCGCTGTTTTTCACCGTACAGCGAGCCGGTCGCGAGCACGCCGCGTGCCTTCAGCGCCTCGACCAGCCCCGCGGCGCGCGGGCCCGACAGGTCGGCGAACACGATGTTGGTCTGCGGCGCCTCGAGCGCGACGCCGGGCAGGCGCGCGAGCGTGTCGGCCAGGCGCTTCGCGAGCGCGTGGTCGTCGGCGAGGCGCTCGATGTGGTGGTCCAGCGCGTGGATCGCCGCGGCCGCGAGCACGCCGGCCTGGCGCATCCCGCCGCCCAGCATCTTGCGCCAGCGGTGCGCCCCCTTGATGAACTCGCGCGAGCCGACCAGCGCCGAGCCGACCGGCGCGCCCAGTCCCTTCGAGAAACACACCGAGACGCTGTCGAAGTGCGCGGCGATCGCGCGCGCATTCGCCTTCGCATCGCCGCCCATCGCGACCGCGGCGTTGAACAAGCGCGCGCCGTCCAGGTGCGTCGCGAGACCGCGGCGGCGCGCGAGCGCGGTGGCCTCGGCCAGGTAGGCGATCGGCAGCACCTTGCCGCCGATCGTGTTCTCGAGCGCGAGCAGGCGGCTGCGCGCGAAGTGGGCGTCGTCGGGCTTGATCGCGGCGTCGATGTCCGCCAGCGCCAGCGAGCCGTCGCTCTGGTGGTCCAGCGGCTGCGGCTGCACGCTGCCGAGCACCGCGGCGCCGCCGCCTTCCCAGCGGTAGGTGTGCGCCATCTGGCCGACGATGTATTCGTCGCCACGGCCGCAGTGGCTCATGATCCCGATCAGGTTGCTCTGCGTGCCGCTGGGCACGAAGAGGGCGGCCTCCTTGCCGAGCAGCGCCGCGATCTTCTCTTGCAGCGCGTTGATGGTCGGGTCGCCGGCGAACACGTCGTCGCCGAGCGGCGCGCTCAGCATCGCATCGCGCATCGCGGCGGTTGGTTGCGTGACGGTGTCGCTGCGCAGGTCGATGGTGTTCATGGTCGGAGCTCCAGAAAGTTCTTCAGCATGGCATGCCCGTGTTCCGTGAGGATGGATTCGGGGTGGAATTGCACGCCTTCGAGCGGCGTCTTCGTGCCCGAGAGTTCGCGGTGGCGCACGCCCATGATCTCGCCGTCCTGCGACGTCGCCGTGACCTCGAGCGTGCGCGGCAGCGACGCGCGCTCGATCACCAGCGAGTGGTAGCGGATCACCGTGAATTCGCGCGGCAGCGCGGTGTACACGCCGCGCTCGTCGGTCGTGATCACGTCGGTCTTGCCGTGCATCTGGGTCCGCGCGCGCACCACGGTGCCGCCCAGCGCGGCGCCGATCGCCTGGTGGCCCAGGCAGACGCCGAGGATCGGCAGCCGGCCGGTGAAGGCCTCGATCGCGGCGACGCAGACGCCGGCTTCGGCCGGCGAGCACGGACCGGGCGAGAGCACCAGCTTGTCGGGCTTCAGCGCGGCGATGCCAGCGACGTCGATCTCGTCGTTGCGCAGCACCCGCACGTCCTCGCCGAGCTCGGCGAAGTACTGCACCAGGTTGTAGGTGAAGGAGTCGTAGTTGTCGATCATCAGCAGCATGTCGTGGCCTCCATCCGCCTGCTTCAGAAACCTTCTTCGACCAACTCGGCGGCGCGGATCATCGCGCGCGCCTTGGCCTCGGTCTCTCTCCATTCCATCTCGGGAACGGAATCGGCGACGACGCCAGCGGCGGCCTGCACGTACAGCACCTGGTCCTTCACGATGCCGGTGCGGATCGCGATCGCGACGTCCATGTCGCCGGCGAAGCTCAGGTAGCCGCAGGCGCCGCCGTAGATGCCGCGCTTCACAGGCTCGAGCTCGTCGATGATCTCCATCGCGCGGATCTTCGGCGCGCCGGTCAGCGTGCCGGCGGGGAAGGTCGCGCGCAGCACGTCCAGGTTCGTCATGCCGTCGCGCAAGATGCCTTCGACGTTGCTGACGATGTGCATCACGTGCGAATAGCGCTCGACGGTGAAGGCCTCGGTGACCTTGACGCTGCCGGTCTTCGCGATGCGGCCGATGTCGTTGCGCGCGAGGTCAATCAGCATCACGTGCTCGGCGCGCTCCTTCGGGTCGCTTTTCAATTCCGCCTCGAGCGCCCGGTCGAGCTCGGGGGTCGCGCCGCGCGGGCGGGTGCCGGCCAGCGGGCGGATCGTGACCTTGTGGCCCTCGGCCGCGTGCTCGTGGCGCACCAGGATCTCCGGCGAGGCGCCGACGATCTGGAAGTCGCCCATGTCGTAGAAATACATGTATGGCGACGGGTTCAGCGAGCGCAGCGCACGGTACAGGCTCAGCGGCGACTCGGTGTAGCGTTTGGAGAGGCGCTGGCCGACCTGCACCTGCATCATGTCGCCGGCCGCGATGTAGTCCTTCGCGCGCAACACCGCGGCGATGTAGGCCTCCTTGCCGAACTCGCGCTCGACGCCATGCGCCGTGCCGCGTTTCACGGCCGGGGCGGTGACGCTGTATTTCAGCTTGTCGGAGAGCTCGCCCAAGCGGCGCTTGGCAATGTGAAAGGCCTCGGGGCGGCTCGGGTCGGCGTAGACGATCAGGTACAGGCGCCCCGACAGGTTGTCGATCACCGCGAGCTCTTCGCACTGCAGCAGCAGGATGTCGGGCGTATCGATGCCGCCGGGCTTGTGCGTCTTCGCGAGCTTCGGCTCGATGAAGCGCACCGCGTCGTAGCCGAAGTAGCCGGCCAGCCCGCCGCAGAAGCGCGGCATGCCGGGCGTCAGCGCGACCTTGAAGCGCTTCTGGTAGGCGGCGATGAAATCCAGCGGGTTGCCCTCGTCGGTCTCGACGACGACGCCGTCGGTCACGACCTCGGTCCTGAAGCCGGTCGAGCGCAGCAAGGTTTTCGAGGGCAGGCCGATGAACGAATAACGCCCGAAGCGCTCGCCGCCGACGACCGATTCGAGCAGGAAGCTGTGCTTGCCGCCGCCCGACGCGTAGGCCAGCTTCAGGTACAGCGACAGCGGGGTTTCGAGATCGGCGAAGGCTTCGGCGATCAGGGGGATGCGGTTGAAGCCCTGGCTGGCCAGGCTCTTGAATTCGAGTTCGGTGATCATGATGATGTTCAGGGCCTTCACAGGCCATTCGGTAACCGTCGAGTCAGACGGGTCTGCGCACGCAGCCCGTCACAGCAAAACACCCGGCGCCAAACGTCGTCGTTCAGCGCGAACGGCTCAGCCCCGCCAGGGCCAGGCTCCCCGGTCGATCGACCCTGCGGTGAGATTGCGCGGTGTGAACATCGCCAAAAGTGTAGCAGGCCCGCTCAGGCCAGCCGGATTTCGTCGAGCCGGTCGACGACTCCGTCGGCATCGACCGCGTGCACCGGCTCGCCGTGGTTGTAGCCGTAGCTCACCAGCAGGACCGGGCAGCCGGCCGCGCGCGCGGCCTGCGCGTCGTTGCTCGAATCGCCGATCATCAGCGTCTGCGCCGGCAGGCTGCCGAGCGCCTCGCAGGTCTTCAGCAGCGGCAGCGGGTCGGGCTTCTTGCGCTCGAAGGCGTCGCCGCCGAAGACGGCGCTGAAGAAGCCGTCCAGCCCCTTCTGGCGCAGCAGCGGCAGCGCGAACGCGGTCGGCTTGTTGGTCAGGCAGGCCAGCGCCAGGCCCTGCGCCTTCAAGGCCTTCAGGCCCTCGACGACGCCGGGGTAGACCTGCGCGTGAGCGCCGTTCACCTCGAGGTAGTGGTGCTGGTACAGCACCCAGGCGTGCTCGTACAGACCGGCGTCGGCGCCGAGGTGCGCGAGCGTGCTGCGCAGCAGGTGCTCCGAACCCTTGCCGACCGTGTGCTCGACGAAGCCGCGTGCGACCGGCGCGAGCGAGAGTTCGTCCATCACCCGGTTCAGCACGACGACGAAATCGCCGAGGGTGTCGACCATCGTGCCGTCGAGGTCGACGATCGCGGCGCGGAGCGGGGTGCGGGCAAGGCGAAGTGCGGGCATGGCCGCGATTATCGCGGGCCGGCCGGCAGCCCCGGCAGCAGTTGAGCGATCTCCGCCTCGCTCAGCCCCGCCTCTCGCAACACCGCGGCGCCCTGCTCGCCGCGCGGCGAGACGGCACCCGGGGTGCCCGAGGGCGTCGCCGAGAAGCGCGGCGCCG
>DASYCA010000134.1:0-2399 GCA_036500445.1 Burkholderiaceae bacterium | reverse complement strand
GGCGTCAAGGCCGGGCCCCTGACCTTCCAGCCGGCGGAGTTCTCGAAGATCGCGATCATCGTCTTCCTGGCCAGCTACCTGCGCGACACGCGCCAGGTGCTCGTCATCGGGGCGCGCCGCGTCGCGGGCATCACGATCCCGCCGCTCAAGCACTTCGGTCCTCTGCTCGCGGTGTGGGGCGCGGCGATGGCAATGCTCTTCTTCATCCAGGACCTCGGCTCGTCGCTGATGTTCTTCGGCGGCTTCTTGGCCATCGTCTACGTGGCGACCAACCGCTTCTCGTTCGTCGCGGTCGGCCTGGCGCTGTTCGGGGCGGGGTCGTGGGCGCTGTACCACGCGCGCCCGACCATCACCCACCGCGTCGACGCCTGGCAGCACCCCTTCGGCCCGCTCTACGACCAGATCGGGGGTAGCTACCAGCTCGCGCAGTCGCTCTTCGCGCAGGCCGACGGGGGAGTGTTCGGCCAGGGCTTCGGCCACGCGCTGCTGAAGGTCGGCGACTCGCCGCTGCTGCCCGCCGCGCAGACGGACCTCATCTACGCGGTGATCGTCAACGAGCTCGGCCTGATCGGCGCCTGCGCGGTGCTGTGCACCTACCTGCTGGCGATCGAGCGCGGGTTCAAGATCGCCACGCTCGCGCGCGACTCGTTCTCCAAGCTGCTGGCCACCGGGCTGACCGCCGTCTTCGCGCTGCAGGTCTTCGTCATCGTCGGCGGCGTCACCAAGGCGATCCCGCTGACCGGCGTGACGCTGCCCTTCATCTCCTACGGCGGCTCGTCGATCCTCGCCAACTTCGTGCTGCTGGCGCTGCTGCTGCTGATCTCCGATCGCGCGCGCCGCGAGGCGGTGGAGCCGCGATGAACGCGCCGATCGCCCGCCTGTTCGTCGTCGTGGTCGTGCTCTTCGCGGTGCTCGTGGGCTTCACGTCGCGCTGGACGGTGTTCGACGCCAACGCGCTGCGCGACAACCCCAAGAACCGCCGCGAGCTGCTCGAGGAGCAGAAGATCCGCCGCGGCCTGGTCCGCGCCGGCGACGACACCGTGCTCGCGCGCTCGCTCAAGCAGGCCGACGGCAGCTACGTGCGCAGCTACCCCGAGGGCCGGCTGTTCTCGCACGACGTCGGCTACAGCTTCGTGCGCCAGGGGCGCGCCGGCCTGGAGCGCTACTACGACGACGACCTCAGCGGGCGCAACAGCGACCTGGGCTCGCTGATCGACCGCCTGTCGGGCTCCCAGCAGGAGGGCGACAACCTCGTCACCTCGCTGGATCCCGCCGCCCAGCGCGTCGCGCTTCAGCAGCTCGGCAACCGCAAGGGCGCCGTCGTCGCGCTCGACCCGCGGACGGGCGCGATCAAGGTGATGGCGTCGGTGCCGGGCTATGACCCGAACACGATCAAGAACCAGGCGCAGTTCCAGGCGCTCAACCGCGACAACGACGCCCCGCTGCTCAACCGCAACACGCAGGCCGGCTACCCGCCGGGCTCGACCTTCAAGGTCGTCGCGGCGATCGCGGCCATCGACTCGGGCCTCTACAAGCCCGACTCGCGCATCAGCGGGCGCAACGGCAAGGTCATCTCCGGCGTTCCCCTCAACAACGACGGCGGCGAGAGCTTCGGTGACATCACGCTCACCGAAGCGCTCACCAAGTCGGTCAACACCGTGTTCGGCGAGGTCGGCGAGAAGCTCGGCAAGGCGACGATGAAGAAGTACATGGACCGGCTGGGCTTCGGGGCGCCGGTGGTCGTCGACCTGCCGCTCGACGAGCGCGCGGCCAGCGGCGAGCGCCGCAACGGCCGCATCATCCCGGCGACGAGCCGCTTCGTCGACGTCGGGCGCATGGCCATCGGCCAGGACAAGCTCACCGTCACGCCGCTGCAGATGGCGATGGTCGCCGCGTCGGTGGCCAACGGCGGCAAGCTGATGAAGCCCCACCTGGGCGATCGCGTCGTCGACCGCGACGGGCGCACCGTGCGGCGCATCGCGCCCGAGGAGCAGTCGCAAGTGATGTCGCCGCAGACCGCCTCGCAGGTCGGCGCGATGATGAGCCAGGTCGTCAAGGAGGGCACGGGCACCGCCGCCGCGCTGGAGGGCATCGACGTCGCCGGCAAGACCGGCACCGCCGAGGTCGGCCACGGCTGCCCGAACCAGCTGTGGTTCATCGCGTTCGCCCCCGCGCAGGATCCGCGCGTCGCCATCGCCACTACCGTGGAGTGCGGCACGGGATTCGGCGGCACGGTCGCCGCCCCGATCGCCAAGGCTGTGATGCAGGAGCTCTTGAAATGACCGAACGCCTGGAAACCGAGACGGTCGTCGACGGCCGCTACCGCGTGCTCTCGCGCGTGGGCAGCGGCGGCATGGCCGAGGTCTATTGCGCGCAGGACCTGCAGCTCGGGCGCAAGG
>DASYCA010000133.1:0-2586 GCA_036500445.1 Burkholderiaceae bacterium | reverse complement strand
CCTCGGCGAACGGGCCGTCGACCAGGCTCGTCCGGCCCTCGCGCACCTGCACGCGCGCGCCCTTCCTGCTCGACGCGAGCGACTCGACGCCGCGCAGCACGCCGCGCGCCTTCAGCGATTCCGCGAAGCTCAGCATCTCGGCAAAGACCTTCTTGCCTTCCTCGACCCCGCGCTCGGCGCGCTGGCCCGGGGGTTCGGCGATCAACAGCATGTAGGGCATGGTGACGTCTCCTTGGCGCCCAGTTTAGAACGGACCGATGACGACCCGCGGTCAGCGGGCGCCGCGCCGCGGGGTGGGCGACGGCGCCGGCGCGGCCGCGCGCAGGTGCGTCAGCGGCAGCGCCGCGCCGGACTTGACCTCGCCGAGCGAGAAGCTGGTGTGCAGGTCCTTCACGTGCGGCAGGTTCAGCAGCACCTCGCGCGCGAAGGTCGAGAAGCCGTCGAGGTCGGTCGCCATCACCTGCAGCTCGAAGGTGCCCGAGCCCGAGATGTAGTGGCAGGCGATGACCTCGGGGATGCCGCGGATCTTCTCCTCCAGCTCGCGCGTCGACACCGCGGTGTTGCGGTCGGCGTCGATGCGCACGAACGCGAGCACGCCCAGGCCGATCTTGCGGCGGTCGATCTCGGCGCGGTAGCCGGTGATGAAGCCCTGATCCTCGAGCCACTTGACGCGCCGCCAGGTCGGCGCGGCCGAGATGCCGATGCGCGCGGCGAGCTCGGTGTTGGAGAGCCGCGCGTCACGTTGCAGCTCGTGCAGGATCGCGAGGTCGTAGCGGTCGAGCGCGTCGCCGTGCGCCTCTGCCGCGTCGACCGCAGGCGGCCCTACGGGCTTACCCGGATTTGTCTTTCTTGGCGTCATTTCCTCTCCCAGGCATCGATTGGAGCAAGATTATTGCTTGAACCACTCCAATTCGAACAAAGATAGAAAAGACTGATCGCACTCGAATCCCTACACTGTCCCCACCCCACCGCCGGAGAGTTGACCGATGAATGCACCGCTGCCCGACGCGATCCGCAAGGCCCTGGAAACGGTCTCGCTCGACGACAAGTACGCGTTGGCCAGCGGGCGTGCGTTGATGAGCGGAACCCAAGCCCTCGTGCGGCTGCCGATGCTGCAGAAGACCCGCGACGGCCTCAAGGGCCTGAACACCGCGGGCTTCATCAGCGGCTACCGCGGCTCGCCGCTCGGCGGCTACGACCAGGCGCTGTGGCAGGCCAAGAAACACCTCGCGGCCCAGAACATCGAGTTCACGCCCGGCGTCAACGAGGAGCTCGCGGCGACCGCGGTGTGGGGCTCGCAGCAGCTGGACCTGTACCCGCAGTCGAACAAGTTCGACGGCGTGTTCGGCATCTGGTACGGCAAGGGCCCGGGCGTCGACCGCTGCTCTGACGTCTTCAAGCACGCCAACATGGCCGGCACGAGCAGGCACGGCGGCGTGATCGCGCTGGCCGGCGACGACCACATCGCGAAGAGTTCGACGGCGGCGCACCAGAGCGACCACATCTTCAAGGCCTGCGGGCTGCCGGTGTTCTTCCCGAGCAGCGTGCAGGACATCCTGGACATGGGCCTGCACGCGTTCGCGATGAGCCGCTTCGCCGGCGTCTGGTCGGGCATGAAGACGATCCAGGAGATCGTCGAATCGACCGCCAGCGTGTTCGTCGACCCGGACCGCGTCGACATCGTGATCCCGACCGACTTTCACATGCCCGAGGGCGGGCTGCACATCCGCTGGCCCGACGCGCCGCTCGAGCAGGAGGCGCGGCTGATGGACCACAAGTGGTACGCGGCGCTCGCCTACGTGCGCGCGAACAAGCTGAACCACAACGTGATCGAGGGCCCGAACGACCGCTTCGGGCTGATCGCCAGCGGCAAGGCCTACAACGACACGCGCCAGGCGTTGCACGACCTCGGTCTCGACGACGCCGAATGCCGGCGCCTCGGCATCCGGCTGCACAAGGTGAACGTCGTCTGGCCATTGGAGGCGACGATCACGCGCGCGTTCGCGCAGGGGCTGCAGGAGATCCTGGTCGTCGAGGAAAAGCGCCAGGTCATCGAGTACCAGGTCAAGGAAGAGCTCTACAACTGGCGCAACGACGTGCGCCCGAACGTGCTGGGCAAATTCGACGAAGCGGAAGGCGACGACAGCGGCGGCGAGTGGAGCCAGCCGAACCCGAGCAAGAACTGGCTGCTGCGCGCGCAGGCCGACCTGACGCCGGCGATCATCGCCCGCGCGATCGCGAAGCGCTTGAAAAAGCTCGGCGTCGACGCCGACACGGCCGCGCGCATGGACGCGCGCATCGCGCTGATCGAGGCCAAGGAACGCTCGATGGTCGTTCAGGCGATCGGCACCACGGGCGACACCGGAGAGCGCACGCCCTTCTTCTGCAGCGGCTGCCCGCACAACACCAGCACGCGCGTGCCCGAAGGCTCGCGCGCGGTCGCCGGCATCGGCTGCCACTACATGGCGGTCTGGATGGATCGCAGCACCGTGACCTTCAGCCAGATGGGCGGCGAAGGCGTCTCCTGGGTCGGGCAGTCGGCGTTCACGACCGACCGGCACGTGTTCGCCAACCTCGGCGACGGCA
>DASYCA010000132.1:0-11738 GCA_036500445.1 Burkholderiaceae bacterium | reverse complement strand
GCCATCGGACGCTCGCGGTAGGCGGTCAGGCCGTCGCACTCGTAGGGGATCGTGTCCTCGCGCTGCCACAGCAGCGCGTGGGCCGGCAGCAGCGGCGCGAGCGCGGCGACGACCTCGGCCTGGCGCGCGTGGCGATCGGGGAGCGGGGCTCGGTCATTCATCGGCAGTCCTGAACACCGTCAGCACGCCGGTGTAGCCATAGAGGTTGGCGCGTGCGATCTCGCCGCCCGCGAAGAAGCCGACCAGCGGCACGTCGCCGAGCGCGTGGCGCACCAGCGCGAGCTCGGCCGAGGGCGCGCCGAAGTGCGCACCGCCGCGGCCGGCGCAGCTGATGTAGATCGCGCCGGCGATGCCGTTGCCGGCGGTCGGCCCCGGCTCGTGCGGCGGCGCGTCGCGCAGCGCGTGCACCGCGGCGAGCGGCAGCGATTCGGGCTCGACCTCGTCGCGCACCTCGGCGCAGATGCGCGTCAGGTCGCGCCGCGCGGCGTCCACGTTGCGGGTGCAGAACGCGAGTGGCGTGCCGACCTCGGCGAGCTCGGCGATCGCGATGCCGCGCCGGCCCGGATCCAGGCCGATCAGGTGGCGCACGCGGACGTCGGCGCCGAACGCGTCGCGCCGCGTCGTGCGGTCGAACGCGCTGCGGGTCGCGCGGTCGGCCGGGGCGAGGGGCGCGGCGGGCGCCTGGTCGTCGGCGCTGCCCAGGCCGACCAGGATCTGGCGCAGCTTGGGCAACGCGTCGCGCGCCTCGATGCCGGCCAGGCCGACGTCGCGCAGCAGGCAATCGAGGGCCGGCTCGCCGTCGAGCGCGGTGACGACGTTGCGGTCCGAGGCGGTGACGATGCGCCGCGGCCCGACCGGCTGGCAGCCCTGGGTCACGCGCGAGACGAGCGCGACCTCGGCGTCGAACGCGACCCCCGACAGGCCGCCGGACCAGACGCCGTCGGCCAGGTGCAGCGCGCGCGAGCGGCCCGAGGCGAGGCCGCCGAACAGGTAGCCGCTGGCGGTGCGTTCGCTCATGTCGCGGATCAGCTCGCCCAGGTCGGCCGCGGCCGGATCGACGTGAACCTGCGCGGCGTGGGCATCGAAACCGGCCAGCGGCCGCGCGCCCGAGAAGACCCGAAAGCGCGCGTGCGGCAGTTCGGCGAGCATCAGCGACAGCGCCGGTTCGTCGAAGTACTCGACCCCGCCGGCGGCGATGCCGACGCCGGTCGCACCGACCCAGGCGACTCCTGGCCAGCGCGCCTGCGCATCGGCCAGCAGCGCCTCGGCCTGCGGGGCGTAGTGGTCGGTCAGATAGAGCCAGCCCAGGGTCGGCGCGGCGGCGTGGCCGGGCTCGGCGCGCTGCGCCTCGACCTGCGCGGCGGCCAGCGCGAGCGCCATGCGCGCATCGGGATGCGTCGCATGGCCGTGCAGAAAGCGTGCGGTCATGAGCGCGGCGCGGCCTTCTTGGCCGCGACCTGCTTGCGCGCCGGCGGCTTTTTCATCTTCGCGGCGGTTGGCTTCGCCACCGGCGCCGTCGCGGCGGCCGGCGCGGACGGTTTATGGGGTGCGGCCGCGCCGTCCTGCATCGCGGCGGCGGCGAGCTGGCCGAACTGCTTGGTCAGCGCGCCCCACCACTGCATCGGGTCGACCACGCCGGCGGCGGGCGCGGTCTTGGGCGCGGCGCTCTCGGGCTCCGGCACGCGGATCTTCAGCGAGTCGCGCAGGCCTTCCATCTGCACGTTCATCGTCTTCAGCGTCGACAGCGTCATGCGCTGGACCTCGAGCGCCTGGATCGTCGCACCCAGCATGCGCGCGTTCTGCTCGAGCCAGAACTGCACGGTGCGCAGCTCCTCGATGCGCTTTTCGATCTCGGCCGGGTCGATCGTCGGCGCGACCCATTGCCCGATGCCCGGCAGCGCGGCGCCGGCGTTCTTCACGAGGCCTTGCAGAAACTCGAAACCGGGCACGAGTTTGGTGAAGCTCGCTGGGTCGTTCATGCGCAGGTCTCCTGGTCGTTCTTGTCGGCGCCTGGGTGGGCCGGCCGCCATTTTGCATTCATCGGCGCGGGAACGGGACGGGGCGGACCTCGAAGCCACGTTGCGCGAGCAAGTTCGGCAGCCCGAGCGGCCCGATCATGTGCAGGCTGCCGACCGCCGCGAACACGCGCTGGCCGCGCGCGTGCAGCGCCGCGATGCTGTCGGCCAGGCCCGGGTTGCGGTCGTCGAGCAGGCGTTTCATCGCGACCCGGTCGGCCGGGGTCTTCACGCAGTCGCACCAGGATTCGTAGTGCGAGAGCCGGTCGAGGTCGCCGTCGGCCCAGACCTGCGCGATCTGCTTCAGCGACGGGGCCGCCTGGCCGGTCTCGATCTCACTCAGGCTGCTGTCGACGAATTCGAGCGTCTCGGCCGGCGTCGGCATCGCCAGCGTCGCGAGCTGGAGCTCCGGGGTCTCGAGCGAGACGACCGGCTTCTTCGTCGCACGGGCCCAGCCGTCGAGCACGATGTCGATGCCGTAGGACGGGTCCAGGCCGTCGCGCCGGCCGATCAGGCTTTCGAGCGTCGCGACCTGCATTTCCGGGGTCATGCCGGCCAGCGCCTGCGGCGGCAGGCACTCGGCCTCGGCCTGGCGCTGCAGGCGCTGCCGCAAGGGCTCGGGCAGCGCGGTCGCGGTCGATGCGCGCGCGCCTTGGATCATCCGCTGCTGGATCTCGGGATCGAGCACGTCGAGCTCGAGCGCGACCGTGTCGCTCGCCTTCAACGCCGTCACGATCGTCGGCCCCGGGAAGGCCCACTCCAAGCGCGCGACGTGGACCGTGCCGTAGAGCCAGGACTCGCGGCCGTCCTTGCGCAGCCGCCACAGGAAGCCGTGGTCGCGCGCGGCCTTCGCGCCGGCCTGCATCTGCTCCGGCGTCGGCATCGCGGCGGTCGGCGGGCAGCTCGGCGGCGCGCCGAAGGCCGGGGCGTGCAGCAGCACGATCCAGGCCGCGATCAGCGCGAGGCGGCGCACGAGCGCGCTCATTCGGGTGTCTTCGGGTCGTCCGCGTGCAGCGGGGTGACCTTCTGCGCGATCGCCCCGAACACGCTCGCGCCATCCAGGCCCTTCATCTCGATCCGGATCGTGTCGCCGAACTGCATGAACGCGGTCTTCGGCGCGCCGCCCTCGATCGTCTCGATCGCGCGCTTTTCGGCGATGCAGGAGTAGCCGCGCGACCAGTCCTTGTTGCTGACGGTGCCGCTGCCGACGATGCTGCCGGCGCGCGCGTTGCGCGTCTTGCACAGGTGGGCGATCAGCTGGCCGAAGTGAAACGTCATCTCGGGGCCGGCGTCGCACAGGCCGACTCTTCTGCCGTTCCAGACGCTCTCCAGGTTCAGGTGCACGCGGCCGTGCTGCCAGGCGGCGCCGAGTTCATCGGGCGTCACCGCGACCGGGCTGAACGCGGTCGCGGGCTTGCTCTGGAAGAAGCCGAAGCCCTTCGCGAGCTCGGCCGGGATCAACTGGCGCAGGCTGACGTCGTTCGCGAGCATCAGCAGCCGGATGCCTTCGAGCGCGGCGTCGGGCGTGCTGCCCATCGCCACATCGCCGGTGATCACGGCGACCTCGGCCTCGAAGTCGATGCCGTGGTCGGCGTCGACGCAGACGATGTCGTCGCAGGGCCCGATGAAGTCGTCGCTGCCGCCCTGGGACATCAGCGGGTCGGTGTAGAAGCTCTCCGGGACCTCGGCGTTGCGCGCCTTGCGCACCAGCTCGACGTGGTTGATGAAGGCCGAGCCGTCGGCCCATTGGTAGGCGCGCGGCAGCGGCGCCATGCACCGCCGCGGGTCGAACGCGAACGCGTGGCGCGGCTTGCCCTGGTTCAGCGTCTGGTACAGGTCTTCGAGTTGGGGGGATAGAAAGTTCCAGTCGTCCAGCACGTGTTGCAATCGGCTCGCGATGCCGCTGGCATAGTGGGCGCTCGTCAGGTCGCGCGAGACGACGATCAGCTGGCCGTCGCGTGAACCGTCTTGGTAGGTCGCTAGCTTCATGGGTTGAATGCCGCCGCAGGGGGATCGATGGAGGGCGTATTGTCGACGCAGGCCACGCGCCGCCGCGCGATCGCGCTCGGCGGGCTTGCACTTGCGGCGCTGCTGGCGCATCTGATCGCGCTCAGCGGCTGGCGCTGGGCCTGGCCGGCGCCGGTCGCGCTGCCGTCGGTCGCCGCGGTGCAGCTGCGGGTGATCGAGGCGCCGCCACCGGTGCGGGCCGTTGCGGCGCCGCAGGTCGCGCCGGCCCCGGAACCTCCCGCGGCAGTGGTGGCGCGAGCGCCTCAAGCACCGCCCGCACGGGCGCGGCCGCCGCGGCCGACGACACCGAAAGTGCCACCGGCGTCGCCGCCGACCGCGCTGCCGGGGCCGATCGCGCGGGTGCCGGCCGAGCCTGTCGCACCGACGATGCCGGCCGCCGCCGCGCCCGACGAGCTCGACACGATCCCGCGCTACCGCACGCAGCTCCCGCCGCCGATGCTGTTGCACTATCAATTGCTGCGCGGCGCGTTGCGCGGCGAGGGCGATCTCGCGTGGCGCCGCGCCGGCGACGGCTACGAACTGCGCCTGGACGGCCGGGTTGCCGGTGCCGTCGTGCTGACGCTGCTCAGCCGCGGCGGCGTCGACGCCGCCGGCGTCGCGCCGGAGCGCTTCACCGACCAGCGGCTGCGCCGCGGCACCCAGGCGGCGAACTTCCAACGCGCTGCCCGGCAAGATCACGTTCTCCGGGCCGGCGGTCGAGTTCCCGCTGCGCGCGGGCACGCAGGACCGGCTGAGCTGGATGATCCAGTTGGCCGCGATCGTCGCGGCCGAGGCGCCGCTGCGCGAGATCGGTGCGAAGGTCGTGATGCCGGTCGTCGGCGCCCACGGCGAGCTGAGCGTGTGGTCATTCGTCTGCGAAGGCGTCGAATCCCTCACGCTGGCCGGTGCGGACGTCGACGCGCTGAAGTTCGTGCGCGAGCCGCGCGAGCCCTACGACACCCGGGTCCAGGTCTGGCTCGACCCGGCCCGCCACCACCTGCCGGTGCGGGCGACGCAGAAGGCCGGCCCGAACGACGAAGGCTTCGAGCTGCGGCTGCAATCGGTCGAATGATCGCGCGGGCGGGGGGTGAAGATTCGTGTCCGCCGCCCCTCGTTCAGGGGAAATGGCGGGGCCGGGTCATCCGCTGGCTTGATATTTGCGTTTGAATCCTCAGGTACTCGACGCGAGGATCACTTCATGCAAATGCTCTACAACTCGGATAGTTTTGCGGTGGTGTTGTTCGACGTCGAGGGCCAGCCGGTTTCCGGCAGCGTGGCTCCCGCGCCGGGTGACGAGCCGCTGAGCCACGGCGGATACGAGATCGTCGACAAGTTCGCGCGCAAGGAGATCTTCCTGCAGGGCGCGATGGCCGAGAGCTTCAAGGAAGGCGTGCAGGCGCTGATCGAGACGCAGCCGTCCGAGGAAGAGATCGACGACTACATCGGCCGCTTCGCCTCGCTGATGCAACAACCGGTCATTCTTCACTGATCGTGTCCTCCGGCGCCGCCGCGCCGCGTTATCGTCCCTGAGCCCTGTCGACAGGCGGGGCTTGCCGCTCGGCGCAGACTGCGCCAAGATGGCCCCAGGGAACGAGCTGCTGCTGGAGGTGTCATGGCCAAGAGCCCGTTGGATGCGCGGATGCTGTTGTCGCCGGGTCTGAAAGACGCGCCGGTGCTGGATCGCATGTGCTCTCAGTTCGTGTTGACGCTGACGACGCACAACGCCGGCCGCTTCAACCTGCGGCGCGACTGGAACAGCCTGCTGTCGCTGACCGGCAAGCACCTGGTCTGGCCGGGCTCGGTGCTGGCGCGCCTGCGCGTGTTCCTGGCCAAGCGTTGCAAGGGCAACGAGCACTGGCGCGGCCACGAGGCGCTGACCGACGACGCCTTCATGCTGCGCCACGGCGCCTGGCGCGGCCCGTACGAAGAGGGCACGCTGTTCTTCTACATCGACGAATACATCAAGGACGCGCCGAAAGACCTGCTCGCCGTGCTCGGCGCGACGGCCGACTGGCTGGGCCGCAGCCTCAAAAAAGAATCGACGCTGGTCGAGAAGAACATCGACTCGCTCGCCGGCCTGCTCCAGCTGAACCCGGCCGAGCGCGCGCTGCTGCTGTACGGCACGCTCGCGCGCTACCAGCGCGACCTGCGCGGCCTGCTGGTCGAGTTCAAGGTCTCGAACGCCCAGGAGGCCTATGCGGCGATCGCGCGCGTCGCCGGCGTCAGCGAGACCGACGTCGCCGAGGCGCTGCGCGCCGGCTCGCGCCTGGAGCGCGTCGGCATGGTCGAGAACCTGATCTCCGAGCACAACATCACCGACCTGGCCGACCTGATGAAGGTCAGCGAGCAGCTGCCGCCGGTGCTGATGCGCAAGTACGAAGGGCCGTCGGACCTGATGGCCGTGTTCACGCGGCCGGCGCGCCGCAGCGAGCTGACGCCGAGCGACTTCAGCTTCGTCGGCGTCGACCAGCAGATGATGACCTCGCTGCTGCGCAACGCGGTCGCGCGCAAGGAGCCCGGCGTCAACGTGCTGCTGTACGGCCCGCCCGGCACCGGCAAGACGGAATTGGCCAAGGTCGCGGCGCAGGCCGCGGGGCTGGAGCTGTACGAGGTCGAGCACGCCGACCGCGACGGCAATTCGCTCAGCGGCCGCGACCGCTACCGCTCGCTGCAGATCAGCCAGGTGTTCCTGAAAGGCAGCGTCAACGTCGCGCTGCTGTTCGACGAGGTGGAAGACGTCTTCCCGCCGATCTCGACCGACGCCGCGCAATTGATCGCGCGCATGGACACCGGCGACGGCGCGGCGCTCTCGGGCAGCGTCAGCGGCAAGGCCTGGGTCAACCAGATCCTCGAGACGAACCCGGTCCCGGTGATCTGGATCACCAACCGCATCGAGCAGATCGACCCGGCCTTCCGGCGCCGCTTTCAATACCACCTCGAATTGAAGAGCCCGCCGCCCGGGGCGCGCGAGTCGCTGGTCTCGCGCGCGCTCGCCGGCATCGCGGTCGGCGAGGGCTTTGCGGCCAAGCTCGCCGAGCGCAAGGGGCTGACGCCGGCGCAGATCCGCACCGCGGTGAAATTCGCGAAGCTGGCCGGCGACGCGTCGTCCGACGTGAGCCTGGAGGCGCTGATCGAGCGCCAGCTCGGCAACGCCGACAAGGCCCTGGGCAACACCGCGGCCGAGCGCGGCGCGCGCCGCGTCGTGACGAACTACGACCTGGGTCTCGTGAACACCGAATCGCGCTTCGAGGTGCCCAAGATCGTCGAGGCGCTGCGCCGCAAGAGCTACGGCACGCTGTGCTTCTACGGGCCGCCCGGCACCGGCAAGACCGCGCTCGCCGAGCACATCGCGAAGGCGCTCGACCGGCCGCTGATGATCCGCCAGGCCAGCGACATCATGAGCAAGTACGTCGGCGAGACCGAGCAGAACATGGCCAAGATGTTCGAAGAGGCGCAGACCGAAGGCGCCGTGCTGCTGCTCGACGAGGCCGACAGCTTCCTGCGCAGCCGCAGGATGGCCGAGCGCAACTACGAGGTCAGCGAGGTCAACGAGATGCTGCAGGGCATGGAGCGCTTCTCCGGCGTCTTCATCTGCACCACCAACCTGTTCCAGGAGCTGGACGAGGCGGCGCTGCGGCGCTTCACGTTCAAGGTCCAGTTCAAGCCGCTGACCGGCCCGCAGCGCGAGCGCATGTTCGTGGCCGAGGCGCTGGACGGCGACGCGGCGCTGTTGACGGCCGAGCAGCGCGGCCGCCTGGCGCAGTTGAGCGCGCTCGCGCCGGGCGACTTCGCGGCCGTGAAGCGCCAGACCGACGTGCTCGGCGAGCGCTTCGAGCCGGACGAGTTCCTGTCGCAGCTCGAGGCCGAGCACCGCGTCAAGCCCGACGTGCGGGCGCAGCGCGGCATGGGCTTCATGCACTGACGACGCAGCGGCGCCACCGCGTCCAGGACACGATCGTTCACTCAGCGCCCGGCCGGGGCTGCCGAAAAAGAAAGGGATGACGGTTTCCCTTTCTTGATGGCGTTCGGCGATGTCGCTTTCCGTTGACTTCTCGGGCTGGTGGTTCCTGGCGCTGGCGCTGGGCATTGCCGTGCTCGCGGCCTACACGACGCTCGACCTGGCGCGGCGGGTGCAGACGGTGCGCCGCGCGTTCGCCGCGCATTGGCTGACGGGGGCCGCGGTCGCGCTGGGCACCGGCATCGCCTCGATCCACGTGATCCTGGTCCACGCGCTGCCGCTGGGTTTTCCGCTCGGCTATCACCCGGGGGCCATCGCAAGCGTCTGGCTGATCGCGATCGTCGTCTCGCTGCTCGGTCTCGGCTTGGCCGGCGGCCGCCTGATCACGCGGCCGCGTTTGCTCGCGGGCAGCGGCGTGCTCGCGCTCGGGGTCGTGGGCTGCCAGCTCGGCGCGATGCAGACGCTGGGGCTGCGCCCCGGCGTCGACTGGCACGCGCAAGGGCTGGCGCTCGCGGCGCTGTGGGCCTTCGGCTTCGTCGCTGCCGCGATGTGGGTGTTCTTCGAGCTGCGCCTGAAGCAGCAGCGCCACCCGTATCGCTGGCAGATCGCCGCGGCGCTGCTGCTCGCGCTCGGGATGCTGCAAAGCGAACGCACGCTGATCGCGAGCGCGGATCTGGCCGATCAGACGTTCTCGGCCTTCGACCTGCTGCTGCCCTCGTCGATCCTGGTGGGCTTGGCGACGCTGGGTGCGATGGCGCTGCTCGTGATGATGCTGGTCGCCTCGCTGTTCGAGGCGCAGATGCGCCGGTCCTTGCGGCGCGCCAAGAGCGAGCTGCATCGCCAGGCGCTGAACGACCCGCTCACGGGGCTGCCGAACCGGCTCAGTTTCGAGGCCGCACTGGCGCACGCGGTGCGCGAGGCCGACGGCGGCCAGGCCCGCTTCGCGCTGTTCGCGATCAGCCTGGACGGCTTCAAGCCGATCAACGAGATGTACGGCCACCACAACGGCGACCTGCTGCTCGGCGAGATCGCGCGCCGCCTGCGCGCGCGGGCGCGGCCGCACGACATGGTGGCGCGCCTGGGCGGCGACGAATTCCTGCTGCTGCTGACCGGCAACCCGACGCCCGAAGACGCCGCGAGCCTGGCCGCGACGCTGCTCGATGCGGTCGGCGCGCCGTTCAAGCTCAACGGGCGCGAGGTGGCGGTCAGCTGCTCGATCGGCGTGGCGATGTACCCCGAGCACGGCGCCGCGCCGATGCTGATCGCGCACGCCGAGACCGCGCTGCGCGCCGCCAAGGGCGGCGGCGGCGAAACCTCCTGCTTCTTCGAGGCCCGCATGACCGGCAACGCGCGCGAACAGACCGACCTGCTGCGCGACCTGCGCCGCGCGCTCGCGAACGACGAGTTCGAGCTCGTCTACCAGCCCAAGATCCATGCGCCCAGCGGCCAGATCACCGGCGCCGAAGCGCTCTTGCGCTGGCACCACCCGCAACGCGGCTCGATCAGCCCGGTGGTGTTCATCCCGATCGCCGAGCGCTTCGGCCTGATCGGCGCGATCGGCAGCTGGGTCATCGACGAGGCCTGCCGGCAGGCCCGCGCCTGGGGCGACCAGGGCTTGCGCATGCGGCTGGCGATCAACATCTCGATGCACCAGCTGCGCCGCGCCGACCTGGCCGAACACATCGCCGAGGCGCTGAAGCGCCGGCAGATCGAGCCGGGCCGGCTGACCTGCGAGATCACCGAATCGGTCGCGATGGACGATCCGGAACGCACGATGGCGATGTTCAAGCGCCTCTCGGCGGTCGGCGTGAACCTGTCGATCGACGACTTCGGCACCGGCTATTCGAGCCTGGCCTACCTGCGCAAGCTGCCGGCCGGCGAGCTCAAGATCGACCGCAGCTTCGTGCTCGATCTGGAGAGCAGCGGCGACGCGCGCGCGGTCGTCGACGCGGTGATCCGGCTCGCCCATGCGCTGGGCCTGAAGGTCGTCGCCGAGGGCGTCGAGACCGAGGCGCAGCGCAAGATCCTGTGCGAGCTGCACTGCGACCAGCTGCAGGGCTTTCTGTTCGCCAAGCCGATGTCGGCCGCGGCGCTGTTGCTGTGGGCGATGCCGGCGGAGGCCGGGCCCGCGCTGCTGGATTTCCGGCCCTCGCTGTTCACCGACACGGCGACATAACCAGCCGCGGGCGCCCGGCTACATCTGCTCCCACGGCAGGCCGTCGCAGCGCCAGCCGTTGACGCGGCCGCGCTGGTGCTGCGCGTCCAGATCGCCCTCGAAGCCGTGCAGCACCTCGCTGACGTCGGTGAACCCGGCCGCTTCGAGTGCCGCACCGGCCGGCAGCGTGCGGGTGCCCGAGCGGCACAGCAGCATCACCGGGCGGCCGAGCTCGCCGCCGGCCTCGCGCAGCACGGCCGCGGCAAAACGCGCGGGATCGGGATGCATGTCGGGGTATTCGTACCAGGCGACGTGCACGGCGCCGGGCGGGTGGCCGACATACAGGTATTCGATCTCCATGCGCAGGTCGACGAACAAGGTGTCGGGGCGCGCGTGCAGGAAGTCCCAGGCGGCCTTCGGGGCGAAGTGCTTCATCGTGTGTGAGGGCTTGACATCCTTTCTACAATACCTGAATGACGACCTCGCCCTATCCCTCGACGTACACGCGCGGCCAGCAACTGCCCGGCATTCTTGCCCAACGCATCGCGATTCTGGACGGCGCGATGGGCACGATGATCCAGCGCTACAAGCTCGGCGAGGCCGATTTCCGCGGCGAGCGCTTCAAGGACCACGCGAAGGACCTGAAGGGCAACAACGACCTGCTGCAGCTGACCCGCCCCGAGGTGATCCGCGAGATTCACGAGCAGTACCTCGCGGCCGGCGCCGACATCATCGAGACCAACACCTTCGGCGCGACGACGGTCGCGCAGGACGACTACGGCCTCGGCCCCATCGCGCGCGAGCTGAACGTCGCGGCGGCCCGGATCGCGCGCGAGGCCTGCGACAAGTTCAGCAGCGCGGACAAGCCGCGCTTCGTCGCCGGCGCGCTCGGGCCGACGCCGAAGACCGCGAGCATCAGCCCGGACGTCAACGACCCGGCCGCGCGCAACGTGACCTTCGACGAGCTGAAGGCCGCCTATTACGAGCAGGCCAGCGGCCTGCTCGAAGGCGGCTGCGACCTGTTCCTGGTCGAGACGATCTTCGACACGCTGAACGCGAAGGCCGCGATCTTCGCGCTCGACGAGCTGATGGACGACACCGGCGAGCGCTTGCCGGTGATCGTCTCCGGCACCGTCACCGACGCCTCCGGCCGGATCCTGTCGGGCCAGACCGTCAGCGCGTTCTGGCACAGCGTGCGCCACGCCAAGCCGCTCGCGATCGGCCTGAACTGCGCGCTCGGCGCGACGCTGATGCGCCCCTACATCGAGGAGCTCGCGCGCATCGCCGGCGACACCTTCGTCAGCTGCTACCCGAACGCCGGCCTGCCCAATCCGATGGCCGAGACCGGTTTCGACGAAACGCCCGAGATCACCGGCAGCCTGCTCGAGGAATTCGCCAAGGCGGGTTTCCTGAACATCGCGGGCGGGTGCTGCGGCACGACGCCGGCGCACATCGCGTCGATCGCGCAGAAAGTCGGCAAATACAAGCCGCGCTGCGGCCATCGCGGCACGTTGTTTGGCGAACTCGAGCTGGAAGCCGAAACAGCCTAGCTTTAGAATCGAAACTCGCCCGAGGAGCGTTGCGACGGCCGATCACATCGGCT
>DASYCA010000131.1:0-18696 GCA_036500445.1 Burkholderiaceae bacterium | reverse complement strand
CGCGCCACCGTCACGCGCGGCCGAGGTCACCGAGGCCGCGCGCGCCGCGAAGGTCGAGGTCACGCCCATCGGCCGCATCCACGCCGAGCCGGGGCTGCGGCTGCTGGACCGCGACCACCAGCCGATCGCCGACCGCTTCGGCGCGTTCGACCATTTCAAATCATGACGATTCCGCTGAACCCCCCGATCGCGAGGGCGGCGCGCAAGCCGAACGCGCGCTTTTTACTGTCGAATCCGCTGCATGCGATCGCGCTCGGCTTCGGCAGCGGGTTGTCGCCGAAGGCGCCGGGCACCGTCGGCACGCTGTGGGCCTGGGTCAGCTTCGTGCTGCTGCAGCCGCACCTGACCGACGCGGGCTGGGCGCGGCTGCTGGTCGCCGCGACGCTGGTCGGCTGGTGGGCCTGCACCGTGACGGCGCGCCACCTCGCGCTCTCCGACCCGGGGGCGATCGTCTGGGACGAGATCGTCGCGTTCTGGCTCGTCTTGTGGCTGGCCACGCCGGCGAGCTTCTGGGGCCAGCTCTGGGCCTTCGTGCTGTTTCGCTTCTTCGACGCCGCGAAGCCCGGGCCGGTCGCCTGGGCCGACAAGCTGTTCAAGGTCCGGCGCGGCGTGCCGATCGGCTGGGCGCAAGGCTTCGGCATCCTGCTGGACGATTTCGTCGCGGCGCTGTGCGTGCTGTTCGTGATCGCGCTGGGGCGCTGGCTGTGATGACGCGCTTCGAGCCCGCGGTGCTCGCGCTCGCCGCCGCGCTGCGCGCGCGCGGGCTCAAGATCGCCGCGGCCGAGTCCTGCACCGGCGGGCTGATCGCCGCGGCCTGCACCGCCGTCGCCGGCTCGAGCGACTGGTTCGAGCGCGGTTTCGTGACGTACTCGAACGAGGCCAAGCGCGAGTCGCTCGGCGTGCCGGCGGCGCTGATCGCCGCGCATGGCGCCGTCAGCGCCGAGGTCGCGCGCGCGATGGCCGAAGGCGCGCTCGCGCACTCGCACGCGCAGCTCGCGGTCGCGGTCACCGGCATCGCCGGGCCGGGCGGTGGCTCGCCCGATAAACCGGTCGGCACGGTCTGGCTCGCGATCGCGCGGGCCGGCGCGCCGGCCGAGGCCGAGCGGCTGCAGCTCGCCGGCGACCGCGCCGCGGTGCGCGAACAGACCGTGCAGCACGCGTTGCAGCGGCTGATCGAACGCGCATGACGATCCTCGTCGCGGCCGGGTTCGACGCCGACGAGTGGCGCGACTGGTGGCCGCTGCTCGAGGCCGCGTTGCCGGGCGAGCGCCTGGTGCGCGATCGCTCGGCCTGCGAGGTCGCCGAGATCGACGTCGCGCTGGTCGCGAATCCACCCGTCGGCGCGCTGCAGGGCCTGCCGGCGCTGACGCTGATCCAGTCGCTGTGGGCCGGCGTCGACCGGCTGCTGGGCGACGCGAGCGTGCCGGACGGCGTGCCGCTCGCGCGCATGGTCGATCCCGCGATGAACGAGGCGATGGCCGAGACCGCGCTGTGGGCCGTGCTCGGGCTGCAGCGCCGCTTCTTCGACTACGCCGTGCAGCAGCAGGCCGGCACATGGCGGCAACACCCCCTGCGCCGCGCCGACGAGACCCACGTCGCGGTGCTCGGCCTCGGCCAGATGGGCCGCGCGGTGGTCAGGCGGCTGACGGCGCACGGCCACCGCGTGACCGGCTGGTCGACCGGCGACGGCGCGGCGGCGCTGGCGCCGCTGCTGCGCGAGGCCGACATCGTGATCAACCTGCTGCCGCTGACGCCGGCGACCCGGGGCCTCTTCAACGCGGCGCGCTTCGCGCAGATGCGGCGCGGCGCGAGCCTCGTGAACCTCGCCCGCGGCGCGCACGTCGTCGACGCCGACCTGCTGGCCGCGCTCGCGAGCGGGCGGCTCGCGCACGCGGTGCTCGACGTCTTCCACACCGAGCCCTTGCCCTCGGCGCACCCGTTCTGGTCGCATCCGCAGGTGAGCGTGCTGCCGCACGTCGCGGCGCCGACCGATCCGCGCAGCGCCGCGGCGATCGCGGCGGCGAACGTGCGGGCGCTGCGTGCCGGCCGGCCGCTGGCGCACCTCGTCGATCGGTCGCGCGGTTATTGAACGAATCCGCGTGGCGACCCGCGCGCTCGCCGAGTGCGCGATGATGCGGTTCATCAACATTGCCGGAGACATCGATGGGCGAGCGCAAGGTCTGTGTGGTCACCGGGTCGTCGTCCGGCATCGGTGCCGCGACGGTGCGCTTGTTCGCGCGCCAGGGCTGGGACGTGGTCGTCAATTTCTCGCGCGAGGCCGCGCCGGCCGAGGCGGTCGCGGCCGAGTGCCGCGCGCTCGGCGCCGACGCGCTGGTGGTGCAGGCGGACGTCGGCGACGACGCCGCCTGCCGCCGCCTGGCCGACGCGGTCGAGGCGCGCTTCGGCCGCGCCGACGTGCTCGTGAACAACGCCGGCACGACCAAGTTCGTCGGCCTGAAGGACCTGGACGGCCTGGACGCCGCGGACTTCCAGCGCATCTACGCCGTCAACGTGATCGGCGCGTACCAGATGGTGCGCGCGCTGACGCCGCTGCTGCGCCGCCATCCCGGCGCCGGCATCGTCAACATCTCGTCGGTCGCGTCGCTGATGGGGGTGGGCTCGTCGCTCGCCTACATGGCCAGCAAGGGCGCGCTGAACGCGCTGACCGTCGGCCTCGCGCGCGCGCTCGGCCCGCAGATCCGCGTCAATGCGATCGCGCCCGGCCTGGTCGAGACGCCGTGGCTGCAAGGCGGCCTGGGGCCCGAGCGCTACGCGGCGAGCGTCAAGGGCTATCGCGAACGCGCGGCGCTGGACGCCGTGATCTCGCCCGAGGACGTCGCCGACGCGGCCTGGTGGCTGGGCGCCGGCGCGGCGAAGACGACCGGCGAGGTGTTGCTGCTGGACGCCGGCCTGCGCATCACGCGCGGTTGAGGATGCAGGCGGCGGCGCGGGAACCGGGGGCGCCGCCCGCGGCCGTCACGCCGTCAACGCGAGCCGCAAGGTGCCGCCCGCGGGCCGCCGCGTCATGCTCGCGGCCGCGTGCTCGGCGACCATCAGCACCAGGCGCTTCAGGCCGTCCCACGGGTCGCTCGGCCAGTCCGGGTGCTTCAGGCCCTTGACCAGGCCGTCGCAGACCTGGGCCGCCTCGACCAGGTGCGCGACCGTGTGCTCGCTCAGCATCGGCACGAGGCGCTCGAACAGGCGCTCCTTCGCGCCCCAGACGCGCGCCTCGCGCAACGCCATCGGCAGCGGCTTGCCCGCGGCGACCGCGTCCTTCACGCGCTTCATGCCGCGGATGTCCTCGGTCAGCGTCCAGTGCACCAGCACCGCGGCCTCGCCCTCGGCCTGCAGCCCGTCGAGCATGCGCAGCGCGCGCCCGACCTGGCCCGCGAGCACCGCCTCCCCCAACTTGAAAACGTCGTAGCGCGCGACGTTCAGCACCGCCGATTCGATCTGCTCGAACGCCAGCTCGCCGGCCGGGTACAACAGCCCGAGCTTTTGCAGCTCCTGGTGCGCCGCGAGCAGGTTGCCCTCGATGCGGTCGGCGAAGAACGCCAGCGTGCGCTGGCCCTCTTCGCCGGCGACCACGCGTTGATTCTGCGCCGCCAGGCGCTGCGCCAGCCACTGCGGCAGCGCCTTGCGCTCGATCGCGTCGACGCGCACCATCAGCCCGGCCGCATCGAGCGCGTTGAACCAGGCGCTGTTCTGCTGCGTGCGGTCGAGCTTGGGCAACTGGACCAGCGTGACGACGTCGTCGCTGGTGGCCGCGCAGTAGCGCTGCAGCGCCTCCGAGCCGTCCTTGCCCGGCTTGCCCGACGGGATGCGGATCTCGATCAGCTGGCGGTCGCTGAACAGGCTCATCGCCATCGCCGCGCCGAGCAGGCCGCTCCAGTCGAAATGCGCGCCGGCGACGGTGTGGACCTGGCGCTCGCTGCAGCCGGCCGCGCGCGCGGCGGCGCGGATCGCGTCGCCGGCCTCCTGCGCGAGCAGCGGCTCGTCGCCCCAGACGGTGTAGAGCGGGCGCAGGCCCTTCGCGAGGTGGGCGGCGAGCTGGTCGGACTTGATCTGCATCGCGTCGAATGAATCAGGAGATCAGAACGTCTGGATCGACGCGAGCCGGCGCATCACCTGCTGGACGATGTCGGTCTGCATCGCGCGGTACAGCGCGGCCTCTTCCTGCTCCTTGCCGAGCGCCGCGCTTTCGGTGTAGCTCATGTCGCGATTCTGCGTCAGCTCGGTGCGCGGAATCAGCTCGCGCCCGCCGATGCTGCGCAGCCGGAACGTGAAGTGCTCGCGCAGCTGGAATTCCGTCACCTGGCCGACCGCGGTGCTCGCGACGACGACCTTCTGGCGCGCGTCGTCGAGCGATTCGAGCACCACTTGCGCCTGGGCCGGGCCGTCGACCACGGTCGTCGTGGTGCTCGCGTTGATGTTGCCGCGCAACTCGTCGTGCAGCGGCGAGCGCGGCGCGAAGCCGATCAGCTGGATCGTCTTGAAGCGCAGCGCCGGCGCGCGCCGCAGCTCGAAGCCGCAGCCCGCGAGCGCGGCCGCCGCTGCCGTCGCGACCAGGAACGCGCGGCGCGTCGCGGGAGCCGTCATTTCTAGACCACCACGTTGACAAGCCGCCCCGGCACCACGATCACCTTTTTCGGCCGCTTGCCTTCGGCGAACTTGATGAAATCGGGGCTTTGCAGCGCCGCGGCCTCGATCGCGTGCTTGCCGGCGTCGGCGGCGACGCGGATGCTGCCGCGCAGCTTGCCGTTGACCTGCAGCATCAGCTCGACCTCGCTTTGCACCAGCGCCGCCTCGTCGACCTGCGGCCACGGCGTGCGGATCAGGTCGCCGTGCAGCTGGTCGAAGCCCAGGCCCTGCCACAGCGCCCAGGTCGTGTGCGGGCAGGCCGGGTACAGCACGCGCAGCAGGATGGAATAGCCCTCGCGCACGACGGCCGGCGTGCCGCCCTTGAAGCCCTCGAGCGCGTTCAGCAGCTTCATCGCACCGGAGATCACGGTGTTGTACTGCATGCGCTCGTAGTCGTAGCTGATCTGGCGCAGCACGGTGTGGACCTCGAAGCGCAGCGCCTTCGCGTCGTCCGCGAGCGCGGCGTTGTCGATCCGGTCGGGCGTGCGCGCGGCGTGGTTGAAGACCTCGTCGCGGCGCGCGCCGAAGTTCCAGAGCCGGCGCAGGAAGCGGCTCGCGCCTTCGACGCCGGCGTCGTGCCACTCCAGCGTCTGCTCAGGCGGCGAGGCGAACATCACGAACAGGCGCGCGGTGTCGGCGCCGTATTTGGCGATCAGGTCCTGCGGGTCGACGCCGTTGTTCTTGGACTTGGACATCGTCGTCCAGCCCTCGTACGCGACCGGCTTGCCGTCGGCCTTCGCGGTGGCCGAGATCACGTGGGCGTGCTCGTCGCGCTGGATGTCGAGCTGGTCGGCCCAGAAGTATTCCTTGCCTTCGTCGTGGCGCACGAAGGCCTCGTTCAGCACCATGCCCTGCGTCAGCAGCTGCGTGAACGGCTCGTCGATCTCGACCAGCTTCAGGTCGCGCATCACCTTGGTCCAGAAGCGCGCGTACAGCAGGTGCAGGATCGCGTGTTCGATGCCGCCGATGTACTGGTCCATCGGCATCCAGTACTTCGTGCCGGCGCCGACCATCGCGTTCTCGTCGCTCGGGTCGCAGTAGCGCATGAAGTACCAGGCGCTGTCGACGAAGGTGTCCATCGTGTCGGTCTCGCGCCGCGCGGGCCGGCCGCAGACGGGGCAGGCGACGTTCAGGAACGCCGCGTGCTTGTTCAGCGGGTTGCCGCTGCCGTCGGGGATCAAATCCTCGGGCAGCACGACGGGCAGGTCCTTTTCGGGCACCGGCACCGCGCCATGCTCGTCGCAATGGATGATCGGGATCGGCGTGCCCCAGTAGCGCTGGCGGCTCACGCCCCAGTCGCGCAGCCGCCAGGTCGTCTTCTTGCCGCCCAGGCCCCGGTGCTCGAGCGCGGCCGAAATCGCGTCGACCGCGACCTGGAAGGTCATGCCGCTGTAGTTGTCGGAGTTCACGGTGACCGAGCGCGTGCCGCTCAAGTCCTTCACGCCGTACCACTCCTGCCAGTGGTCGTAGGTGTAGTGCGGCTCGTCGTCGAAGTGCACGACCTGCAGGATGTCCAGCCCGTACTTCTTCGCGAACGCGAAGTCGCGCTCGTCGTGGCCGGGCACGCCCATCACGGCGCCGTCGCCGTAGCTCATCAGCACGTAGTTGCCGATCCACAGCGCGACCGGCTCGTGGGTCAGCGGGTGTTCGACGACGAGGCCGGTCGCGATGCCTTTTTTCACCTGCGTCGCCAGCGCCGCTTCGGTCGTGCCGCCGCTCTGGCAGTCCAGGATGAACGCGGCGATCGCGGGGTTCGAGGCGGCCGCGTGCGCGGCGAGCGGGTGCTCGGGCGCGACGGCGCAGAAGGTCACGCCCATGATCGTGTCGGCGCGGGTCGTGAAGACCCAGAGCTTGCCGTCGTTGATCGGCTGGCCGCTCGCGTCCTTGATCCGGTGCGGGAACGCGAAGCGCACGCCCTCGCTCTTGCCGATCCAGTTCTCCTGCATCAGTTTCACCCGCTCGGGCCAGCCGGGCAGGTGGTGCTGGACCTGGTCGAGCAGCTCGTCGCTGTACTTCGTGATGTTCAGGTAGTAGCCGGGGATCTCGCGCTTTTCGATCAGCGCGCCGCTGCGCCAGCCGTGGCCGTCGATCACCTGTTCATTCGCGAGCACGGTCTGGTCGACCGGGTCCCAGTTGACGACCTGCGTGCGGCGCTCGGCGATGCCGGCTTCCAGCATCTTCAGGAACAGCCACTGGTTCCACTTGTAGTACGCGGGCGAGCAGGTCGTGACCTCGCGGCTCCAGTCGATCGCCAGGCCCATCGCCTGCATCTGCGTCTTCATGTAGGCGATGTTGTCGTAGGTCCACTTCGCGGGCGGGACCTTGTTCTTCATCGCCGCGTTCTCGGCCGGCAGGCCGAAGGCGTCCCAGCCCATCGGCATCAGCACATTCATGCCCTTCATGCGCAGCTGGCGCGCGAGCATGTCGTTGATCGTGTAGTTGCGCACATGGCCCATGTGCAGCTTGCCGCTCGGGTACGGCAGCATCGAGCAGGCGTAGAACTTCGGACGGGTCGGGTCTTCGACGACGCGGTAGGCGTCGGCGGCGCGCCAGGCGGTTTGTGCGGACCGCTCGATCTCGTCGGGTTTGAAGTCGGGATTCATATAAGGATTATAGGAAGCGGGTGCCCTCTTCCGAGGGCGCCTGCACGGCGGATGGACGCCGGCGTGGCGGCGACGCGAAGATGCGCCCTCCCTGTCGACCGGAGCCGCCCATGCCCGCCACCCGCCGCCAACTGCTGCTGAGCCTGTTCGCCGGGGCGCTGATCGGCCGCACCGAGCGTGCCGCCGCCGCGGCGCTGCAGCTGGCCAGCGTCTACGACGAAGCGATCGATCCCGCGCCCTATCTCGTCAGCGAGAAGTACGACGGCGTGCGCGGCCTGTGGGACGGCGAGACGCTGCGCCACCGCAGCGGCCGCCCGGTCTCGGCGCCGGCCTGGTTCACCGCGCGGCTGCCGCGCACGCCGCTGGACGGCGAGCTGTGGCTGGGGCGCGGGCGTTTCGACGAGCTGTCGGGCATCGTGCGCAGGGCGGCGCCGGTCGAGGCCGACTGGCGCCGGCTGCGCTACATGGTGTTCGAGCTGCCCGGCGCCGGCGGGCCGTTCGCGGCGCGCGCGAGCCGCCTCCGCGCGATTGCCGACGAGGCGGCGTGGCCCCAGCTCGTCGCCGCCGAGCAGGCGCCGGTGGCGGATCGGGCCGCGCTGCAGCGTCGCCTCGCGGCCGTCGTCGCGCAGGGCGGCGAGGGCCTGGTGCTGCACCTCGCCAGCGCCGCCTACCGGCCGGGCCGCAGCAACGTGACGATGAAGCTGAAGCCGCAGCGCGACACCGAGGCCGTCGTCGTCGCGCACCGCCCGGGCCGCGGGCGCTTCGAGGGGCAGCTCGGCGCGCTCGAGTTGATGTCGCCCGAGGGGCGCCACTTCCTGGTCGGCACCGGCTTCAGCGACGCGCAGCGGCGCGACCCGCCGCCGATCGGCAGAGTCGTGACCTACCGCTACCGCGAGCTCACCTCCACCGGCCTGCCGCGCTTTGCCAGCTTCGTCCGGGTCCACGACCCGCTGTGATCGTTTTCATGTCTTCAATGGTTTTCAGGCCGCATAGGCCTGGATCGGCAGCAATTCGTCGTCATCGTCCTCGATTCCGGAAATCACCTCGACGATCTCGAACAGCGGCTTCGCGAAGAAGGCCTGGGCCTGCAGCGCCTCGATCGCCGCGTCGAACTGCCAGGCGTCGGCACCCCCGCTCAAGGTCCAGACGATCACATGGCTGCAGCGGCCGTGGAATGCGCCGACGCTGAAACGGCTCATCCGCAAATCGGGAAAGCCGTTGAAGACGGTCATCAAGGCCTGGTCGAACACGGCGCGCTGGGCGTCGACATCCAACACGCGCCAGTGCGTGGTCGCCTTCAGCAGCATGAAAAAGGTGCGCGGGTTCATCGGAGTGCTCGGGATGCTTGACGGCGCAGGCCGCGATGACGACACTATGCGAGCTTTTACTCGCATTGCCAACTCGCATTTCGGATCGACCCCATGCCCATCCAGCTTTCCCCCCGCAAGGCGCCGCGCCAGTCGCGCTCGCAGGCCACCGTCAACGCGATCCTGGACGCGACGGCTCGCATTCTGGTCGAGTGCGGCATCAAGGCGGCCAGCACCAACGCGGTCGCCGAGCGCGCCGGCGTCAGCGTCGGCTCGCTGTACCAGTACTTCCCGAACAAGGGCGCGATGATCACCGCGCTGCACGCCCGGCATGGCGAGGAGATGATGGCGGTGATCCAGCGCGCGCTGAACCAGGCGATGGACGCGACCCTGGAGGACGCGCTCGCCGGCCTGATCGAGGCCGCCGTCGAGGCGCACCGCGTCGACGCCGACCTGCACCGCGTGCTGGAGCAGTACCTCGGCGACGAGACCTGGGACGCGCGCCACGCCGAATACATCGGCGTGATGGAGGAGCGCGTCGTCGCGATGCTGGCGCGCCACCGCGACCGCATCAGCGCGCCCGATCTGAAATTGGCCGCCTTCATGCTGATGACCGCCTCGCACGAGCTGATCCACGCGGTCGTGCTGGACCGGCCCCGCGGCGTCTCGCTGAAGCAGTCGACGCAGGACATCGTCCACATGATGGCGGCCTACCTGACATGCCCGCGGCCGAACTGAGCCCCGCCGGGACGCGCGCGATCGCCGCGACCCGGGCCTGGGTCGAGCACGCGGTCGTCGGGCTGAACCTGTGTCCGTTCGCGAAGGCGCCGATGGTCAAGGGCCAGATCCGCTATGTCGTCAGCGAGACCGACGACCCGCGCGAGCTGCTCGATGCGCTGTGCGCGCAGATGCGCGAGCTCGTCGCGGCCGACCCGGCGCAGGTCGAGACGACGCTCTTGATCCACCAGAATGCGCTGCTCGACTTTCTCGATTTCAACGATTTCCTCGGTGCCGCCGACGCCGCGCTCGAGGACCTCGGCCTGGAGGGCGTGCTGCAGATCGCGAGCTTTCACCCCGACTACTGTTTTGCCGACGCCGAACCGGACGACCTCGGCAACGCGAGCAACCGCTCGCCGCACCCGACCTTGCACCTGCTGCGCGAGGCGAGCGTGGAGCGCGCCGCGCAGGCCTTCCCCGAGGCCGAGGCGATCTTCGAGAACAACGTGAACCGGCTCGAAGCACTCGGCGTCGACGGGTGGAAAGCGCTGTCCGCCGCCTGGCTCGACTAGCCTTCCGCGACGATCCGCCCCAGCGTCTTGAGCGCCTCGTCGGTCGCGCGTGTGAACGGTTCGCCGCAGCCGACCCGAACGAAATGATCGAAGCGGTTCGAGTTCGAGAACAGCGCGCCGGGCGCGACGCGGATGCCCTGCGCGAGCGCGGCCTCGAACACCGCCTGGCCCGAGCGCCGGTTCGGCAGTTCCACCCACAGCATCATGCTGCCCTCGGGCACGCTCAGGCGGGTGCCGTCGGGCCAGTGCGCGGCGATCGCCTCGGCCGTCTGCTCGCGCTGTCGCCGCAGCAGCCGGCGCAGCCGCGCGAGGTGGCGCTCGTAACCGCTGCTGGCCATGAACTCGGCCATCGTCAGCTGCGCGAGCGCCTCGTTGGCGCGGCTTTGCGCGTAGCGCAGCATGCGCACGCGCGCCTGCCAGCGCCCGCCCGTCATCCAGCCGACGCGCAGGCCCGGCGCGAGCGTCTTGCGCAGCGAGGCGCAGTGGATCACGTTGCCGGTCTGGTCCCAGGATTTCAACGCGCGCAGCGGTGCGTCGTCGCGGCCGAGCACGCTGTAGGTGTCGTCCTCGATCAGCGGCACGCCATGTTGTTCGCAGAGCGCGACGAGGCGCGCCTTGTCGGCGTCCGGCATCACGCTGCTGAGCGGGTTCTGGTAGTCGGGCACCGCGACGACGGCTTTTACTGCATGCGTCTGCAGCGCGAACGCGAGCGCGTCGACCGAGAGCCCGGTGGTCGGACTCGCCGGCACCTCCAGCGCGCGCAGGCCGAGGCTTTCGAGCACCTGCAGCAGGCCGTAATACGTCGGTGATTCGACCGCGACGGTGTCGCCGGCCTGCGTGACGGCGCGCAACGCGACGTTCAGCGCCTCGATGCAGCCGTGGGTCACGACGATGTCCTCGGGCGCGAGGCGCATGCCGGCGTCGAGCGCGCGCCGGGCGATCGCGGCGCGCAGCGGCGGGCTGCCCTGCGAGGCGACCGGCACGACCAGCAGCTGCGGGTCCTGGCGCAGCGCGCGCAGTGCCGCGCTGCGCAGCCCGGCGGCTGGGTAGGCCGCGGGCGACGCGTAGGTCGACGCGAAATCGGCCGTCAGCGCGCTCGCCTCGCTCAGAGCGACGTAGCGCGAGACGCGGTCGTGGATGCCGACGTACTGGGCCGGGTCGAGCGCGCGGGCGAGGTCGGGCTCGGCGACCGGCGGGATGCGCGCGCGGCGCGGGTGCAGCACGAAGTAGCCGGAGCGCGGCCGGGCCTCGAGCAGGCCCTCGTCCTCCAGGCTGCGGCAGGCCTGCAGCGCGGTCGAGACGCTGACCCGGTGCAGCCGGGTGAGCGCGCGCACCGAGGGCATCGCCGCGCCCGGCGCGAGCGTGCCGCCCCGGATCGCGCCGCGGTAGTGCTGCGCGATGCGTTGATAAAGCGGCGAGGTGTCGTCCATTCAGAACCGGATCATGAAGGCGTGGCTGCCGATCGACCGGCACAGACGAGGCCGCGGCGCACCGGCACAGTGTGCACGACCGCGCGGTGATGCGGTCGAACGAACAAGCTCCTGTGTCTGTCGGCGTGCGGGCGCGCTGCGTATTCTCGTTCCATCGCCTTTCATCACGCCATGGAGCCGTCATGCCTCACGCCGAACTCGACTCAAGCACCTTGCGGCTGCGCGCCGGCGAGCGGCGCGTGCTGCGCGTGCCCGCGCACGCCCGCTGGACGGCCACGCGGGGCGGCGTGCGCCTGACCGAACCGCCCCGCTGGCTCGGCGAGCGCCTGCTCAGCCGTGTGGCCACCTTGCGCGAGGGCGAGTCGCTCGGCCTCGACGAGGCCGGCTGGGTCACGCTGCAGGCGCTGGGCGAGTGCACGCTGGTCTGCGAGGTGCCGAGGCCGGTCGCCGCGCGCCTCGCCGCCGCATGGCGCATGATTCGATCCGGCCGCGCGACGCGCGCGACCGCCGCCTGACCTTCCTCACTGGCTTCTTCGCACCATGCTTGACTTCACCGACATCCAGGCCGCTGCCGTCCGCCTCAAGGGCCACGCCCATCGCACTCCGGTGCTGACCTCGCGCACGCTGGACGCGCTGCTCGGCGCGCAGGTCTTCATGAAGGCCGAGAACTTTCAGCGCATGGGGGCGTTCAAATTCCGCGGCGGCTACAACGCGGTCAATGTGCTGAGCGACGCACAGCGTGCGCGCGGCGTGGTCGCGTTCTCGTCCGGCAACCACGCGCAGGCGGTCGCGCTCGCGGCTCAACTGCACGGCTGCCAGGCCACCATCGTGATGCCGCACGACGCACCGGCGTTGAAACTGGCCGCGACGCGCGGCTATGGCGCCGAAGTCGTGATCTACGACCGCTACAAGCAGGACCGCGCGGAGATCGCGAAGGCGCTGGTCGCCGAGCGCGGCTCGACCCTGATCCCGCCGTTCGACCACCTGCCGGTGATGGCCGGGCAGTGCACCGCGGCGCTCGAGCTGATCGAGGACGTGGGCCCGCTGGACGCCTTGATCGTCTGCGCCGGCGGGGGCGGCTTTCTGTCGGGCTGTGCGGTCGCCGCGAAGCACCTGCTGCCGGCGATCCGCGTGCTCGGCGCCGAGCCGGAGCGCGGCAACGACATGCAGCAGTCGATGCGCAGCGGGCGCATCGTCCACATCGACGTGCCGCGCACGATCTGCGATGGCCAGCAGACGCAGGCGGTCGGCGAGCACCCGTGGGCGGTGATCCAGGCGCTGGTGAGCGACGTGTTGACCGCCACCGACCCGGGCGTCGTCGAGGCGATGCGCTTCGCGTTCGAGCGCATGAAGCTCGTGCTCGAGCCCTCGGGCGCCTGCGCGCTGGCGGCGCTGATGCAGCACCGCGAGCAGTTCAAGGGTCAGCGCGTCGGCATCACGCTGTCGGGCGGCAACATCGGGATCGACCGTTTCGTCGCGCTGATCACCGGGGCGGAGACGGTCGACTGAACCCTTCGAGCACGTTGACCGCGTTGATGCCGACCTCGGCGACCGCGTAGCCGCCTTCGAACACGAACACGGTGGGCCGCTGCGCGGTGGCGATGCCGGCGCCGACCTGAAAGTAGTCGTCGCTGCGCAGCGTGAAGCCCGAGATCGGGTCGCCCTCGAAGGTGTCGACGCCCAGCGACACCACCAGCGCGTCGGCGCCGAACGCGGCGATCGCGGCCAGCGCCGAGTGCAGCGCGCCGCGCCAGGCCGCGAAATCGGTGCCGCGCGGCTGCGGCAGGTTCAGGTTGAAGCCGGTTCCGGCGCCCGCGCCGCGCTCGTCGGCGTGGCCGAGGTAGAACGGGTACTCGGTGCGCGGGTCGCCGTGGATCGAGACGGTGAACACGTCGGCGCGCTCGTAGAAGATCGCCTGCGTGCCGTTGCCGTGGTGGTAGTCAACATCGAGCACCGCGACGCGCGCGGCGCCGCCGTCGCGCAGCGCCTGCGCCGCGACCGCGGCGTTGTTCAGGAAGCAGTAGCCGCCGAAGAAGTCGGCGCCGGCGTGGTGGCCGGGCGGGCGCGACAGCGCGAACGCGCTGCGTACGCGGCCGGCCGAGACCTCGCGCGCGGCGGTCAGCGCGCAGGCCGCGCCGGCGCGCGCCGCGGTCCAGCTGCCGGCCGTCAGCGGCGTTCCGGCATCGAACGAGAACAGGCCGACGCGGGCCGAGAAGTTTTCGGGCAGCACGTCGCGCCGCATTCCCGGTGCGGGCCAGACCGAGGGCAGCACGTCGAACGCGGCGTTGGCCGGGTCGAGCGCGAGCCAGTCGTCCCAGGCGTGTTCGATGAAGCCGAGGTAACGCGGCGCGTGCACCCGCGCGAGCGTCAGGTCCAGGTCGGCCGGCTCGGGCTCGGGCGTGCGCAGCGGGCCGAGCGCGCGGCGCTGCAGCTCGGCGAGCACGTGGTCCAGGCGCTGCGTCGTCTCGACGCACGGGACGAGCCGGCCGCGGAACATCTCGTGGCGGCCCTGGTGCAGGTGGTGGTGCGGGTTGTGGATCGTCAGCATGGTGGAGGGGTCGATGGCGGCGGGCCGAGGGCGCGCCGCTGCCGTTCAGGGCTTGGTGGCCGCGCCGGCGCCCGCCGCGGCCGTGTCGGTGACGAAGCCGATCCGGCTCAGCCCGGCCTTCTGGACCGTGCCGATCAGCTCGGCGACGCGGCCATACGGCACGTTCTGGTCGGCGCGGAGTTGCACCTCGGTGCGCGGGTTCTTGCGCGCGGTCTCGGCGACGCGCGCGGCGAACGCGGCCGGCTCGAGCTTCTCGTCGCCGAAGTAGAGCTGGCCCTGCGGGTCGAGCGCGACGTTGATGAACTCGGGCGCGTCGTTCGGCTGCGCGCCCGCGGCCTTGGGCAAGTCCAGCTTCAGGCTCGAGCCCATCAGCGGCGCGGTGATCATGAAGATCACCAGCAGCACCAGCATCACGTCGATCAGCGGGGTCATGTTGATCTCGCTCATCGGCGCGGGGCCGGTCGTGCGTTCGAGGCGTCCGAAGGCCATGGCCGCGCGCTCAGGCCGGCGCTCTCGCGGCGTCCATGATCATCTCGCGCAGGTCGTGCGCGAAGCCCTCGAGTTCGGCCTCGCAGGCGCCGACCATCTTGCCGAAGACGTTGTAGGCCAGCACCGCGGGGATCGCGACGGCCAGGCCGGCGGCCGTCATCACCAGCGCCTCGCCGACCGGGCCGGCGACGCGCTCGATCGTCATCGAGCCGGCCGCCGAGATCCCGAGCAGCGCGTGGTAGATGCCCCAGACGGTGCCGAACAGGCCGATGAACGGAGAGGTGCTGCCGATCGAGGCGAGCAGGACCTGGCCGAATTGGAGTTGCGCGAGCACGCCGTGCAGCGCGTCGCGCAGGCGGCGCGTCAGTTGCGAATCGGCGTGGCCGCGCGCCTCCAGCGTGCCGCCGGGAGGGGCGGCCATCGCGGCCGCGAGCAGCGGAGACAGCGCGCGTTCGCGGTCGAACAGGTCGAGCTGGTCGCGGCCGGCTTCCAGCGTCGGCGCGGCCCAGAACGCGCGCACCGCGCGGTCCATGTCGCTGCGCACGCGGCGCAGCAGCCAGCCCTTCCAGAGGATCACGACCCAGGCGCTGACGGACATCAGCAGCAAGAGCGCCGCGACGCTGCGGATGATCGCGTCGCCCTGGGTCCAGAAATGAGCGAGATCGGTCACCGCGACCGCCGCCTCAGAAGCCCAGCACGTCGTTCATCCCGAACAGGCCCTTTTGGCGCCCGGCGAGAAAACGCGCGGCGCGCACGCTGCCCTGCGCATAGCCGGCGCGGCTGCTCGCCTTGTGCGTGATCTCGATGCGCTCGCCGGTGCCGGCGAACATCACGGTGTGGTCGCCGACGATGTCGCCGCCGCGCACCGCAGCGAAACCGATCGTCGACGGGTCGCGCTCGCCGGTCACGCCTTCGCGGGCATAGACGGCGCAGTCTTTCAAATCGCGGCCGAGCGCGGCGGCGACGACCTCGCCCATCTTCAGCGCCGTGCCGCTGGGCGCGTCGACCTTGTGGCGGTGGTGCGCCTCGATGATCTCGATGTCGTAGCCCTCGCTGAGCGCGCGCGCGGCCATGTCCAGCAGCTTGAACACGACGTTGACGCCGACGCTCATGTTCGGCGCCATCATGATCGCGATGTGTTCGGCGTGGGCGGCGATCTCGGCCTTTTGCGCGTCGCTGAAGCCGGTCGTGCCGATCACCGCATTGACGCCGAGCTCGCGGCACAGCGCGAGGTGCGCGAGCGTGCCTTCGGGCCGCGTGAAGTCGATCAGGACCTGCGCGCCGGCCAGGCCCGCGCGGGCGTCCAGGCCGACATCCAGCGTGCCGGACAGGGTCAGGCCGTCGGCCGCGTTGACGGCCTCGATCAGCATCCGGCCCATCCGGCCGGACGCGCCGGCGACCGCCACCCTGGTCACGGCGGCCGAACTCACGACTTCGGCTCGAGCGGCGGGTAGTCGCGCACCGGGCCGAGCGGCTCGGCGTCGACGACCGTGGGCCTGACCGGCGCCGGCAGCGCCTTGGCCTGCTCGGGCGTGAGCTCCAGCGGCGGGGCGTTGCGCGAGGTCTTGAAGGTGTCGATCGACGCGACGAACTCGCGCTCGGACGGCAGCGCGCCGCCGGTCTCGATGCTCTTGAAGATGTCGGCGTCGAACAGCACGACGACGCGGCGTTGCTGCGATTCGGTGCCCGTGCGGCGGATCGTGAACACGTAGTCCCAGCGGTTGGCGTGGAACACGTCGGTCAGCAAGGGCGTGCCGAGCACGTCGCGCACCTGCGCCCGGTTCATGCCGGGCTTGACCAGCGCGACCTGCTCGCTGGTGATCACGTTGCCCTGCACGACCTCGATGCGGTAGGGCGTCACGACGCCCAGGAAGCTGTCGGAGTTCTGCAGCATCGACTGGCAGCCGCCCAGGCCGAGCAGTGCGGCGAGGCCGAGGCAGACGGGGACGAGAGCGGCCAGCGGCCGGGGGCGAACGAGCAAATCCATGATGAAACCGCGGCGCGCCGCCTGGGGGGCCGCCAACCTCGATATGATCGGGCGATTCTAGCGGCCACGCCCCATTGCCCTGCAGACCCATGAATCAAGCCGACGAACTGAAGAACAGCGGCCTGAAAGCCACGCTGCCGCGCATCAAGGTCCTGGAAATGTTCCAGAAGACCTCGCAGCGGCACATGAGCGCTGAAGACGTGTTCAAGATGCTGCTCGCCGAAGGGGCGGACGTGGGCCTGGCGACGGTCTACCGGGTGCTGATGCAGTTCGAGCAGGCCGGCATCCTGTCGCGCAACCACTTCGAGAGCGGCAAGGCGGTGTTCGAGCTCAACGAGGGCAAGCACCACGACCACCTGGTCTGCATGGACTGCGGCCGCGTCGAGGAGTTCTTCGACGCCGAGATCGAGAAGCGCCAGCGCAGCATCGCGCAGGCGCGCGGCTTCGAACTGCAGGAGCATGCGCTGGCGCTGTATGCGAGCTGCACGAAGAAGAACTGCCCGAACAAGACCAAGTAGCTGACCCACCCCCTGGGGGTCGTCACTCTTCTGGTTTGAGCATCGCCTTGGCGTGGCGCTCGATGAACTCTTTGTACGTGTCGATCCCGCGCAGCTGCAGGATCGTGTTGCGCACCGCCGCTTCCACCAGCACCGCGAGGTTGCGCCCGGCGTCGACCGCGATCACGGTCTTGCGCACCGGCACGTCCAGGATGTCCTCGTTCAGCGGCTCGTAGGGCAGGCGCTCGAACTCGCGGTCCATCGTCTCCTTGCGCACCAGGTGGACGATCAGCTTCAGGCGCATCTTGCGGCGCACCGCGGTCTCGCCGAAGATCGCCTTGATGTCCAGCAGGCCGATGCCGCGCACCTCGAGCAGGTTCAGCAGCAGGTCGGGGCAGCGGCCTTCCAGCGCGGTTTGAGACACGCGGTAAAGATCGACCGCGTCGTCGGCGACGAGGCCGTGGCCGCGCGAGATCAGCTCCAGCCCGAGCTCGCTCTTGCCCAGGCCCGATTCGCCGGTGATCAGCACGCCGACGCCCAGGATGTCCATGAACACGCCGTGGCGCGTCGTGCGCTCGGCGAAGTGCATGCTGAGGTAGCTGCGCACGACGTCGATCACGTGGCCGGCGGATTCGCTGGTCGTGAACAGCGGGATGTCGGCGCGGTCGCACATCGCGACGAGCTTGTCGGGCGGGGTCTCGGCGTCGGCCACGATCAGCACCGGCGGCTCGAGCGTGACGATGCGCGAGATGCGGCGCTCGGCGACCTCCTCCTTCGTGCTCAGGTAGGCGACCTCGCGCCGCCCGACGATCTGGACGCGGTACGGGTGGATGTAGTTCAGGTAGCCAACCAGGTCGGCCGCCGACTGCGCGTTGCGCACCGCCGCTTCGTCGAAGCGCCGCTCCGGGTGGGCGTGCCCGGCAATCCACTCCCAGTGCAGGATCGGCCGGTGTTCCTCGAACAGCGCCTCCGCGCTGATGACGGTCGGCTTCACCCGGTCAGGCCACCGACTTCAGCGGTTCCCAGTTCGCGATCAGCTGATGCACCGCGGCGGCGTCGGGCTCGGTCTTCAGGCGCTCGCGCAACTCGCGATCCGAGAGCATTTCGGCGATCTCGGACAGGATCTCGAGGTGGCGCTGCGTCGCGGCCTCGGGCACGAGCAGGAAGATCAACAGGCTGACCGGCGCGTCGTCCGGCGCGTCGAACGGGATCGGTTGCTGCACCCGCAGCACCGCGGCGAGCGGGTTCTTCAGGCCCTTGATGCGGCCGTGCGGGATCGCGACGCCGTGGCCCAGGCCGGTCGAGCCCAGGCGTTCGCGGGCGAAGAGGTTGTCGGTGACGGTGGCACGCGCGATCGCGTGCTGGTTCTCGAACACCAGCCCCGCGTGCTCGAAAGCGCGCTTCTTGCTGGTGGCGTCGACATCGACCAGCACGTTGCTGGCAGGCAGGATGGCAGCGAGGCGATTCATCGGCGGGGCACGAGACTAGGGATCGGCCTCGGGGTCGACGTGCGACCGCGGGGGGTAAAAATCAGGTCGTCAATTATGGAGTGCATGCGGGCGGTAAGGCCACGCGCGGCCGCGGCCGCTTGCAAGATTGTGCATCCGCTGCTGCATCGCAGCAACGAACCCGGCCCCCGCGGATGTGTGGGGGCGTGCGATATCGCCGGGCGGGCACGAAAAAGCGGCCCGCAGGCCGCTTTCGTCGAGATGTTGGGTGCGCGGCCGGTCAGGCCGTCGTCGTGTCGATGCGCTTGGAGGCGGCGTGGTGGTGGTCCTGCACCTTGTCCTTGTGGCGGCAGACCTGGCGGTCGAGTTTGTCCATCAATTGATCGATCGCGGCGTACAGGTCTTCGCTGCATTGTTCGACGAAGATGTCCTTGCCTTTGACGTGGAGAGTGACCTC
>DASYCA010000130.1:0-11773 GCA_036500445.1 Burkholderiaceae bacterium | reverse complement strand
ACATCGACCGCCGCGTCAAGCAGATGCAGGCCGAGGGCGTCGTGATGCGCACCAACGTGCTGGTCGGCAAGCTCCCGGAGGGCACCAAGGTCACGAGCTGGCACAAGGAGACCGTCACGCCCGAGCAGCTGAACGCCGAGTTCGACGCGGTGCTGCTGACCGGCGGCGCCGAGCAATCCCGCGACCTCCCGGTGCCGGGCCGCGACCTGGACGGCATCCATTTCGCGATGGAGTTCCTGCCGCAGCAGAACCGCCTCAACGCCGGCGGCAAGGTGAAGAACCAGCTGCGCGCCGACGGCAAGCACGTCGTCGTGATCGGCGGTGGCGACACCGGCAGCGATTGCGTGGGCACCAGCAACCGGCACGGCGCCGTCAGCGTGACCCAGTTCGAGCTGATGCCGATGCCGCCGGAAACGGAGAACAAGCCGCTGGTCTGGCCCTACTGGCCGATCAAGCTGCGCACCTCCTCCAGCCACGACGAAGGTTGCGAGCGCGAGTTCGCGATCGCGACCAAGGAGTTCATCGGCGGCGAGGGCAAGGACAAGGGCAAGGTCAAGGCGCTGAAATCGGTGCGCGTCGAGTGGCAGGGCGGCAAGATGGTCGAGGTCGCGGGCTCCGAGCAGGTGCTGCCGGCCGATCTGGTGCTGCTCGCGATGGGCTTCGTCAGCCCGGTGGCGAGCGTGCTCGAGGCCTTCGGCGTCGACAAGGACGTGCGCGGCAACGCGAAGGCGAGCATGGACGCGAGCGGCGGCTACGCCACCAACGTGGCCAAGGTGTTCGCCGCCGGCGACATGCGGCGCGGCCAGTCGCTGGTGGTCTGGGCGATCCGCGAGGGGCGCCAGGCGGCGCGGGCGGTCGATGTGTTCCTGATGGGCAAGAGCGAGTTGCCGCGCTGAGCTCGGGCTCGTCCGAGACTCGATTCGGCCCGCCGATGCTTGACGCCGCGCCGGGTCGGCGCGTCAACTTGCGCATGCGACAATGGTTCGGCGGAAGCCTCGTATCGCCCCCAGACCATTGAACCAGCGCGCGTGAAACCCGACAACCTGATCGAGATCGACCATGTTTCCTTCGGCTATGACGCGAGCCGCACGATCCTCAATGACGTCTCGTTGAGCTTTCCGCGCGGCAAGGTCACGGCCATCCTGGGCGGCTCGGGTTGCGGCAAGACGACCTTGCTGCGCCTGATCGGCGGCGTCTACCCGGTGCGCCAGGGCACGGTCCGCTTCGACGGCGAGGCCGTCGACACGCGCGACAAGGATCAACTCTTTCGCCTGCGCCGCCGCCTGGGCATGCTGTTCCAGTTCGGCGCGCTGTTCACCGACCTGTCGGTGTTCGAGAACGTCGCATTCCCGCTGCGCGAGCACACCGACCTGGACGACACACTGATCCGCGATGTGGTGCTGATGAAGCTCAACGCCGTCGGCCTGCGCGGCGCCGCGCAGCTGCGCATCTCGGAGATCTCGGGCGGCATGGCGCGCCGCGTCGCGCTCGCGCGCGCGATCGCGCTCGATCCCGAATTGATCATGTACGACGAGCCCTTCGCCGGGCTGGACCCGATCTCGATGGCGGTCACCGCGAACCTGATCCGCACCCTCAACGACGCGACCGGCGCGACCTCGCTGATGGTCTCGCACGACGTGCAGGAGTGCTTCGCGATCTGCGACTACGCCTACTTGATGTCGTCGCAGGGCCGCGGCGTCGTCGCGCACGGCCGGCCCGAGGAACTCAACGCGTCCGAGGACCCGGAGGTGCGCCAGTTCATCCGTGGCGAGCCGGACGGGCCGGTGCGGTTTCATTACCCGGCGCGGCCGCTGGCCGAAGAGCTCGGGGTCAAGCCGTGACGAACCCGGTGCAGACCCTCGGGCGCAAGGTCATTGCCGCGCTCGCCGGCCTCGGCCACAACGTCGTCTTCTTCGGCGACCTGCTGCGCAACATGCCGGCCGCGCTGCGCCGGCCGTTCCTGGTCGTGGCCCAGGTGCACGCGATCGGCAACCTGTCGCTGCTGATCATCATGTCCTCGGGCCTGGCGGTGGGCTTCGTGCTGGCGCTGCAGTCCTATTACGCGCTCGTCACCTACGGCGCGTCGGAGTCGCTTGGCCTGCTCGTCAACCTGTCGCTGGTGCGCGAGCTCGGGCCGGTCGTCACCGCGCTGTTGTTCGCCGGCCGCGCCGGCACGTCGCTGACGGCCGAGATCGGCCTGATGAAGGCCGGCGAGCAGCTCGCGGCGATGGAGATGATGGCGATCGACCCGAAGAGCCGGGTGCTCGCGCCGCGCCTGCTGGGCGGCATTCTCGCGATGCCGGTGCTTGCGGTGTTGTTTTCAGCCGTCGGTATTTTGGGGGCGTACGTCGTCGCGGTACAACTGATCGGCGTCGATGATGGTAATTTCTGGTCCATCATGCAAAACGGGGTGGATGTGTGGCGCGATGTCGGCAACGGCATCATCAAGAGCATCGTGTTCGGCGTGATCTGCACCTTCGTCGCGGTCTACCAGGGTTACGAGGCGCAGGCCACGCCCGAAGGGGTCGCGCACGCGACGACGCGCACCGTCGTGATCTCGTCGCTCGGCGTGCTGGCGATGGACTTCGTGCTGACCGCACTGATGTTCACGAAGCACTGAAATTCGGAAAATATGAACAAGGCACATCATGGGTAAGAAGGGCATCGAGACCCTCGTCGGCGTGTTCGCGTTGCTCGGCATCCTGGGCCTGCTGTTCCTCGCGCTGAAAGCGGCGAACCTCGGCAGCTTCGCGTCGACCGGCGACAGCTACACGCTGCTTGCGAAGTTCGACAACATCGGCGGCCTGAAGGTGCGCGCACCGGTGCGCAGCGCGGGCGTCACGGTCGGGCGCGTCATTTCCATCACGCTCGATCCGAAGACCTACCAGGGCGTCGTGAAGCTCGACCTGCAGCGCAGCGTGCAGTTCCCGGACGATTCCTCCGCGCGCATCCTGACCTCCGGCCTGCTCGGCGACCAGTACATCGGTCTCGAGCCGGGCGCCGACGAGAAGGTGCTGGGCCCCGGCGACACGATCAAGCAGACCCAATCGGCGGTCGTGCTCGAAAGCCTGATCAGCCAGTTCCTGTTCAACAAGGCCGCCGACGCCGGCTCGGCCGCGGCGCCGGCGCCCGCGCCGAGCGGAGGCAAGAAATGACGCCGGCCGCAGTGAGTTCGCGGCGCTGGCTGGCGCTGGCGATGGTGTTGTTGCTGGCGCTCGGCGGCTGCGCGACGATCAAGGACGCCCGCGGCGGCCCCGGCGCGCGCCTGGATCCGTGGGAGAACTGGAACCGCAAGGTCTTCGCGTTCAACGAAAGCCTGGACGAGAACGTCCTGAAGCCGATCGCGACCGGCTATGCGAAGGTCGTGCCGCAGATGGTGCGCCAAGGGATCGACAACTTCTTCAACAACGCCGCCGACGCCTGGTCGGCGGTCAACAACATCCTGCAGGGCAAGCCGGAGCCGGCGCTGCAGGACGTGGTGCGCGTGACCACCAACACCTTCTTCGGCATCCTGGGCATCTTCGACGTCGCCAGCGAAATGGGCCTGGAGCATCATTACGAGGACCTGGGCCAGACCTTCGGCCGCTGGGGCTTCGGGCCCGGTGCCTACATCGTCTGGCCGCTGCTCGGGCCCTCGACGGTGCGCGACTCGATCGCGCTGCCGGCCGACCGCTGGTTCGCCTCGCCGGCCCTCTACATCCAAGACGGCCGCTGGAAGGTGGGCATCACCGCGGTGCAGCTGATCAACACGCGCGCGAACCTGCTCGGCGCGACCAAGCTGCTCGACGACATCGCGATCGACAAGTACAGCTTCGTTCGCGACGCCTACCTGCAGCGCCGGCGCAGCCTCGTCTTCGACGGCGACGCACCGCCCGACCCGGCCGATCAGTCCGAGGGCCCGCCGGGGCCCGATTCCGCGGCCTCCGCGGCGTCGCCCGCGGCACCACCGGCGGTGGCTGCATCGGCAGCGCCAGCGGCCGCGCCCGAGCCGCAACCCGCCGCACCCGCGGCGCCCGATTCCCCCGCGTCGGCCGCTTCCGCGCCCTGACGTGAACCGCGCGCCCAGGTCGCGCGTTGAGTCTCTAAGGGGCTGATGCCCCGAAAGGAAACACCATGTTGTCCAAACGTCTGATGTTCTGGTTGACCGCTGCCGTGTTGAGCCTGGGCAGTGTCGCCGCCTACGCGCAGGCCGCGTCCGCACCTGCCGCCGCGCCCTCGGGCGCGCCCGATGCGCTGATCAAGCAGGTCTCGACCGACGTGCTCGACGCCGTGAAGGCCGACAAATCGATCAAGCAAGGCGACGTGAACAAGGTCATCGCGCTGGTCGACCAGAAGGTCATGCCGCACGTCGACTTCCAGCGCATGACCGCGTCGGCGGTCGGCCGCTACTGGCGCCAGGCCACGCCGGACCAGCAAAAGCGCCTGCAGGAGGAGTTCAAGATCCTGCTGGTGCGCACCTACTCGGGCGCACTCGCGCAGGTGCAGGACCAGACCGTCGAGCTCAAGCCGATGCGCTCCGCCGCGACCGACAAGGAAGTCGTCGTGCGCACCGAGATCAAGGGCCGCGGCGACCCGGTCCAGCTCGACTACCGGCTCGAGAACACCGGCACCGAATGGAAGGTCTACGACATCAACGTGCTGGGCGTCTGGCTGGTCGAGAACTACCGCAACAGCTTCTCGCAGGAGATCGGCACGAACGGGATCGACGGCCTGGTCGCCAAGCTCGCCGAGCGCAACAAGTCCGCCGGCGCGGCCAAGAACTGAGCGGCTCGCGCACCCGACATGCTGTTGCTTCCTGCCACCGTCACCGCGCGCGAGGCCGTCGACACGCGCCGCCTGCTGACCCAGGCGGTCAAGACCGATGGCGCTGAGGCGGTGATCGTCGATGCGTCCAACCTGACGCACTTCGATTCGTCGGCCATCGCGGTGCTGCTCGAATGCCACCGTGCGGCCGATGCCTGGGGCAAGCCGTTCGAGCTGCGCAACCCGCCGTCCAAGCTCGCGGCGCTGGTCAAGCTGTATGGCGTCGAGGCCTTGTTGCTGACGCCCGCCGCCGTGGCGGCTGCTTAAATGACGTCGCCGTAGTCGGTCGATTGAAAAAGTTGCAGCGAGCTGCGCGAGACGCGCTCGCGAAAGCTCTTGCGTGCGAACAGCTTGGCCTGGGCCTGCTCGGGCAGGTCGGTGATGTTGATCACGTGCTTGACGATCAGCGTGTCGATCACGTCCTCGATCACGCGCACGAAGTCGGCGTCCAGCTGGCCGAACTCCGGCACCGCGTGGCCGCCTCCCATGAAGGCCTGCAGCTCGGGATGCCCATCGGGCAGGAACTCGTGGTCGTGCGGCGAGGGGCTGCTGCGGTGCAGGCTCTCGATCGCGCCCTGAGCATCGCGCTGGATGTACGGCATGGGGTGAAGGGTCCTCGACAAACAGACCCGCAGCCTAAGGCCGAAGCCGGTCCCGTGAAGGCGTGAAAAAGCCGGTCCAAGACCGGCTCTTCGTCACGCAGCGCAGATTCTGAGGTGCAAAGCGCTCAGTCAGTGCAGGCCGGCGATGTAGTCGGCCACGGCCTTGATTTCGCGGTCGTTGAGCTTGGCCGCGACGCCGGTCATCGGCACGCTGTTGGTGCGCGCGCCACCGCGGAACGCGACCAGCTGCGCCTCGGTGTAGTCGGCCTGCTGGCCGCCCAGGCGCGGGTACTGCGAGGGCATGCCGGCGCCGTCCGGGCTGTGGCAGCCGGCGCAGGCCGGGATCGTGCGGTCGGCGATGCCGCCGCGGTAGATCTTCTCGGCCATCGTGACCGTGTCTTTGTGCTTGGCGAAGCCGGGCTTGGCGGTCTTGCTGGCGTAGAACGCGGCGACGTTGCGGATGTCGGCCTCGCTCAGCGGCGCGGCCATGCCGGTCATGATCGGGTTGCTGCGCTTGCCGGTCTTGAAGTCGGTCAGCTGCTTGATCAGGTACTCGGGGTGCTGGCCTTGCAGGATCGGGTTGGCCGGGCTGCCGCGCGAGCCGTCGTTCGTGTGGCAGGCCGAGCAGACCTTGGTCGAGATCGCCTCGCCCTTGGCCAGGTCAGGCTTTGCGGGTGCGGCCGGGGCGCCCTCCGCGGCGCAAACGGCGGACGCGGCAAACAGCAGGCTGGTGAACAGAATGGCAACAGACTTCATGGCGTGCGGCTAATTTCTTGTGCAAAACCCCATGATTTTACAATGACCGCTTTGGGCGACTCCATGGCCGAGCAAAACAATTCGAATCCGGCCGCTGCCGCAGTGTTGGACGCCACACTGTTGAGCGAGGCCGACCTGGACAAACGCGCGCTCGGCTGGTGCCACACCGCGCGCTTTCGCACCACCGCGAGCCAGCTCGATCAGCTGCCGCAGACCGAGCTGCCGGAGATCGCGTTCGTCGGCCGCTCCAACGCCGGCAAATCGACCGCGATCAACACGCTGACGCAGCAAAAGCGCCTCGCGTTCGCGTCGAAGACGCCGGGCCGCACGCAGCACATCAACCTCTTCGACCTGGGACCGAAGATCGTCGGCAACGCGCTCTTCGCGGACCTCCCCGGCTACGGCTATGCGGCGGTCGCGCGCGGCGCGAAGCTGCGCTGGCAGAAGGTGATGGCCGACTACCTGAACGCGCGCCGCAGCCTCGTGGGCGTCGTGCTGATGATCGATTCGAGGCTGGGCTTCACCGACCTCGATCAACAGCTGATGAGCTTCATCGCGCCGCGCATCGGCAACGGCTCGGTCAAGCTGCTGGTGCTGCTGACCAAGGCCGACAAGCTCAACCGCAGCGAGGCCGCGGCCGCACTTGCCGGCGTGCAGGCGGCGCTCGGCGAGAGCGTGACCGAGGAGGCCGACGTCGGCGTCACGCTGTTCTCGGCGCTGAAGAAGACCGGCATCGGCGACGCCGCGCGGATGCTGTACGACTGGGTCCACGCGCCCAAACCGGAGACCAAGGAATGATCGAGACCTTCGACGCGGTGCTGCCGCACGGCATCACGCTGAATTGCCGTGCCAGCGGCCGCCCGGGTGCGCCGCTGCTGCTGTTCCTGCACGGTTTTCCCGAGGCCGCGTTCGTGTGGGACGAAACGCTCGAGCACTTCGGCGACCGCTACCGCTGCGTCGCGCCGAACCTGCGCGGCTTCGGGCCGTCGTCCGCGCCGCCTCAGCCCGAGGCGTACCGCGTCAAGCACTTGATGAGCGACCTCGGCGCGCTGATCGAGCAGCTCGGCGGCGGGCCACTGGAGGCGCTGGTCGCGCACGACTGGGGCGGCGCCGTCGCATGGACCTTCGCGGCGCTGCACCCGCAGGCCCTGAAGCGCCTCGTCATCATCAACTCGCCGCACCCCGCGGCCTTTCTTCGCGAGCTCCAGCACAACCCGCAGCAGCAGGCGGCCAGCGCCTACATGAACTTCCTGTGCCGCCCGGACGCCGAAGCGCTGCTGGCCGAGAACGACTTCGCGCGCCTGTGGCCGATGTTCGAGAACATGGGCGCGGCCGACACGGCGCGCGTCGGCGGCGGCTGGCTCACGCCGCCGGTGCGCGACCAGTACCGCGCGATCTGGCGCGCCGGCCTGACCGGCGGCTGCAACTACTACCGCGCCTCGCCGCTGCGCCCGCCGCTGGCGCCGGATGATCCGGTGATGTCGATCAGCTTCGCGCCCGAGTTCGTCACCGTGACGATGCCCACGCTGGTGCTGTGGGCCGAGGACGACATGGCGCTGCCGATCGGGTTGATCGACGGCCTCGAGCCGTTCGCGCCGCGCCTGCGCCTGGTGCGCATCCCGGGCGCCACGCATTGGGTCATCCACGAGCGGCCCGCGTTCATCGCGGCCGAGATCGAGCAGCACCTCGCGACGCCGCTCGCCGTTTGAACCGCTCTTCTCCCTCTCCCTCTGGGAGAGGGCAGGGGTGAGGGCCGGCAGGCAGAGATGTCGGCGGCCTATCGGCCCCTCTCCCCAGAGGGGCGAGGGAGAAAAGGCTTGTCAAGTGCGGCGGCCGGCGTCGATCATCACGGTGTCCAGCGCACGCTGGACCAGCGTGCGCTCCTCGAGCGGGCGCATCAGCCCGGCGCCGGCCAGCCGCTCGAGCGCGCCCAGCGAGATCGAGTGGGTGCGCGCGGTCGCCTCGCCGGCGAACAGGAAGAACAAGCCCTTCTCGCTGCGCCACAGCAGCTGGACCCGGTTCCAGCGCCCGCGAATGAAGAGCCGCAGGCGCGAGCCGATCGCGAGCGCGGCGACGCGCCGGCGCGAGTCCTCGACGGGAGTTGGCTCGTTGGGCAGCAGCGCGGCCGGCACCGTCTCCATCGAGCCCAGGTCGATCAGCGAATCGCGGAAGGCGCCGTGGCCGGTGCTCGGCGGCAGCACCTCCTCGCGCATGCGCTGCACGATCTCCTCGGGCGTCAGCGGCCGGTCCTCGGTGCGATGGCTCGGGCGCAGCGCTTCGGTGTGGATCGTCATCAGCTCGCTGAACACGCGTTCCTGCTCGGCGACCGGCACGTTGATCAGCGCCATGCCGTCGCGCAGGCGCTTCAGGATCACGGGCAAGAGGACGATCAGCCGCTGCCGGCTCTTCGGGTGGTCGGGCAGCTGCACGCTCCAGAGCAGGTCGTCGACCAGCTTGATGCAGGCGCGCGTCGAATCGGCCTGTTCGCCGTCGCGCGCGATGCATTCGGCCAGCACGCGGGACCAGGTCGTGGTCAGGAAGCGGCGAATGCTCTGGCTCGGGCGCAGCGGCGCCATCTGCTCGGTCAGGCGCTGCGCCAGGCGCTGGGTCAGCAGTTCCCTGTGTTCGGCCTCGTGCAGCGATTGCGCCGCCGGCTGCGCCGCCTGCAGCTGCGATTGGAGCTGGGTTGCGAGCAGGCTGTCGAGCTGCTTGAGGGCGCGCCGGTAGCCGGCGGCGTCCGGCATCGCGGCGCCGGCGAGCTGCTGCGCGAGGGCGTTGCACAGCGAGAGCAGCGTCGTGGCGCGCGGGTCGCCGGGCTTGGGCTCGGCGGCGCCGAGTTCGCCGACCCGGTCGAGGAATTGCCAGACCACGTGGCGCGTCGTGGCCGGCATCTCGGGGTCGCGCAGCGCCACCCGCAGCGCCGAGGCGCGCAGCCGCGCGAGCAGCGCGGCGTGGGCCGGCGAGAGCTGCGGGTCGGCGGCGATCGCATCGAACACGCGCGAGACCAGCTCGACGACCTGGCGCTCGGGCGCGCTGCCGGCGGCGTCGAGCAAGGCGCTGCGCTGCGCGCGAAAGGTGGCCGGCGTCGTGTCCGGCGACAGCAGCATCGCGTCCAGCTGCGCGAGCGCGCGCTCCAGCAACGGGCTCACCGGGCTGAACGAGGCCTGGCCCATCAGCATGCCCATCGGGATCGCCGCGTTCGCGACGCTGACCTGCATTGCCGACGAGCCGCCCGGCATGCTCGAGAGCAGCCCGGCCATCGTGCTCGGGTTGTCGACGCTGGGCAGCGGCACGCCCTGGCGCGTCGGGGTGCCGGCGTTGATGACGATGCTGCGGTAGATGCCGGGCTGCACGCCCTGCGATTCCAGCCGCGTGCTGGCGGCGGCCCAGGCGTTCTTCAGCAGGCCGGCCGCGACGCCGCTGGCGGTGCGCAGCAACTGGGTGCGGTGCATCGGCAGCGGGCTGACGGCACACGCCGCCTGCCACAGCGCGCTGGCGTAGACCTGCGGCCGGAACGGGTTCGACTCGGCGCTCACGTGCGTCTGGCCGACCAGCGTCGAGGTGAACGTCTGCAGCTCGCGCAGCTCCCATTCGGCCGTCGTGTCGATCAGCTGGATCGCGCGCGAGATCTCGATGTCGACCTCGACGCGCGATTCATCCATCAGCTCCAGGCTCGGGCCGGCGGCGTCGAACTCGTCCAGCGCGTGGCCGTGCTGGTCCTTCAGCGCCTCGCGAACGCCTTCGCGCAAGGCCTCGACGAAGGCCCGCTCGGCCGCGGCGACGTGCGTGCCCAGCGCGCCGACCAGGCCGAGTGCGTTGGCGCGCTCGGCGGCCGCCATCGGGTCGTCCTGGCTGCCGCGCAGCAGGTGCATCGTCCCGCCCAGCGTGCGCTCGATCAGCGCCGGCGCGAGCGCCAGTTCATCGTCGACGAAACGCAACAGCGCGGGGGCAATGGGCATCGGCGTCGTGAAAACCGTCTGATAAAAGCCGCATTATCCGCGCGCGGGCATGAAAAAGGGCTGCCGAAGCAGCCCTCAGTCTCGCGGGTGAAGACCCTGAGTTACATGTCCATCCCGCCCATGCCACCCATGCCGCCCATGCCACCCGGCATGCCGCCGCCGCCGGCGGCTTCGTCTTTCGGCGATTCGGAGATCATCGCTTCGGTCGTCAGCATCAGCGAGGCGACCGAGGCCGCGTTCTGCAGCGCGGTGCGCGTCACCTTGGTCGGGTCCAGGATGCCCATTTCGATCATGTCGCCGTAGGTGTCGTTGGCCGCGTTGAAGCCGTAGTTGCCCTTGCCGTTCAGCACGGCGTTGACGACCACGCTGGCTTCGCCGCCGGCGTTGTAGACGATCTCGCGCAGCGGCGCTTCGATCGCCTTCAGCACCAGCTTGATGCCGGCGTCTTGATCGGCGTTGTCGCCCTTGATCGTGCCGGCCGATTGCTTGGCGCGCAGCAGCGCGACGCCGCCACCGGCCACGATGCCTTCTTCGACGGCCGCACGGGTGGCGTGCAGCGCATCTTCGACGCGGGCCTTCTTTTCCTTCATCTCGACTTCGGTCGCAGCGCCGACCTTGATCACCGCAACGCCGCCGGCCAGCTTGGCCACGCGTTCTTGCAGCTTCTCACGGTCGTAGTCGCTGGTGGCTTCTTCGATTTGAACGCGCACTTGCTTGACGCGCGCTTCGATGTCGCCAGCGGCGCCCGAGCCGTCGATGATGGTGGTGTTTTCCTTGCCCACTTCGACGCGCTTGGCCTGGCCGAGGTCGGCCAGCGTAACCTTCTCCAGCGTCAGGCCGACTTCTTCGGCGATGACCTTGCCGCCGGTCAGGATCGCGATGTCTTCGAGCATCGCCTTGCGACGGTCGCCGAAGCCCGGCGCCTTGACGGCGACGACCTTCAGGATGCCGCGGATCGTGTTCACGACCAGCGTTGCCAGGGCTTCGCCCTCGACTTCTTCGGCGATGATCAGCAGCGGACGGCCGCTCTTGGCGACTTGCTCCAGGGTCGGCAGCAGGTCACGGATGTTGCTGATCTTCTTGTCGAACAGCAGCACGAACGGGTTGTCCAGCGTCGCGGTCTGCTTTTCCGGGTTGTTGATGAAGTAGGGCGACAGGTAGCCGCGGTCGAACTGCATGCCTTCGACGACTTCGAGTTCGCTGTTCAGGCTCTTGCCGTCTTCGACGGTGATGACGCCTTCCTTGCCGACCTTGTCCATCGCGTCGGCGATGATCTTGCCGACTTCTTCGTCGCTGTTGGCCGAGATCGTGCCGACTTGCGCGATTTCCTTGGAGGTCGTCGTTGCCTTCGACTGCTTCTTCAGCTGCTCGACCAGGGCCGTGACGGCCTTGTCGATGCCGCGCTTCAGATCCATCGGGTTCATGCCCGCGGCGACGTACTTCATGCCTTCGCGAACGATGGCCTGCGCGAGGACGGTAGCCGTCGTCGTGCCGTCACCGGCCTCGTCGGAGGTCCGCGACGCCACTTCCTTCAGCATCTGCGCGCCCATGTTCTCGAACTTGTCGGCAAGCTCGATTTCCTTGGCGACGGTGACGCCGTCCTTCGAGATGCGCGGCGCGCCGAACGACTTGTCCAGCACCACGTTGCGGCCC